>DASTMJ010000124.1:0-2815 GCA_035714205.1 Flavisolibacter sp. | reverse complement strand
TGTTCTGTAGATGTAATGGAGACCTGGTATCGTTTGTCACCATCCTGTACAATCATGAGGGACGTATTGGGTGGTATACGACCCAGGTTTTCTGCCACCATGATCAGCGTGTGTTCAGGATTGTTTTCGTTTAATTTTAATGTGTAGGTTATGGGTGAAGCCGAAAGCCTTTTGTTGGATATGATCAATTCTCCATCCAGGTAAACACTAATGGTATCATTATCTATTTCACCATTATCGTATAGGCGTATATGAATTTCGTTTGATGTAACGGTCAATGCCTGGGTCAACTCATTTTTACGGGCACGGGTAATGGCCGGTATGGAGATCCTGGGCTGTTCCGCTTTTTCAATTACAATGGGGCCGGTAGTTTTTCGGACAGGTTCTTCTTCAACCGGGGCTTTGGCTACTTCTGTTTGTTTTTGAACCGGTTTTTTTACAGGTGCTTTAGTGGTTGATTTAGGTTTGTTCGTTACCCCTGGTTTTTGTTTGGCAGGTGTTTTAACAGTTTCCGTTTCGTTTTGTTTTGGTTCCAGTTTGTCACGCAAAAAAGGTTCTACATAAAAATCCGACGTGGTTACTTTTCTTAAAAAAACAGTTCCGCCACCACAATCTCCCCATTTGCCATTGTTCTTTGGGTTCAGCCGGTCTTCGGTCTTCCCGAGGTAGGTTCCTTCCAAAAATTCCTCTTTGCCTGATCTTGCATAGGTGAATTTATAATTCATTAAACAGGTGGAACCACCACTAATGTTCCTGACCTCAACGGTTCTTAACTCCTGTATGGTAAACGATTTATTGCTGAAAATGAAATTGCCCGTCATGGTTGCCTTTCCATAAAAACGGGTATCCAGGTATGAATACGAAACACCTGTTACCATTTTTGATTTTGATTGCTGTACCTGGAACTCCAGGCGATAATTTTCGCCGGATTCTGTAATAAAATAACCCCTCCAGATACCCGTGAGTGATTGGGAAAAACTGAATAAAGGAACACAGCCAATAAGCAACAGAAACAGATATTTTGGAACCCGGAACTTCATGTAAGCGCAAATTAATTATTAAGGCTTGTTCAAATCCGGCAGTGGTAGCGTATGATTTGTTAATTTTGCCGCTCTTTATGAGTGAAGTTATACATATTACATTACCTGATGGAGCCATTCGCCCTTATCCAAAAGGCAGCAGTGCACTGGAAATAGCGAAATCCATTTCAGAAGGACTGGCAAGAAAAGTATTGGCAGCCGATATAAACGGGCAGGTATGGGATGCCACAAGGCCCATTGATTCAGACGCATCCCTAAAATTGTTGACATGGGATGATACGGGGGGTAAAAGCACCTTCTGGCATTCATCGGCTCACCTGATGGCAGAAGCCATAGAAAGCATATTCCCCGGTGTAAAATTTTGGGTTGGCCCCCCGGTTGACAACGGTTTTTATTATGATGTTGATCTAGGCGATCATTCCATAACCGAAGAAGACCTGCGTAAGATTGAAGTAAAAATGGCGGAACTGGCTAAAAAAAATAATGCCTACATCCGTAAGGAAATTGCCAAACCGGAAGCGATTCAATACTTCACTGAAAAGGGGGATGAATACAAACTGGATCTTTTACAGGGACTGGAAGACGGCAACATTACTTTTTATACACAGGGCGAATTTACAGACCTCTGCCGTGGACCACACATTCCCAATACAGGTTTTATCAAAGCCATTAAACTCACCAATATTGCCGGTGCGTACTGGAAGGGTGATGAAAAGAACAAACAGCTCACCCGTATCTATGGTGTAACCTTTCCCTCGCAAAAACAACTGGATGAGTGGGTGCACCTGATGGAAGAAGCCAAAAAAAGAGATCACCGCAAGCTGGGCAAAGAGCTGGGTATTTACACAATGGATGATGATGTAGGCCAGGGTTTGATCATGTGGATGCCTAATGGAACGGTTATTATTGAAGAATTGGAGAAACTGGCGAAAGAAACAGAATCTGATGCCGGATATAAGAGGGTAGTTACGCCACATATTGCCAAGGAAAGCATGTACCTGACCAGTGGTCACCTGCCGTATTATGCCGATAGTATGTACCCGCCAATGGAACTGGAAGGGGAGAAGTATTACCTGAAGTCCATGAACTGCCCGCACCATCATAAAATTTACGCGGCCGAACCCAAAAGCTACCGCGACTTACCGTATCGTATAGCCGAATACGGCACAGTGTACCGGTATGAACAGAGCGGCGAATTATTTGGGTTGATGCGGGTACGTTGCCTGCACATGAACGATGCGCATATCTATTGCACCAAAGACCAGTTTAACGATGAGTTCAGGGCCGTGAATGAAATGTACCTGAAGTATTTTAAAATATTTGGTATTGATAAATACGTAATGCGTTTATCGCTGCACTCTCCCGACAAGCTGGGTGTGAAGTATGTGAACGAACCTGAACTGTGGAAAGAAACCGAGGCCATGGTACGGAATGTATTACAGGAATCCAATATTCCATATGTGGAAGTGCAGGATGAAGCCGCATTTTACGGACCTAAAATTGATGTACAGATCTATAGTGTGATCGGAAGGGAATTTACACTGGCCACCAACCAGGTGGATTTCTCGCAGGGGCGCAGTTTCAAATTACAATACACCAACCAGGATAATACCACTGAAACGCCTTTGATCATTCACCGGGCTCCGCTGGGCACCCATGAACGGTTTATCGGATTTTTGCTGGAACATTATGCCGGGAAACTACCCACCTGGCTGGCGCCGTTACAGGTAAAGATCCTGCCTATCAGCGACAAGTTTATGGACTATGCTAAATCT
>DASTMJ010000123.1:0-8399 GCA_035714205.1 Flavisolibacter sp. | reverse complement strand
AAGAGCTGATCTTCAGAGGCGTGCCTCTTTATATCCTTATCAAGAAAATCGGCGCATCAAAGGCAGTCATCCTTTCCGCTATGGCTTTCGGTATTTATCACTGGTTCTCATTTGGAGTTTTTGGAGACCCCTTGCCTATGGCAATAACCTTTTTGATCACCGGGGCAATGGGATTGGTATTGGCTTATGGTTACGCTAAAACATTTTCCCTTTATTTGCCAATAGGAATCCATCTTGGCTGGAACCTGGCGCAAAACTTTATTTTTTCCCAGGGCCCGATTGGAAACGGGTTACTGGTTCCGTCTGAACCAGGTGGATTCAGAACCAATTCATACGTTATTTTTTTTATTGTAACATTCTTACCCATGCTGCTTGTCCTGCTGATAAACTATTTATTGATCCGGAAACACAGGCAAGCGCATTCTGTACTGACGGCGGGCACAAAGAACAAAAATATTATTGCAGGCAGAGCTGCACCATGAGAAGCAGTTATCTATTAACCAGGCCTGGTTCATGCTCCCCGATAAAGCTTATCTTCTTACTATCCACTTTTGTAACTTTAGTCAGCAACAGTTAAGGCTGATGATTTTTTAATTACAGTCACATTGTCAATACGTCAACGTTGTACACCATTATATGGAGAACGATCCTGTTTACACCAATTTCCGCCTCGCTTTTATAGTGTTCTTATCCATGTTCTACTTCTCTTGTGCCGGTGTTAGATCCACCTCAAAAATCCCGTCTTATAATGATACGATATACCAGCAATTCTGGACCGCCGACTGGAGCCCCGATAATAAATTGATTGCTGTTGGTGGTGTGGATAGTCTGTTGCGCTTGTATCATTCCAATAGCCTGGAACTGTACAAAGCTTTTCCTGTTAACAGCTGGATACATGCTGTGAAATGGCATCCCGATGGTAAGGTATTGGCCATAGCCACCCTTGATAGATATGTGCTTTTACTGAACATGGAAAGTGGGACCATCACTCCTTTACCCGGGAAGGGTGGGTCCAGGGCCCTGGATTGGAATTATAACGGTCAACTCCTGGCCGTAGGCGAACTGGAAGGCCTCATCAGGATCTGGGACGGGCAGGGAACCCTGCTCAAAACCATCGAAAAAACATATGATCCGGACGTTGCCGGGAGATCATTCCTGGGGCTTGACTGGCATCCAACCAAAAATACATTCATTGCAACCAATTTCCAGATTACTCTTTTTGATACATCGGGGCGTGAACTGCAGATCATGGAACACACCAATAAAGCAGCCATTATACTTTGTGCCCAATGGCATCCATCTGGCCATTTTTTTGTGATCGGTGATTATGGACATAACTGGGAGGGTGAAAATGTGCCCAGTCTTCTTCATTTCTGGACAGAAGACGGAAGGCTCCTTCAATCTGTTCCCGGAAGCAGAGCCGAGTACAGGAATATCTCCTGGAATAAAGAAGGGACATTACTGGCTACAGCAAGCGATGTGCTTCGCATCTGGACAAGTGACGGTAACCTGTTACACGAGAGTAAACGTGATAGTTCCAACTTTTTATGGGGTATAGACTGGAACGAAAACGGAGACAGGATCGTTACCGCAAGTCGCCACAAAACCGTAGCGTTATGGGATAGCAGCGCCGGGCTCTTAAGAAGAATAGATGTTGCAAAAGATCAGTAACGATCCATTAGCTTACGACTCATTTTTTTGATACCTGCTTTTTGAACGCATATGGAAACAAATGATATAAAAACGCTCCTGTCACAAAAAGGTTATCATGCCATACCTATTCGTGAAAATGCTGCCGGGCTTTTGTTGATCTCTGCTAAAGTGAATGGAATTGAAGGGTTGTTTATTATAGATACGGGGGCGGGTGTTTCAGTAATTGATTCATACCAGGCAGACCAGTTTCGATTGACACTTCAAACAGAAAATACAACATTTACGGGTGCAGGCGCTGGCGGACAGGGGCTGGAAGTAATTCCATCTGCAGGAAACAGTATAGAAATAGGCAATCATGTTGTTGCGGATTTTACGTTTTCAGTAATGTGCTTTAAGCATGTGAGCCAGGCGTTGACACAGGCAGGCTGTGAAGAATTTGCGGGTGTGATAGGAGTGGATATTTTAAAGCCGGGGAAGGCTATCATCGATTACAATACACTTACACTGTATCTTTCTCCCGGATAAGCACTATTTAGTGGTGGGATTGGACATTGTGCATCATCCCCCGCTCAACTGCTCTTCCAGGCTCATGATCTTTTCAAACAACTCTTCGTATTGTTTGTTGATTGCTTCCAACTGCTGAATGATTTGTTTATACGCCGCTTCCGTTTCTTTAAACTTATCGGCATTGGCATAGGTGTCAGGGGCAGACAGCCTGTTTTCCAGTTCGGCTTTTTTATTATTGCATTCAGAAACCTGCTGCTCTATTTTCTGAAATTGTTTTTGTTGTTTTTGCAGTTCTTTTTGCAGGGTTGATTTATCGGAAGGAGATAACGTATTTGTGGATGTTTTTGGCGACGGCCCTGTTTTAGGGGCGGTTGGTTGCGACTTTGCACTTACAGGCTTTACATCCGTTGCTGCATTTTCTTTTTTTAATTGTGCCGTACGTACAGCCATTCTTTCTTTCCACTCCACCCATTCCTCATAGTTGCCCTTAAATTCTTTTATTTGCTTGTCCACGATCTCCCAGATCTTATTGGCCGTTTTTGAAATAAAATAACGGTCGTGGCTTACAAGAATAAAACTTCCTTCATACCGGTTCAATGCATCAATCAACAATTCATTGGAATGAATGTCAAGGTGGTTGGTCGGTTCATCCAGCAATAAAAAATTGGCTTTGCTGATCATGGTTTTGGCCAGGGCCACCCTTGCTTTTTCACCACCACTTAATACTTTGATCTTTTTATCGGCATCATCACCGCTAAATAAAAAACAACCCAGCAATGTTCTTAGCTCCAGTTCTGTTTTTTTAGAACCAGCTTCTTTCATTTCATCAAGAATGGTATTGTTTACATTCAGCGCTTCCAGCTGGTGCTGCGCATAAAAAGCATCATCAACATTATGTCCCCATTTCCGTTCTCCTTCAAAAGGTTCGGTACCGGCAATGATGCGGAGTAATGTTGATTTACCTTTTCCGTTGGCCCCGATCAGTGCGATCTTATCGCCACGGTCAATTTCGGCAGAAGCATGTTCAAGGATGTCGATGTTCTTAAAATGTTTTGAAACATTTTTTAGTTCCACCAAAACCCTTCCCGGCATTTTCTCCACGTTAAAATTGATACGTATGTTGGGACGTTCGATAGCCACATCTTCAATACGTTCCAGCTTGTCCAGCTTTTTCATGATGCTCTGGGCCATGGCTGCCTTACTGGCCTTTGCCCTGAACCGTTCTACAAGCCTTTCGTTCTGGCGTATATAGTCCTGCTGATTTTCATAAGCTCTTTGCTGTAACTCAATTCTTTGTGCCTTCTCCGTTTCATAAAAATCGTAGTTGCCATTATAAATGTGCAATTCTCTTTGATAGAGTTCCACAACCTTTTTCACCATGCGGTTCAAAAAATATTTATCGTGGCTTACAATGACTACAGCGCCTTTATAGTGTTGCAAATATTTTTCCAGCCATTCAATAGAGGGAAGATCAAGGTGGTTGGTCGGTTCATCCAGCAGCAAGAGGTCTGGCTGCTGCAAGATCATTTTGGCCAGCAGCACCCGCATACGCCAGCCACCACTAAACTCGCGGTAGGGCCGGCCCAGGTCGGCATTACTAAATCCTAAACCCTGTAATACTTCTGCTGTTCTGTGCTCAATGGTATACCCTCCGGCTTCTTCATATTCATGCAACTTCTCGCTGTAGGCATGCAACAGTTCATCGGTAGAAGTGGTTTCCAGTTGTTTGATCATTACGTCCAGTTCCTTCTCGATCTTTTTGGCCTTATCAAATGCATGTAAGGCTACTTCAAGGATCGATTCACTGGTGTCAAAACTTAAAAGGTCCTGGTGCAGGTAACCAATACTGGTAGAGCGGCTACGCTCAACCGTTCCCGCTGAGGGCATGTATTCGCCTGCGAATAATTTTAAGAGTGTTGATTTGCCGGTTCCGTTATATCCAATCAACCCAATACGTTCATTGGGATGAATATGCCAGGTAGCATCTTTTACAATAATTCTTGCACCAAATTCGAACGTAACATTTTGTAAACCGGCCAGCATAATAATAAATAAGGTTTGCAAAGATAACCGGTCATAACCAACAACCGCCACCGATTTCAATGTTATGATTGATGACTATTTGTTAAAAAACAATTAACACAGTTTACAGTCCATTCATATAATGAAAAAAGAATTGGTGCTGTTTCATCTCTACTTTTGCCAAAACTTAAAAAATGGCAAAAGCATATTTATTCCTCGCAGTTTTCTTTTTATATGCCTGTGGTGACCAGCAGGAAGAAAAAACACAAGAGCAGGAAGTGCCGGCGGCCAGTAAACATAGCACCGCATTTAATGCCTCCATACAGGCGGCCTTACAATCGTATTACAACCTTACCGAGGCTTTTGTAAAATGGGATTCGGCTGCTGTGCCTGCGGCGGCTACAGAGCTTGAAACGAAACTGGACAGCATTCGTTTGGATGAATTGACCGGGGACAGGAGCCAGGCAACAAATTTTTTGTCGGCTGCAAAAGCGGATCTGCAAAAAATTGAATCATCCAATGATCTTGCAGCTAAAAGGGAATCATTTAATGTATTTACCAATCAACTTTACCAGTTCCTGAATGTTGTACAATACGACCGCGAAAAAATTTACCTGCAGCAATGTCCCATGGCTTTTAACGATACGGGGGCAGGTGTGTGGCTGAGTGCAGTGGATTCCATTCGTAATCCTTACCTGGGATTACACCATCCGCGGTATGGAAAAGGAATGCTGGAATGCGGTGAAAATAAAGAGGTGGTAAACTTTACAGGATTGAAATAATGAAAACCAGTTTTGGCTTTTTTCTTTTTTTATTGTTTGCAGGCATTTCCGTTAGTGCTCAAAAAAACTATACTGTAAACGGGTATATTTCCGATAGTGTAAGTGGTGAAACTATTATTGGTGCCACCATCACTATCGATGGGAAAGCTATCAATAGTAACCAGTATGGTTTTTATTCACTCACCTTGCCTGAAGGAACATATGACCTGACTGTTTCTCATGTTTCATACATTACAACTTCTTATAAAATTCAACTGGATCAAAACCTGCAGCGGAATTTTTTATTGCTTTCCCGTTCAGCCGCATTGAACGAGGTGATTGTTTACAGTCGCAAAAGGGATGGGAATGTACGCAACGCACAAATGGGAAAAATAGATCTTTCCATAGGACAGATCCGGAGCATACCGGCTTTTATGGGTGAAGTGGATATTTTAAAAGCCATCCAGTTATTGCCGGGAGTACAAACGGCAGGAGAGGGTAATTCCGGTTTTTATGTTCGTGGCGGCGGACCCGATCAAAATCTTATTATACTTGATGATGCCGTAGTATACAACACGGGTCATTTGTTTGGCTTCTTTTCTATTTTTAATTCTGATGCCATTAAAAACACCTCGTTGATCAAAGGTGGCATGCCGGCTCAATATGGTGGTCGTTTATCTTCAGTGCTTGATGTAACCATGAAAGATGGTAACAGCAATAAATTTGTAGTGGAAGGTGGCATCGGGCTTATTGCATCCCGTTTATCTGTACAGGGTCCTATAAAAAAAGATAAAGCTTCGTTTATTGTTTCTGCAAGACGCACCTATATAGATGCCCTGGTAAAACCTTTTATCAGTAAGGATGCCAATGCCTATGGTTCGGGTTATTATTTCTATGACCTGAATGCGAAAGTGAATTATAAATTTTCGGAAAAAGACAAACTCTACCTGAGCGGGTATTTTGGAAGAGATGTTTTTAATTTCCGGGATCGCAAACTTTCTTTCCGTGCAGATATACCGTGGGGTAATTCAACAGGTACCTTACGCTGGAACCATGTATTCAACCGGAAATTATTTGCCAATACTACTTTAGTTTATAATGATTACAATTTCACTTTTGGAGCGGCACAAAATAATTTTGAGATCAACCTTGCTTCAGGCATCAGGGATGTAACAGCCAAAATTGATTTTGATTATTATCCAACCGGGCAACATAAAGTAAAATTTGGCGGCGTTTCCACCTACCATAAATTCATTCCGAATGTGACTTCGGGCCGGCAGGATTCTGTGATCTTTAATCCCAGTAACGATGGCGTAAAATATGCAATGGAAAGCGCCTTGTATGTGCAGGATGACTGGGACCTATCCGATAAACTAAAATTGAATTATGGTTTGCGCTGGAGCCAGTTCTCGCAGATTGGTCCTTATACCAAATATGTAAAAGACGCCAACCAGAACAAGATCGATAGTACGATGTATAAGAGTTTTGAATCGATCCAGTCCTATTCAGGTTTTGAACCAAGGATCACAGTTCGTTACAATGTGAATGCTACCACTTCGGTAAAGGCATCAGTGACCCGCAACCTGCAATTTATTCACCTGGTGAGCAATGCCGGAACAACTCTTCCAACAGACCTGTGGGTGCCAAGTACATTCCGGGTACAACCCCAGATCAGCTGGCAATATGCTGCTGGTGTTTTTAAAAACTTGAAGGACAACGAATATGAAACTTCTGTAGAACTGTATTATAAAAAAATGCAGAACCAGATCGAATACAAAGAAGGTTATTCTCCATCGCTACGGGATCCGGAAGAAGAATTTGTATTTGGAAAAGGATGGAGTTATGGTTCGGAGTTTTTTGTAAACAAAATGCGTGGGCGGTTAACAGGTTGGGTTGGTTATACCTTATCGTGGACGTGGAGAGAATTTCCGCAGCTGAATAGTGGAATGAAATATCCTGCAAAATATGACAGGAGAAACGACCTGTCAGTTGTAGGCACCTATGAACTGAATAACAAATGGAAGCTGGGAGCTGTATTTATTTATGCAACAGGTAATGCAACCTCGTTACCCGAACGGTTTTATGTCATCGATGGTGTGCTTACACAGGAATATAGTTCCATTAACAAGTACCGGTTAAATGCCTATCATCGCATGGATATATCGGCGACCCTTACACCTCAAAAGAAAAAGAAGAAAAAACTGGAAAGCAGTTGGGTGTTCAGCATCTATAATCTATACAACCGTAAAAATCCCTATTTCATTTATTTTGATCAAACCGGCAGCCCGTATACGGGTGATCTTAAGATACAGGCAAAACAGGTTTCGTTGTTTCCCATCCTTCCTTCCGTTACCTGGAATTTTAAGTTTTGATTCGATTATTGCAGATAAAACAATAATTGAATCGCTATGTTTCAACATGGCTTTTGAATTGTACTGCCACCAGCTTTATAAAAATTCAGTACCTTCTCAGCAAACAAAACATCATGAGAAAATTCTTTTACCTGTTCCTGTTCCAGGTGGTAGTATGTTATAGTTATGGCCAGATGTCCGGCGACATGGCCACCGTTAACCAGATCAAACACGAGGGCACAACAAATTCCAGGGTTATGGATATTGCTTTTCATTTAACGGATGTAAGTGGTCCAAGGTTAACCGCATCTCCTGGATATATGCGGGCAGCTGAATGGGCCAGGCAAACATTAGAGGGCTGGGGTTTGAAAAATGCCAAACTGGAGCCGTGGGGAGAATTTGGAAAGGGGTGGCAACAGGAGCGCTGTTATGTAGCCATGACCAAACCTTATTACGCTCCGTTCATTGCGCTTTCCAAAGCCTGGACGGGTAGCACACCCGGCAACAACATGATCAAAAGCTCCATTGTACTGATCAAAGCAAAAGATTCTGCTGAGCTGCAACAATATAAAGGCAAACTAAAAGACAGGATCGTGATGATGTGGGTGACCGACAGTTTGCAACCCTCATTTGAAGCGGATGGATTGCGTTTTGCTGATAGCAGCCTGCAGAAAATGGAGAAAGCAATGCCCCAGAGCGGCGAAGTAAGAGGCAGGCAAATGAGTGATGAAATGAGAAAACAATTTGCTGTCCGCCAGGCCATGCAGAGAGCTCTGACAGAATTATACAATACAGAAAAACCAGCCCTGGTATTAAGCATCAACGCAAGGGGCACCGATGGAACCGTGTTTGTACAGGGTGGCGGATCGTATAACAAAGATGCCGTTGAGGGCCCGGCCAACGTGGTATTATCCAGTGATGATTACCTGCGTCTGCAGCGGCTGGTAAATGCCAATGTTCCGGTTGAGCTGGAAGCCGATGTCAAAACTAAATTCTATACCAACGATATGAAAGGGTATAATGTGATTGCCGAAATACCCGGAACAGATCCAAAATTAAAAGACGAGATCGTAATGTTAGGCGGCCACCTGGATTCATGGCAGGG
>DASTMJ010000122.1:0-27865 GCA_035714205.1 Flavisolibacter sp. | reverse complement strand
CAACGTAAATCTTGGAAATATTGCTCCAACTGAAGTAATCCCGGTTGAGACCATGCGTATTGGATTAAGAGGTGACACATTTAATCTTTATCTTAATAAGGAAAATGCATAATGCGACGTTTTGGCCTGATAGGGAAAACGTTGAAACATTCATTTTCAAAAAAGTACTTTACACAAAAGTTCAGGGATAATAATATCACCAACTGCACTTATGAGTCTTTTGAATTGCAATCCATAGATTTATTGCCGCAGTTGATAGAAGATCATCCTGATCTTGAAGGATTAAATGTAACCATACCTTACAAGGAGCAGGTCCTTCCTTTTCTTTCTAACGCAGATCATATTGTCTCAGCAATTGGTGCCTGCAATTGTATTAAGATTGAAGGAAAAAAACTGTTTGGATTTAATACCGATGTTGTTGGGTTTAAGAACTCTTTGCAGCCAAAACTTGGTGTACAACATACCAAGGCTTTAATACTGGGTACTGGTGGCGCTGCCAAAGCGGTTGAGTATACGCTGAAAGAGTTAAACATAAATTACCTTATTGTCTCCCGCAAACAATCGCCTCATACAGTAAATTATACATCGATAGATGATACGTTGATAAGCGATTATAAGTTGATCATTAATACTACACCGCTTGGTATGTATCCGGATGTGGGAACATATCCAGACATACCCTATAAAACTATTTCTTCAGAACATCTTTTATTTGACCTGGTTTACAATCCTGAAAAAACAGTGTTCCTAAAAAAAGGAGAGGAGCAGGGTGCACAAATTGTAAATGGGTTGGAAATGCTTGTACTGCAGGCAGAAGAAAGCTGGCGCATCTGGAACAGCGACCTATGAAAGTAAGGCAGTTCTTGCTTTTTCAGGAACGGAAACCACTTTTTTAGAAGCGTAATCATAACAAACCATACCGGTTTTAGCTAATGCAAAGTTTTTTTCAGTCTTACTATCAGTTAACTTGTAATAAAGATCAAAACTCACCCGTGTAAAATCCTTCGGGGCTACAAAAACGTTAAGGACATCGCCGTAAAAAATTTCTGATTTGAATTCAATCGTTACATCACTCATGATCAGACCTATACCTTCAAGGTTCATTTCTGTGTAATTATGGTGTTTAAGGAACTGCGACCTCGCTTCATGTATGAGAGATAAAACCGCATCATTGCCAACATGCCCGCCATAATTAAGATCTGTGATTCGTATAGGTATGATTGCGGTAAAATGAAAATGTTCGGGAAAAGAAAGCTTACTTCTTGCCATTACCAAGATTACTGATTTTCTTTAAGATTCTTCAGTATCTCAAGTGCGCCTGTAAAATCTGTGGTAACTGCTGTTGAGGCAAATTGTTGTTGCAACTGTTGTATACGTTGTTTGCAGATAATATCTTCCCGTACACAATTGATCATGTCAAAAAGTTTTTTGGAAAGCTTGATGGCATTTCCCTCCTCGTCACTATAGACCATGTATTTTTCAATTGGAGCACTATTGCTCACCGTACGTTTTGTTGAGGCAACACGTGGCAAAAAACTTTCTGAAATATTAATGGCTCCTAAATTTAGCCTGGGACGAAAACGGTTCGGAATAACGCTCCTGCCAACTGCAAAATTTGTTTTATTGTGTGTGTTAACAGATTTGGCTGTTGTATAAGTATAACCCTCTCCGGGTGTTACATCGTTCTGAACAACCTCATTGTTGTTATTGTTAACTTCTTTTGTAGTTTCAGAAACAATTGACCGAACTGGATCGACCCTGTTGTTGCCCGTTCCCTGCAAAGCAAATATGGCAACAGCCAACAACACGATAGCCGCAGCACTATAGCTTATTAGTTTTTTATACTTACGACGAAACGGTACAATGGTTGGATTTAATTTACCTTGTAATGTATCTTCTATGTTATTCCAGGTAATAGCCGGGGGCGTTTCTTCGTAGACATACAAGCGTTTAGAAAAATCAGCGCCTCCCTCATCCAAAACAGCAACCACGGCCTCCCAAACCCTTTCGGGTGGTTCAGGCGCATACTTCAAAAGTTTGTTTTGGAAATTCTCATCCATACTAAGGAACTTGTTTTCTTCTGTCTATAAATTGTTTCACCAGGTCTTGCAAAATTAACTTTGCCCTCGATAATTGCGATTTACTGGTTCCCTCACTAATTCCCAGCGCTTCTGCAATTTGTTTATGTGTGTAACCTTCCACCACGTACATATTAAAAACCGTGCGGTAGCCGGGTGATAATTGTTGTACAAGCCTGATGATGTCTTTTTCTGCCAGGTTATCCAACACGGAAAGATATTTTCCTTCTACCGTACTTTCTTCATATTCAGTGATTGGTTGCAGGTATGTTTTTTTTCTGAAATGTTCAATTGCCGTATTCACAAAAATCCGTCTTATCCAACCTTCAAAAGATCCTTCGTTTCTAAAGCTTCCTATTTTGTTGAAAACTTTTATAAAACCTTCCTGTAATATATCCTCTGCTTCCTCTGCGTTTCCGGCATACCGTAAACACACACCATACATTTTAGGTGCAAACCGCTGGTACAGTTCCCGCTGCATTTTGCGGTCGCCCTTCATGCATCCATCAATTAAGTCGGAATCACTAAATATTTGGTTGCTTGTGTTGCTCAATTAACTTTATTTGTAGGTAGTTGATTCAAAAATGTTACCAGCTTAGCCACGGCTTTTCCCCTATGACTAAACGAATTTTTTTCCTCAAGGTTCATCTCAGCAAAAGTTTTTCCTGATCCTTTTGGAATAAAAACGGGATCGTATCCAAAACCCATGCTTCCTTTTTCTTCATTAATGATCTCGCCTTCGCAAATCCCCTCAAAATAATATTCTTTTCCTTCTAAAATCAAACAGATTATTGTTCTGAAACGAGCTTCCCGGTTCGGCACGTCCCGTAAATTGGCAAGCAGCTTGTCAATATTTTCTTTAAATGACTTGTGTTCACCTGCATAGCGGGCACTTTTTACCCCGGGCTCATTGTTCAGGCTATACACTTCAAGTCCCGTGTCTTCACTAAAACAGTTGGCATCGGTTAATTTGTAAATAGTTCTTGCCTTCTCAGAAGCATTCTCTTCAAGAGAATTATGGGGCTCTTCAATATCAATATCTATTCCGGCCTCCTTCAAAGTAAGTATTGTAAAGTTTGCCGGGAGAACAGTTTTAATTTCTTCTATTTTATGTTGGTTATTTGTAGCAAATATCAATTTCATCATTGGTTCTATAATTCAAACATGGTTTTTAAGCAGGTCCACAAACGTTGTTTCAATGTTTTGTCTTTTTCAAGATCTTCCAGGGTTGGAGCATATAGGTATGTGCGTTTATCAAACAATTGTAATTGAAACTGGGGAAAGTTGATAGGTAACCCTGTTGATAGAGGATCTACGCCCAACATTATTACTTTATCTGAATTTAGTTTGTTCAACTGAACAAGTATCGCATCGGGTTCAGTTTTATAAATATTTAGTAGTGCCACATCCGCTAAACTCAGTTTACATGCGGTTAGTATGCTTGTTAAAAAGCTGAATTCACTATCTGTTAAAAATGGTACGGAAGGATTGTTGATCAACAAAGCAATGCGTTTTGCATTTTGGCCTAAATATTTAAGATCAGGCTCAATTGCAATGTTTTTGTTTTGTGATTGAATCAACACATCGGGATACAATTCAGTAAGCATGTAAGGGTTTAAAACGATATCATTAAGATTCATTTGTATGTTTTGAATAAGATTGGTAAAGGCTTTTTTAGTTTCTTTGCAGCGCTAAATTAAATTTATTATGCTTGCTACTATGGATATTGCTGTAACAAAGGTGGATAGAAGTAAATTACTCGATCTGAACCTTGAAAACATTCCCTTCGGAAGATATTTTAGTGATCACATGCTGGAAGCAGATTACGAGAATGGCGAATGGAAAAATGTTGAAATAAAACCATACCAGCCATTGGTTTTAAGTCCTTCACTTGCTGCACTTCATTATGGCCAGGCGATTTTTGAGGGCATTAAGGCTTATAAAGATGAAAATGGCGAAGCTTATATTTTCAGGCCCCAGGATAATTTCAACCGTTTTAATATTTCTGCTGAACGTATGCAGATGCCAGCTGTTCCGGAAGAAATATTTATGGAAGGCATGAAACAGTTGGTTGCTTTGGATAAGAACTGGATTCCGGAGAAACAAGATCATTCTCTTTACATCCGCCCCTTTATGTTCTCTTCTGATGAAATGATTGGGGTTCGTCCATCTGAAAATTACAAGTTCCTTATATTATTAAGTCCAACCGGTCCTTATTACAATGTACCTCAACGTATTTATGTTGAAGAGCAATACGTTCGGGCCGTACCCGGTGGTGTGGGCTATGCAAAGGCAGCCGGTAACTATGGGGCAGCCATGTTTGCCACAGCCCAGGCAAAGAAAAAAGGGTATGACCAGGTATTATGGACCGACGCCTTTGAGCATAAATATGTGCAGGAGATTGGAACTATGAATGTCATATTTATTATTGGAGACAAAGCTATTACGCCTGACCTGGGTGCAGGCACTATATTGGCTGGTGTAACCCGCAACAGTGCATTAACTCTTTTAAAGGAGGCTGGTTTTACGGTTGAAGAAAGATCATTAGGTATAGATGAAATTATCGATGCTTATAAAGCCGGTCATTTGTTTGAAGTATTTGGAACCGGTACGGCAGCCACTATCACCTACATAAAAGAGCTCCGTTATAAAGATTTTGTAATGAATTTTGATGTGGAGAATTGGAAAACTGCCCCAACCATCAAGGAATGGTTAACAGATATTCGAGAGGGTAGAAGAGAAGACAAATACGGGTGGATGGTAAAAGTTGATTAATTCGTAACAGGAATGCAAGGGTTTAAGTGAATTTTTTGAGTTAAGTTGTTAAGGTTTTAACCTTTTTAGGAAAGTTTTTTACAATTTCAATTTTCTATTTTTGGTTATTCACCCTCAGGCCTTTACCTTTGCCGTCCAAAAATTAAAGGTTCGTAATGCCTACAATTCAGCAATTAGTTAGAAAAGGAAGAGAAATCATCCGTGCAAAAAGCAAATCCAGGGCTTTAGATAGCTGTCCTCAGCGTCGTGGTGTTTGTACCCGTGTGTATACAACTACACCTAAAAAACCAAACTCTGCTCTTCGCAAGGTGGCCAAAGTTCGTTTGACCAATAAAATTGAGGTGATCGCCTATATTCCTGGTGAAGGTCACAATTTACAGGAGCACTCAATTGTATTGATCCGTGGTGGTCGTGTTAAAGATTTGCCAGGTGTACGTTACCATATTGTTCGTGGTTCTTTGGATACAGCCGGTGTAAAAGACCGTAAGCAAAGCCGTTCAAAATATGGTACCAAGAAAGAAAAAGCAGGTGCTAAACCAGCAGGTAAGAAATAATTATTTGTAATAACGGCCGCTGTACAGAGTAAAGTTTTAATACTTGAAGAAATTCTGCCGCAACGGTGACTTAAAAATTAAAACACATGCGTAAATCGCAAGCAAAAAAACTTCCTCTCGCTCCAGATCCCCGGTTTAACGATAAACTGGTTACCCGTTTTGTAAACAACATTATGTGGGAAGGAAAGAAAAGTGTAGCTTTTGATATCTTCTATAATGCTTTGGATAGAGTATCAAAGCAAACAGGTGAAGATGGATACGAGATTTGGAAAAGAGCTTTATCCAATGTAACTCCCGCTGTTGAAGTTCGTAGCCGTCGTATTGGTGGTGCTACATTTCAGATTCCTTCCGAAGTTCGTCCGGACAGGAAAATCTCTTTAAGCATTAAATGGCTGATCCGCTACAGCCGTGAAAGAAACGGTCGCAGCATGGCCGATAAACTGTCAAACGAGATTATTGCCGCAGCTAAAGGCGAAGGTGCCGCTTTCAAAAAGAAAGAAGATACCCACCGTATGGCTGAAGCCAATAAAGCTTTTGCTCACTTTAAAGTATAAGTTAATTCAGTTTCCCATAAAAAGAAAACCATCCGTTTTGCGGATGGTTTTTTTGTTTATAGTTGTTTGGATCAGGCGTTTGCATTGTCTACGCCACCTGTTCCACCGGCAATGCCACTGTCAAAAATATCAGTGGGAGTTGTAACGCTTTCCGGCGTTTGTGTGCCTGTGTTAATATCTGAACCTTCGTATTGATTGCCTGTATTGATTACGGGACTTGATGTTGCTGCATTTGAGCTGCTGCTTCTACGGGGAGCAGAACTACGGCGACTTCCGCCTGTTGCTGAACCGCCCTTGCTGGCAACTTTGGTACGAGTGCTTTTACTGGCTGATGCTAATCCCCTTGAAGAGCTACGGCTGGCTGAAGAGCCACTCCTGGTTGCACTACGGCCGCCACCAGAACTTTTAACTGCGGCTTTTTTAGGAGCTGCTTTTTTGGGGGCTGCTTTTTTAGCTGCACTCTTTTTGGCGCCTGCTTTCTTTGGAGCTGCTTTCTTTGGAGCTGTTTTTTTAGGGGCTGCTTTTTTGGGAGCTGCTTTTTTGGGAGCTGCTTTTCTTGCTGAACCGCCTTTTTTAGGGGCTGTTTTTTTGGCAGCTGTTCCTTTTTTAGGGGCTGCTTTTTTAGCCATCTTCTTAGGAGCTGTTTTTTTTGCTGCTGCTTTTTTGGGGGCCGCTTTTTTTGCCGCACCTTTTTTAGCTGCCGTTCTTGTTGATCCTCTACCAGAAGATCCGCTTCTTCCAGATGATTTAGAAGCACCTTTTTTAGCGGCGCTTTTAGCCGAAGACCTGCCGCCACCGGAGGATTTGCTTCCACCTTTTTTAGCTGCGGCCTTCTTGGTTGATTTTGCCATTGTTAATGAGATTTAATGAGAGTTAATAAATATGTTTTGAAATTACGATGATTATATGATTTGCAAAAATTATACACTAATAGACAATTGCTAACCAAACATTTCAATCGGGTATATCATGTGGATTTATCTTTAACAAACAATGTTTTATGACATGTATGATTTGCAGCCGATTTCCCTACCTTTGCACCCTCAATTTTCAGTTTGGTGAATTGTGTTTAAAAAAACACCGCTGAAACATTGACTGGTAGCGGGTTGAAGTACAGATGTGCGACGCAGGGAACGATGAGGAGTGTACTGCAGTTAACTACCAAAATACAACCCGCTTCAAATTTGCGGGCTAATTATAGACAATATTCAATTTTAATAATCATGGCAGACTTGAGATTTCAACGCAACTTTGGTATCGCCGCTCACATTGATGCGGGAAAGACTACCACAACCGAGCGTATTTTGCGCTACACGGGTATGATTCACAAAATAGGTGAAGTACACGATGGAGCCGCTACCACTGACTGGATGGAGCAGGAAAAAGAAAGAGGTATTACCATTACATCTGCTGCTGTAAGCTGCCAGTGGAATTTCCCTACTATAAAAGGTAAGGCAGACGCAAACACCAAAAAATATTATTTCAACATCATCGATACTCCGGGACACGTTGACTTTACAGTTGAAGTTGAACGTTCTATGCGTGTATTGGATGGTTTGATTGCGTTGTTCTCTGCTGTTGATGGTGTAGAACCACAGTCTGAAACGGTATGGCGCCAGGCAAACCGTTACCGTGTACCGCGTATTGGTTTTGTAAATAAAATGGACCGCTCCGGGGCAGATTTTTTAAATGTGGTTAAGCAGGTAAAAGAAATGTTAGGAGCTAAAGCTGTTCCTCTTCAGTTACCTATTGGCGCTGAAGATAATTTCAAGGGTGTTGTTGACCTGATTAAAATGAAGGGTATTGTGTGGCATATGGAAACCGAAGGAATGACTTTCGATGAGATCGAAATTCCTGAGGATATGAAAGAAGATGTGGAGTATTGGAGAGCCCAGCTGATTGAAGCTGTTGCTGAATATGATGATAAATTAATGGAAAAGTTCTTTGATGATCCGGATACGATCTCTGAAGATGAAGTACATGAAGCGATCCGTAAAGCAACGATTGACCTTAGCATCGTTCCTATGATGTGTGGTTCTTCATTCAAAAACAAAGGTGTACAAACAGCACTTGATGCAGTTTGCCGTTACCTGCCTTCACCTGTAGATATTGAAGCTGTTAATGGTGTAAATCCTGAATCAGGTGAAACAGAATCACGCAAGCCAGATGCGAAAGAGCCATTTGCTGCGCTTGCATTTAAAATCATGACGGACCCATTCGTAGGTCGTCTTGCATTTTTCCGTGTTTACTCTGGTCATTTAGATGCAGGTTCTTATGTATTGAATGTAAGAAGCGGAAAAAAAGAACGTATCTCCCGTATCATGAAGATGTTTGCCAACAAGCAGAATCCAATCGATTTTATTGAAGCCGGTGATATTGGTGCGGCAGTGGGTTTCAAAGAGATCAAAACAGGTGATACGCTTTGTGATGAGAATCACCCTATCACATTGGAGAACATGTTCATTCCTGAGCCGGTGATCGCTATTGCCGTTGAGCCTAAAACACAGGCAGACGTTGATAAAATGTGTATGGCCATTGCCAAACTGGTTGAAGAAGATCCAACCTTACGGGTAAACACAGACGAAGATACCGGTCAAACCATTTTGCGTGGTATGGGTGAATTGCACCTTGAGATCATTATCGATCGTATGCGCCGCGAATTTAAAGTGGAAGTAAACCAGGGTGCGCCACAGGTGGCCTATAAAGAAGCTTTCAATACCACTGTTCAACATAGAGAAGTATTAAAGAAACAGTCTGGTGGTCGCGGTAAGTTTGCCGATATCATGTTTGAACTGGGGCCTGTTGATGCTGACTGGAAAGAGGCAAATCCTGATAAACATTACCAATTTGTAAATGATTTATTTGGTGGATCAATTCCCCGTGAATTTGTACCTGCCATTCAGAAAGGTTTTGAAAACTCTATGGGTACCGGTGTACTGGCATCTTATCCTGTAGATAATATGAAGATCCGTGTTTATGATGGTTCTTTTCACGCAGTTGACTCAGATGCTATGTCATTTGAATTGTGTGCCAAACAAGGTTTCCGAGAAGCTGCAAGAAAAGCCAAGCCGGTTTTGCTTGAACCTATCATGAAAGTGGAAGTATTAACCCCTGATCAGTACATGGGTGATGTAACAGGTGACCTTAACCGTCGTCGTGGAATGATGGAAGGTATGGATACCCGTGCCGGTGTGCAGGTAATAAAGGCAAAGGTTCCACTGAGCGAAATGTTTGGATATGTGACCCAGTTACGTTCTCTTTCTTCGGGTCGTGCATCATCTACAATGGAGTTCTCTCATTATGCACCAGCTCCAAATAATATTGCAGAGGAAGTTATTGCTAAGTCGAAGGGAAAAGTTTCTGCTGAATAAGGTAAAAAAACGCATAAGCATAGTTGAAAACCCCTGTAGATTTTTCTACAGGGGTTTTTTGTTGGTAAAATTTAATTAATATCAACTGTAAAATCTGAATTAGGCATTTTGTTTGTTTTATTGTTTTTGTTCGATTCCCGTTTTTAGGATCCCGTTTTGATCCGGCCGTTAGGCTTATGGAAAACACCAATTGGGCTAATTGAACTTTGGGCTCCCCGGGGGCCCATTTTTTTGCAGAGCATTAAACCATTATGTTAAAATGGCATCAAAGTTGCCAAACTCTGCAAAATGTATTTTATGAAACTTAGAAAAACACTCCTTGCTCTATCCTTACTTACTATTAGCTCAACTTTTTTTTATGCCTGCCAGAGGGATAATTCAACCAGCGCAGGTCATTCCCGTTTGCAGGTTTACCTCACCGATGATCCAGGCGATTATGAAGAAGTAGTTATTGATATCCTGGATATCAAAATCAATTATTCTTCTGATTCGGCCAACGGATGGCAAAGCCTGGATAATGTAAAAACCGGTCTGTACGATGTTCTAAAACTGGTCAATGATAATGATACCCTGCTAAGTGATGCAGAGTTGCCTGCAGGAAGGATTGAGCAAATCAGACTAATACTTGGATCTGATAACTATGTAAAGATTGACGGACAAACCTATCCTTTACAAACACCAAGTGCACAACAATCCGGTTTAAAACTCAACATTCACCAGGATGTTGCAGAAGGTATGGTGTACAAACTTTTACTTGATTTTGACGCAGCACGTTCAGTGGTAAAAACAGGTAATAACAAATATATTTTAAAACCGGTTATACGTACCAGTATGCAATCGGTTGGTGGAAACGTAAAAGGATACGTTTTACCTGACTCTATTCAAACTGCTGTTTTTGCAATACAAGGTTCTGATACCATTGCAGGAACATATACTTCTGCTGGCAACTACTTGCTGAAAGGTTTGGCTGCCGGCTCCTATACTTTTGCTTTTGTTCCTTCAGATACATCTTACAAAAAGCAGGATAGACCAGGTATTATTGTAACTACCAACACTATTACAACAGTTGATACGGTTACTTTAGTTAAATAGTATAGCATTAATAATCTGCAAGCCGCTCACCATGAGCGGCTTTTTTTGCCTGATGAATTGGAGTGTTTAATTTATGACGTGTATTCAATTGATATGAATGTTTTATTTTCAATCTCAATTGAATTTTATGAAACAGGTCATTCAGCTTACACTATTTTGCATTTTTTGTTTTTTCATTTCATCTCTCCGGGCACAAACTATTAAATGGGCAAACGATGGCAATTCATATTATCGTGTGGAAGCAGGTGAAATCGTAAAATATGCACTACCTGCGCAGACAAAAACTATTCTTGTTTCAAAAAAAATTATAACCCCAAAAAGCGGATCCGATCCTTTGAAAATTGACGGTTATACAGTGTCAGCTGATGAAAAAAATGTATTGCTTTTTACCAATGCCCAAAAAGTATGGCGTTATAAAACAAGAGGCGATTACTGGCTTTTGGATCTTGCTAAAAATACTTTGAAGCAGCTAGGTAAAAGCCGCCGGAATTCTTCGTTGATGTTTGCAAAAATGTCGCCTGACGGTAAAAAGGTGGCGTATGTAAGTAACTATAACTTGTATGTAGAAGATTTGTCAACAGGAAACATTAAACCACTTACTACCGGTGGGCATCGTAAATTGATCAATGGCAGTTTTGATTGGGCTTATGAAGAAGAATTTTTTTGCCGGGATGGATTCCGCTGGAGTCCCGACAGTAAAAATATTTCGTACTGGCAAATTGATGCCCGTAAAGTGAAAGATTATCTTATGGTAAATAATACGGATAGTATTTACCCCGTTGCCGTTCCGGTTGAATATCCTACAGCAGGCGAGCCGCCTTCTCCTTTTAAAATTGGTGTTGTAAGTATTGCCACTGGTAAAACCAACTGGATGAAGGTGCCTTATGATAAAATATTAGGCTCTTATGTTCCAAGGATGGAATGGGCAGGTAATAATGAAATTATTTTACAACATCTAAACCGGAAACAGAATGAAAGCCGGATCATGCTTTGCAATATAGTTTCGGGAACTGCTAAAACTTTATATGAAGAAAAAGATGCTGCCTGGATAGATATTCTTGCACTCTGGGATTTTGATTACCAGTATGGTGGTTGGGATTGGATCAATAACGGAAGAGAATTTATCTGGGCCAGTGAAGAAGATGGTTGGAGACATTTATACAGGGTAAGTCGCGATGGAAAAATAAAATCACTTATTACAAAAGGTGCATACGATGTGATGGATATTTCAACCATAGACGAAAAGAATGGCTATGTTTATTTCCTTGCTTCACCCGAAAATGCAACTCAAAAATACCTGTTCCGGGCACGTTTGGATGGAAAAGGTGATGCAGAACGTTTATCTCCGCCTACACAATCGGGTACACATGGCTACAACATATCACCTGCTACCGGTTATGCATTTCATTCATTCACCAATCATTACACGCCGCCTGTTTCAGAATGGATAACATTGCCGGATCATAAAAGTTTAAATGGAAACAAAGTAAGCGATGCTATTGCAAGTTCTGACAAATCAAAAGTCAATACAGAATTTTTTACCATTACAACCGAAGATGGTGTTACAATGGATGCGTGGATGAGCAGGCCAAAAAATTTTGATTCCACAAAAAAATACCCTGTAGTGTTTTATGTTTATACAGAACCGTGGGGGCAGGAAGTAAAGGATCAATACGGAATTGCAAATAACCACCTGTACAGGGGAAACATGGCAGACGACGGGTATTTTTATATTGCCATTGATAACAGGGGCACACCAGTGCCAAAGGGAAGGGAATGGAGGAAGATTGTATACAGGAAAATCGGGTTGGTAAATATCAGGGACCAGGCAATGGCCGCAAAAGAAATATTGAAATGGTCCTTTATCGATACATCCAGGGTTGCTGTTTGGGGATGGAGTGGCGGAGGTTCTGCTACCCTGAACCTGATGTTTCAATATCCAGAGATCTACAAAACCGGCATTTCCGTAGCAGCTGTAGGCAATCAGTTAACCTACGATAATATTTACCAGGAGCGGTACATGGGTTTGCCACAGGAAAATGAAGAGGACTTTGTAAATGGATCTCCCATAACATATGCAAAGAATTTACGGGGAAATCTTTTATACATTCATGGTACAGGAGATGATAATGTGCATTATAACAATGCAGAAATGTTGTTGAATGAATTGATCAAACATAACAAACAATTCCAGTTTATGCCCTACCCAAACCGTACTCACAGTATTAGTGAAGGAGAAGGCACATTCGAACATTTATCAACTTTGTATACCAATTTTTTAAAAGAGAACTGCAAGCCCGGTGCAAAATGATTACTTTTCTAAACTATCGAAATCACTTTGATTGAATTTTCCGCATGAAAAAATTATTCTTATTGTTATTGTTGATCAGTAGTGGTACTGTATTTGGCCAGGTGACACTGAAAAAAGGAATGAGTATCACAAAGTCAATTACAGTAGCCAAAAGAGTTTATAAGATTAATGATGATTTGGATCTAAAAAAAGGTGTTGTTGAAATAACAGGAAATAACATTGTTGTTGATTTTAAGAACGCAATCCTGGTAGGTAGTAACAATAAAAAGAATCCCGATGAATTTTATGGATTAGGGATACGCATAACCGGGAAAAATGTAACTATAAAAAATCTTACAGCCCAGGGTTTTAAAGTAGCCCTTATGGCCTTACATGCAGATGGGTTGATTATTGAGAATTGCAATTTCAGTTATAATTATCGCCAGCGCTTAAACAGTACGCAGGAAAAAGAAGACATTTCTGATTGGATGAGTTATCATCAAAATGAAAACGATGAATGGCTGCGATACGGAGCCGCTATGTATTTGCGGAATTCAAACAATGTAACTATAAAAGGTACAAAAGTTACAGGTGGGCAAAATGCATTGATGATGATGGAGTGCAATAATGGATTAATCTACAATAACGATTTTTCATTCAATTCCGGAATAGGGCTGGGGATGTATAAATGCAGTTTCAATAAGGTTTTATACAACAAGATCAATTTCAACGTCAGAGGCTACAGCCACGGAGTGTACAACAGGGGTCAGGACAGTGCGGGTATATTGGTTTATGAACAAAGCAATAACAATCTATTTTATAAAAACTCGGTTACACATGGTGGCGATGGATTTTTTCTTTGGGCAGGTCAAATTACAATGAATACAGGTGAGGGTGGATGTAATGATAATGTTTTAATGGATAATGACTTTTCCTATGCACCAACAAATGGTATAGAAGCGACATTTAGCCGGAATAAATTTATCCATAACCGCGTGTTTGAATGTGATCATGGTATTTGGGGAGGTTATAGCTTTGATACGGAAATTTCGGGTAACCAGTTTCGCAATAACCGGATCGCTATTGCTATTGAACATGGTCTTCATAACCGCATCCATCATAATTTATTTTTCCAGGATAAAGAAGCCATACGTTTGTGGGCCAGGAAAGAACAACCTGCAGATTGGGCTTATGCCAAACTAAGAGATACAAGAAGTGCCGGTTATATGTTGGTGGGGAATAGCTTCAATAAACACAACCTGGTTTATAATTTTACGAGAACAGACAGTCTCAAAATATTTGAAAACAGGGTTGCATTAAGTGAGCAGGAATTCAAAATTGATTCGACAGTCACCAACGTAGATTCCAGTTATGACGAAGAGCTGCTTTACAAACTTTCAGAAGATTATATTCCTGATCTGCCTGCTATTAAAAATCCTGCTGATCCGTTCAAAGGTGGCGGAAGACTGTCTGGTCGTAAAAATATCATGATCACAGAATGGGGGCCCTATAATTTTTCCTATCCCTACATCCGAAATGTAAATCCGATAGATACAGGTGCTACCATGCAATTTGAATTGTTTGGTCCAAAAGGTAATTGGAAGATCATTTCGGTAAAAGGAGTGAAAAATGTTTCTGCCCGGTCTGGTAAAATTCCGGCTACTATAACCGCAGAAAAAACGGGGAATTTGGCAACTGATATTGAAATTATCGCCCAATTTACCGGGGAGGCTTTCAGGGACGAGTTTGGGAACAGGGTGGCAGCCAAAAAACCTTACCGGTTTTCGTTTAAAAAGTTTTTCCAGCCCATAAATTTTACCGTTTCTTGGTATTCCTTGGATTCTACGAATAACCCGCTGGAGGCTAATCTTTCACAAATGATGGAAAAACAGGCTCCTTTTAAAACAGAACTCACTCAAAAGCTTGATTATGCCTGGTGGGGTGGGATAAAGGCAGGGGATAAGCAATACGGTAAATTTCTGACTATGGCAGAGGGCCAGGCCGACTTTCCCCCGGGCTTATATGAGATGAGTGTTACCTGGGATGATGCCGTGAGGGTTTATCTAGACGGGAAACTGCTTGTAAATGAGTGGGATCCCTCGAAATTCAGCTTTGACGGCTCGCCAAATAAAAAAGTAAGTCTTTCACTGAATGGAACACATATGTTTAAGATTGAACATGCCGAATTGGGAGGTTTTGCTACCCTTAGTTTAAAATTTAAAAAACTTAAATGATCGGTGAATTCTTAAAAAGCTCATAAACTGCCTGTTTTTGACGACATTCAGAGCAATTTTGGTAAAATTTCTTTTCTAAACTTTTGTCTGTTTAAACTCAACCCGTTACCTTTGCACTCCCATTCCAAAAATGGGTTTGGCATATGTCACAAAGAATAAGAATCAAATTACAGTCTTACGACCACAACCTGGTAGATAAATCAGCAGAGAAAATTGTAAAGACTGTTCGCAGCACCGGTGCCGTAGTAACAGGACCTATTCCTCTTCCTACACGCAAAAAGATCTTTACTGTTTTGCGTTCACCCCACGTGAACAAAAAAAGCCGCGAACAGTTCCAGTTAGCAACGCATAAGCGTTTACTGGATATTTACACGTCCAGTTCCAGAACTGTAGATGCGCTTTCAAAGCTGGATCTGCCTTCAGGGGTTGAAGTTGAAATTAAGGCCTGACGGCCCGGCCTGCTGATAAACAGGTTGTGTTATTAAACTAGTTCTTATCAAATATATCATCTCTCAATCCTTCCTTCGGGTCAGGAGAAAAGAGCTCTGAAAAAGAAACTGCAGAAAACTTAACAGCTAATTAGTTGAAAGTCAATCTGCGATTACATATAAACAAGCCCTTCGAGGTTTGTTTGTCACCGGTACTTCCCCAGGCCGTTACAACGGTACGAATCGGGAAAAGGTCGGCTGATGAACCAGGATTGAAGTCCCATAGTTCCAATGGGTCTGTCTTGCACAACCTTGCGGGGAAAAACCGTAAGAAAAAATGAAAGGAATCATTGGTAAAAAAATTGGGATGACCAGCATCTTTGATGCAAGCGGTAAGCAAACTGCCTGCACCATTATTGAAGCTGGTCCTTGCGTTGTTACCCAGGTTAAAACGCAGGATTCAGATGGCTATAATGCCCTCCAGGTCGCTTTCGGCGATAAAAAAGAAAAGCACACAATTGGTGCAGAAAAAAATCACTTCGCTAAGGCCAACACTCCGGCTAAAAAGTGTGTAAAAGAATTCAGAAACTATTTCGAGGAAAAAAATATTGGTGATACTATCACTGTTGACATTTTCGCTGAAGGCGATAAGGTTGATGTTGTTGGTACAACAAAAGGTAAAGGTTTCCAGGGTGTTGTAAAACGCCACGGATTCTCTGGTGTAGGTGAGGCTTCTCACGGCCAGCACGACCGCCAAAGAGCCCCGGGCTCTATTGGTGGTTCATCTTATCCAAGCCGTGTATTCAAAGGTATGCGCATGGCAGGCAGAATGGGGCAGGACAGGGTGAAAGTTAAAGGTCTGAAAGTAGTTAAGATCTTCACTGACAAAAATTACATATTGGTAAGTGGTTCTGTTCCGGGCCACAATGGTTCAATCGTTTTAATCCAGAAGTAAAATGCAAGTAAAAGTATTAAACATACAAGGACAAGAAACAGGCAGAACTGTTGAACTTCCTGAAGAAATATTTGGTATTGAACCAAATAACCACGCCATTTACCTGGCTGTGAAACAATACCTGGCTGCCCAGCGCCAGGGTACACATAAAGTAAAAACCCGTGCTGAGGTAAAAGGTGCCAGCCGCAAGCTTCACCGCCAGAAAGGTACAGGTGGATCCCGTAAGGGTAACATCCGTAACCCTTTATACAAGGGTGGTGGTACTGTGTTTGGACCAAAACCGCATAAATACGATATCAAATTGAATCGTAAAGTGAAGGACCTGGCAAAAATGTCTGCTCTTGCCCATAAGGCCAAAGCAAATGCCATTTATGTTGTTGAAGACGTTAAGCTTGACGCTCCAAAAACAAAAACCTTCATGGGTATGCTTAACGGCCTGAAAGTGGGTGACAAGAAACTGATGTTCATCCTTCCGGAGTATAACGACACGGTTTATGTGAGTTCACGAAACATCCCTTCTGTATTAACCATGTTAATGAGCGATGTAAATACATATGACCTGGTTAACTCCGAAGTACTCGTATTAACCGAAAGCGCTGCCAAAATATTTGCGGGTAGCGAAGAGGAAGAAGCAGCTTAATTATTAAAGATTTAAAACAAAATTCAGATGAAACTTTCTGAAGTATTGATAAAACCAATTTTAACCGAGAAAGCAAATAGCCAGCAGGAAAGTCTGCGTCGTTATGCTTTCAAAGTTGCCCGTAAAGCAAACAAACTTGAGATCAAAAAAGCGATCGAGGAGTTTTACGGTGTAAATGTAGTAGATGTAAATACTGCAGTTGTTCCTGGTAAGAACAAAACCCGTTATACAAAAAAAGGATTTACCAAAGGACAGAAGCCGGCTTACAAAAAAGCTATGGTAACTGTAGCTGAAGGCGAAAACATTGATTTGTATTCAAACATCTAATTCGTAAACAAGAATGGCTTCAACAGCCGCAAATGTTGATAAAGAAAATTAAGTCATGGCACTAAAAAAGTATAAACCCATTACAGCCGGTACTCGTTGGAGAATCGGTAATGCATACGCAGAGGTTACTACCAATGAGCCGGAAAAATCATTGGTTGAGATAAAAACAAGAACAGGTGGACGTAACTCACAAGGTCGCAGGGCTATGCGTTATATTGGTGGCGGTCACAAAAAAATGTACCGTATCATCGATTTTAAACGCAACAAAAAAGAAATTCCTGCAACTGTTGCATCGATCGAGTACGATCCAAACCGTACAACCTTCATCGCATTATTAAATTATGTGGATGGTGAAAAAAGATACATTCTTGCACCCCAAGGCTTAACAGTTGGAATGACTGTAGTTAGTGGTGATGCAGTAGCGCCTGAATTAGGCAATGCTTTGCAGTTGAAGAACATGCCTTTAGGTACTGTAATTCATAACATTGAAATGCAGCCTGGCCAGGGTGGTAAAATTGCCCGTAGCGCTGGTGCTTCAGCCCAGTTGGCAAATAAGGAAGAAAAATACGCTGTATTAAAAATGCCAAGCGGTGAGTTAAGAAAAGTACTGATCAACTGTTATGCAACTGTAGGTGTGGCATCAAACAGCGATCACCAGTTGCAGTCAATGGGTAAAGCTGGTCGTAACCGTTGGAAGGGAATCAAACCAAGAAACCGTGGTGTGGCAATGAACCCTGTAGATCACCCGATGGGTGGTGGTGAAGGCCGTGCCTCCGGAGGTCAGCCTCGCAGCAGAACTGGCCAATACTCCCGTGGCTTAAAAACACGTACAAAGGGTAAAGGCAGCGATAAACTGATCATCCAGCGTAAAAACGGTTCTAAACTGGCGAAGTAATTAATAATTTATAATTAGTAATTCAAAATAACACATGGCTCGTTCAATTAAAAAAGGTCCTTATGTAGCTGCTCACCTGGAAGAGAAAGTAGTTGCAATTAACGAAGGCAAGAACAAAAAAGGTGTGATCAAAACTTGGAGCCGCCGTTCAACCATCACTCCGGATTTTGTAGGTCATACGTTTGCTGTACACAACGGAAATAAATTTATACCGGTGTATGTTACAGAGTTTATGGTAGGACATAAATTAGGCGAATTTGCTCCTACAAGAAACTTTAAAGGACACTCAAGTAAAAAAGGATAAATAGATGGATGATGGCTGATGTATGATGTCGGATTGACAAAACATCAGAAATCAGAAATCATCAAATCAGAAATTATATAAAAATGGAAGCAGTAGCAAAACTGAGAAATTATCCAACATCACCCCGCAAAATGCGCCTTCTGGCGGATTTGATTCGCGGCATGCAAGTAGAAAAAGCGTTGGCTGTTTTAGAGCACAACCCAAAACATCCTGCAGTGCCTATGCGTAAGTTGGTGTTGAGTGCCATCAGCAATTGGAAACAAAAGAATGAAAATGGTGATGAAGGACTGTTGTATGTAAAAACCATATTTGTTGATGGAGCAAGAACTTTAAAGCGTATGCGTCCGGCACCACAGGGCCGTGGTTACCGTGTACGTAAAAGAAGCAATCACGTAACTGTAATTGTTGACGCAAAACCTTAATTCAAACTATTATTAAAGAATAAACATGGGTCAAAAAGCAAATCCTATTGGTAACAGGTTAGGTATCATCCGGGGATGGGAATCTAACTGGTATGGCAATAAAAAAGACTTTGCAACCAAACTGATCGAAGACAATAAGATCAGAACATACCTGAATGCCCGTATCAATAAAGGTGGAATCGCCAAAATTGTTATTGAGAGAACATTAGGTAAACTTATTGTTACCATCCACACATCCAAGCCTGGTATCATCATTGGTAAAGGAGGTGGTGAGGTTGATCGTATCAAAGAAGAGTTGAAGAAGCTGACCGGTAAGGAAGATGTGCAGATCAACATTTTGGAGATCCGTCGTCCTGAATTGGATGCGATGATCGTGGGTGATACGATTGCCCGCCAAATTGAGAATCGTATCAACTTCAAAAGAGCTACTAAAATGGCTATTGCTTCTTCACTTCGTATGGGTGCAGAAGGCATCAAAATAAAATTAAGCGGTCGTTTGGGTGGTGCCGAGATTGCCCGTAGCGAAGAATTCAAACAAGGCCGTACACCGCTGCATACTTTCCGTATGGATATTGATTATGCGAATGTTTTTGCGCAAACAGTATACGGTAAGATCGGTATCAAAGTATGGATATGTAAGGGTGAAGTTTTACAGAAACGAGACCTCAACCCGAATTTTGTTGGTGGTAAGAGCGATGTAAGCGACAGAAGAGAAAGAAGAGATGAAAGAGGTGGTGGTTTCAGAGGTGGCGATAGAAGACAAGGCGGGGGCGGACAAGGCGGTGGCCGTGACTTTAACCGTGGCCGTGGTGGAAGAGGTGAGAGAAGCTAATAGTAATGCTGATTAGCCGGTTGCCAAAGGCTAAGAAGTAGAAAAAGAAGTTCATTGGCAGATTATCAAATTGTCGAATAGTCAAATAAAATAAAATGTTACAGCCGAAAAGAACGAAGCACAGGAAAATGCAGAAAGGTCGCATGAAAGGCGACGCAAAAAGAGGTACAACCATCTCTTTTGGTTCTTATGCATTGAAAGCTTTGGAAAATCATTGGATTACCGACCGTCAGATTGAGGCTGCCCGCCAGGCACTTACCCGCCACATGAAACGTGAAGGTAACGTGTGGATCCGTATTTTCCCTGACAAGCCAATTACCAACAAACCTGCCGAGGTGCGTATGGGTAAAGGTAAAGGTAACCTTGAGTATTGGGCTGCAGTGGTAAAGCCAGGTCGCATCATTTTCGAAATTGATGGCGTATCTGAAGAAGTAGCACAAGGTGCTTTAAAACTGGCAGCTGGTAAATTGCCAATTGCAACAAAATTCATTAAGCGTCACGATCTGGCTGAAGCTTAATCATTCGTATAAAACTGATTCAAATGTCAAAGACAGTAGATTTCAAAAAAAGCATTCAGGGGTTAAATGAGCAGGATCTGCAGGCTCGTATTAAAGAAGACGAGCAACGTTTAAAGAAACTTGAATTTGCTCATGCTATTTCTCCGTTGGAAAACCCAATGAGCATCAGGAACCTGCGTAAAGAAGTGGCCCGTTTGAAAACTGAATTAAAAAAGAAACAATTAAGTGCATAAATAGCTGCAAGCTATCTGCTGTCCCTTTCAGTGGGATAGCTTGAGGCTAAAGCTCAAAGCTTAAACATATGGCTGAAGCAACAACAACTAGAAATTTAAGAAAAGAAAGAATTGGTGTGGTTACCAGCAACAAGATGACTAAAACCATCACTGTTGCGGTTGAACGTAAAGTGAAGCACCCAATCTATGGTAAGTTCATTAAAAAAACTACCAAGTTCCATGCTCATGATGAGAAAAATGAGGCCAGCATCGGCGACGTTGTACGCATCATGGAAACCCGTCCAATGAGTAAGACAAAGCGTTGGAGATTAGTAGAGGTAGTAGAAAAAGTGAAATAATTTGTTGTCGGCTGTCAGCTATCTGTTGTCAGCGGGCACTTTTGAAATATAAAATTGTTTTTAATTGCTGACGGCTGCAAGCACTACGCTGATGGCCCGAAAGCTCAAAGCTTAGAAAAAATGATCCAGCAAGAATCCCGTTTGAACGTAGCGGATAACAGTGGTGCTAAAGAAGTGCTTTGTATCCGTGTATTGGGTAATAGTGGTCAGCGATATGCAGGTGTAGGAGATAAGATAGTTGTTACTGTAAAAGACGCTATTCCTGCCGGCGGTATCAAAAAAGGTACTGTAGCCAAAGCAGTTATTGTTCGTACCAAAAACAAACTACGTCGTAAAGATGGTTCTTATATCCGTTTTGATGACAATGCAGTTGTGATTTTGAATGCCGCAGATGAGCCAAGAGGTACCCGTATTTTTGGACCAGTTGCCCGTGAACTGCGTGATAAAGGTTATATGAAGATCATTTCATTGGCGCCGGAAGTTCTTTAATGCAAGGCGGGCTTTTATCCGGGAATAACTTCCCGCTTTAAGGTTCAGGCAGCATAGAATTACAGAACGTACAAGTGAGTGACACAACCAAAGCACTATAGAAGTACAAAAGTTGACAACAAACATATTCCTGGCAGTATCAGGAAATAAAACAGAAAGAAAAAATGAAAACAAGATTTAAACCCAAGTATAATATCAGGAAGGGCGACCAGGTGGTTGTTATCACTGGTGATGACAAAGACCCAAAGAAGCCTCGCCTGGTGAAAGAAGTACTGGTTGAAGAAGGAAAAGTGATTGTGGAAGGTGTAAACATCATCACCAAACACACCAAACCTTCGGCTCAGAACACAAAGGGCGGCATAATAAAAAAAGAGGCTCCCATCAATATCTCTAATGTTATGTTGTGGGATGGCAAACAAGGCTCTAAAGTGAAAAGAGATGAAAAAGAAGGAAAAAAAGTTCGTGTATCTAAAAAATCAGGAGGGGTAATCTAATGGCAACTACAGCAACATATACTCCCAGATTAAAGAATAAGTATAAGGATGAAGTAATTCCTGCTTTAATGAAGCGCTTTGGTTACAAATCCATTATGCAGGTTCCTAAATTGGACAAGATCGCTATTAACCGTGGTGTTAATGGTGCGGTGAACGATAAAAAATTAATTGACATTGCCCTGGATGAGCTAACAACCATTAGCGGTCAAAAGGCAGTATCAACCATGTCTAAAAAAGACATCTCAAACTTTAAGTTGCGTAAGAACATGCCCATTGGTGCAAGAGTTACGCTTCGTGGTGAAAAGATGTATGAATTCTTAGACCGTTTGATTGCCGTAGCACTTCCACGTGTACGTGACTTTAAAGGAATTAATGAAAAATCTTTTGATGGTCGTGGAAACTACACAATGGGTGTTACAGAACAGATCATTTTCCCCGAGATTGATATTGACAAGGTGAACCGCATTACGGGTATGGATATCACTTTTGTTACTACCGCTCAAACTGACGAGGAAGCTTACGAGTTATTGAAAGAGTTAGGAATGCCTTTCAAAAACGTAAAAAAATAAATTACAAACAATAAACTGTAAATAAACATGGCTAAAGAATCGGTAAAAGCCAGACAGCGGAAAAGAGAAAGAATGGTTGCCCAATATGCTGAGAAAAGAGCAGCTTTAAAGGCAGCCGGAGACTGGCAGGCATTAGATGCATTACCAAAAAATTCATCTAAAGTGCGTTTGAAAAACCGTTGTCAGTTGACAGGGCGCCCAAGAGGTTATTCCCGTCATTTCGGTATCTCGAGGATTGCACTTCGTGATATGGCATTAAATGGTATGATACCAGGATTGAAAAAAGCAAGCTGGTAAAATAGCGAAGGATCAATAGTGATGATAATTGTAAAACATCCTCATTAACGATCGATCGCTACAAACAAAATCAAATTTTAAACTTTAATCCAATTATCCCGATACATCGGGACGTAGGAGAAAATTAATATGGTAACAGATCCTATTGCAGATTTTTTGACAAGAATTAGAAATGCGCAAATGGCCGGTCACAGAATCGTTGAGATTCCTGCTTCCAACCTGAAAAAGCGTATGACAGAGATCTTGTACAACCAGGGTTATATCTTGAAATACAAATTTGAAGATGATAACAAACAGGGTTTGATTAAAATAGCCCTGAAGTATGATGCGCAAACTAAACAGCCGGCAATTCACAGTCTGGAAAGAGTAAGCCGTCCGGGTTTACGTCACTATGCCAGGCCAAACGATTTCCGTCGTGTGAAAGGTGGTTTAGGTATCGCTATCGTTTCTACTTCAAAAGGAGTATTAACGGATAAAGAAGCAAAAGCACAAAACGTAGGCGGCGAGGTTCTTTGCTACGTTTATTAATAACAAATTTACCGTTAGGCAAATTTGTTCGGGTTGCTGATACATTAAGCTGAAACTATACTAAGCTGACCGGTTAGCAACTTTAAACAAGAAACATTAAACATTAAACTTTTTAGAAAATGTCTCGTATAGGTAAAGCTCCCATTTCAGTACCAGGTGGTGTAACCGTTACAGTTGGAAACGATAACGTGGTTACTGTAAAAGGTCCGAAAGGCGAATTAAAACAACCCATCGATCGTGATATTAAAGTAGAAGTGAAGGATGGCCAGATCGTGGTTACCCGTCCTACAGACCAGATCCGCCACCGTGCCCTGCATGGTTTGTCAAGAGCCCTTGTTGGCAACCTTGTAAAAGGTGTTACTGAAGGTTATACTAAAAAGCTGGAGCTGATTGGTGTGGGTTTTAAAGCAGCTAACACCGGTAACGTGTTAGATCTTGCATTAGGTTATTCTCACAACATCATTTTTGAGGTTCCGAAAGAACTAAAAGTAGCAACAGAACAATTAAAAGGACAGAACCCAACTATTACTATAGAAGGTATAGACCGCCAGTTGATTGGCCAGGTGGCTGCAAAGATCCGCAGCTTGCGTAAGCCTGAACCATACAAAGGAAAAGGTGTTCGTTACTCTGGTGAAGTGGTTCGTAAAAAAGCCGGTAAAGCTGCTGGTAAGTAATAATTAAATAATCATGAACCTTGGCAGTATCAAGGTTTGAAATAGAAATACAATGAGAACAAGCGCAAAAACAACAAGAAGACAAAACATCCGCTACCGCATTCGTGCTAAGATTGCCGGTACAGCGCAAAAGCCACGTCTTTCTGTTTTCCGTAGCAATACAGAAATATACGTTCAATTAATTGATGATGATAATGCTGCAACCCTGGCGTCAGCATCATCAAGAGATAAAGATATTGCTGCTCAAAGCGGAACTAAATCTGAAAAAAGCAAACTGGTTGGCCAGGCAATTGCCCGCAAAGCAAAAGAGCTTGGAATTGAAAAAGTGGTGTTTGACCGCGGTGGTAATTTGTACCACGGTCGTGTTAAACAACTGGCCGAAGGCGCAAGAGAAGGTGGTTTGGTATTCTAATTAATCAAAGTAATTACTAAGTAATATAAAATGGCAAAAGCAATTTTAAACAGAGTTAAAGCAGGCGACCTCGAATTAAAAGAAAAGGTAGTTGCTATCAATCGTGTGGTAAAAACTACTAAAGGTGGTCGTACGTTCTCTTTCTCTGCATTAGTGGTTGTGGGTAACGAACAAGGTGTTGTTGGTCATGGTTTAGGTAAGGCAAAAGAGGTTCAGGAAGCTATTACCAAAGGCATTGAAGATGCTAAAAAGAACCTGATCAAAGTTCCTGTTATGCATGGCACTATTCCTCACGACCAGTTAGCCAAAGTTGGTGCGGCTAAGGTATTAATTAAACCAGCTGCCCATGGTACCGGTGTAATTGCCGGAGGTTCTATGCGTGCCGTATTGGAAAGTGCTGGTGTAACCGACGTGTTGGCTAAATCATTAGGTTCAGCTAATCCACACAACGTGGTAAAAGCAACTTTTGAGGCCCTGGCATTATTGCGTGAACCCATCTCTGTTTCTAAAACAAGAAGAGTTAGCCTGAAGAAGGTATTTAATGGATAATTAATTGTTTAAGGTTCTGTTTACATACAATAGTTATTCTGACATAGTAAACAAGAACTGAAAACAGAAAACATCTTACAAATGAAAAAGATTAAAATCACTTTAGTAAAAAGTCCCATTGACAGGCCGGAGCGTCAGAAATTAACACTGCAGGCTTTAGGTTTGAACAAATTGAATGCTACTAAAGAAGTTGAAGCTACTCCGCAGATCCTGGGCATGGTTCGCAAAGTTGAGCACATGATCACCGTGGAAGAATTAGCCTAATATAAAATTTATGAGAAAATGAAAAATTGAAAGATGTTCTTTCTAATTTTTCATTTTTATTTTTTTATTCATCAAGCGAGGGGAGTAAAACCCCGTAAGTAAAAATCAAACAAAATGAATCTACACAATTTACGTCCTGCTAAAGGCGCCGTACACAAAGAGAAAAGATTAGGTCGTGGTGAAGCCAGTGGTAAAGGTGGCACCTCTACAAAAGGTAACAAAGGTGGTCAAAGCCGTGCCGGTTATAAAAGAAAGATGGCTCACGAAGGTGGACAGATGCCTATTCAACGTCGTGTTCCCAAGCGTGGATTTAAAAATCCAAACCGCATTGAATATAAAGTTTTTAACCTGGGACAAATTGAACAACTGGTTGAGAAATATGGTATCCAGGAGTTTAATTTAGAGACCCTTTATACAAATGGTTTGATTAGCCAGACTGACCGTGTAAAGATCTTAGGAAACGGAGAATTAAAATCGAAGCTGAGCTTTAAAGTGAATGCTATCAGCGAAAAAGCAAAGCAGTCTATCGAATCTGCTGGTGGTTCTGTTGAATTAGTGAAGTAATTTTCAGTAAATTGCAAGGCGCAGTAATGCGTCTTTTTTTGTTTAGGACCGTAAACTTTGAATTTTCCGTGAAAAAATTTATTCAAACTCTTAAGAATATCTGGAGCATAGAAGAACTGCGCAGCAAGATCTTGTTTACCTTGCTCCTTCTATTTATTTATAGACTGGGTACACACATTGTTTTACCGGGCATTGATCCCACTGCTTTGTCAGAGATCGGTAGCCAGGCAAGCGGTGGTATCCTTGGCCTTATTGATACCTTTGCCGGTGGAGCTTTTTCACAAGCTTCTATTCTTGCATTAGGTATCATGCCTTATATCTCAGCTTCGATCTTTATGCAGTTGATGACCGTTTTGGTTCCTCAATTTCAAAAGATGCAAAAAGAAGGAGAGAGTGGTCGTAAAAAGATCAACCAATGGACCCGTTATCTTACTGTTGGTGTAACCGTGGTACAGGCATCTGCTTATGTTGCTTACCTGCGCCAGATCACTGCTCAAACAGGCGGTGTTATTCCAGGATATGCTGATTATTTCTGGCTGTCAACAGTAGTTATTCTTACTGCAGGTAGCTTGTTCGTAATGTGGCTTGGTGAAAAAATAACCGACAAAGGTTTAGGTAATGGTACTTCACTGATTATCATGATTGGTATCCTTGCCCGTTTACCTCAATCTTTTATACAGGAATTGACCAACAAATCTGTTCGTTCCGGCCAGATCCTGGTGTTCATTGTGGAAATCGCGATCCTGATTGCTATCATTATGGGTTGTATTGTGCTGGTTCAGGGAGTTCGCAAGATACCCGTGAATTATGCAAAACAAATTGTTGGTAACCGCCAGTTTGGTGGAGCCCGCCAGTTTCTTCCTATTAAAGTAAATAGCGCAGGTGTAATGCCCATAATCTTTGCACAGGCCATTTTGTTTTTACCAACTTTATTCAATCTTACAAGTCTGGCGCAAACAGAAACAGGCCAGGGTATCAACAGGATCTTTACAGATCACACCAATATCTGGTACATGACCATTTATGCTGTGGTTGTAATAGGTTTTACCTTTTTGTATACGGCTTTGATCTTTAATCCAAAGCAGATCTCAGATAACCTGAAGCAAAATAATGGTTTCATTCCTGGTGTAAAACCAGGTCAGCCTACTGCTGATTATATTGGTTCCATTATGGATAGGGTTACTTTGCCGGGTGCCATTTTACTTGCATTCGTAGGTATCTTACCAGGTATTGCGCAGTTACTGGGTGTTACGCCAAACTTCTCTACGTTTTTTGGTGGTACATCGTTACTGATCATGGTTGGTGTTATTTTAGACACACTGCAGCAGATTGAAACACAGTTGCTGATGCGCCAATATGATGGTTTGATGAAGAGTGGTCGCATACAAGGCAGAACTGTGACCCAGGCATCGTATTAATACAAGAAAAAATAATTTGCGAAACCTGGTGAGCTAACTTGCCAGGTTTTCGTTTATAAAAAATATGCTATCAAAAGTATCCAGTTCACATTCTTTTATGTGCTGCTAGCTGATAGCCCAGAGTTAATTATGATTCATTATAAGAATAGCGAGGAAATAGAATTAATGCGGGAAAGTGCTTTGCTGGTTAGTAAAACACTTACCGAAGTTGCTAAACTATTAAAGCCGGGCATAACTACACTTTCAATAGATGTTTTTATTGCAGATTGTATCAGGGATCATAAAGCAATTCCTTCTTTCCTTAATTTTCATGGTTATCCTTTTAGTTCCTGCATCTCTGTTAACGATGTAGTGGTACATGGTTTTCCAGGAAAATACGAATTAAAAGATGGTGATATCATTTCGGTAGATATAGGTGTTTATAAAAATGGATTTCACGGCGATCATGCTTATACATTTATGATTGGCAAACCGTCCGATGAAGTAGTTCAATTGGTGAAGGTTACAAAAGAATCATTATATAAGGGAATTGAAAAAGCTGTGGCCGGCAACCGGATCGGGGATATTTCATTTGCCATCCAGGAGCATACGGAAAAAAAATATGGCTATGGCGTGGTACGGGAACTGGTTGGGCATGGTTTAGGAAGAAGTATGCACGAGGATCCGCAAGTGCCGAATTATGGTAAACGTGGCGCTGGCACTGTGTTGAAGGAAGGACTTGTACTGGCAATTGAGCCGATGATCAATTTAGGAAAAAAAAGAAGTGT
>DASTMJ010000121.1:0-7540 GCA_035714205.1 Flavisolibacter sp. | reverse complement strand
GTAACCATAAACATGTGTAGCTAAAATGGCCTGGGTGTTTTCTGTTATTGCATTTTCAATTTTACGAACATCAATTGTAAAATTACCTGGCATGATATCAACATAAACCGGCTGGCAGCCCTCCCAAAGCAGGGCATTCGTAGTTGCCACGTATGTAAATGGTGTTGTTATAACCTCCCTGGTAATATTCATAGCCTTAATGGCCATTTGCAAAACAATGGTTCCATTGGCGCAGGCCAATACATTTGAACATTGACTATATTGCTTTAGCCTGTCTTCCAAGGAAAGTAACAAATCACCATTGTTTGTCAGCACATGCGTATCCCATATTTTATCTATGTACTTTAAGAATTTCTTTTTTTGAGGTAAATATGTTTTAGTAACAAACAAGGTCTATGATTTAAAATTTAGTTTGAATAAAGATTGAAAATTCAGAAAACGGAAAATGCTCATCCAGGGTAAATTGTATAATCTTTTTCCAATAATTATTTGAAACACCAATCCTGATATTGAAATTATAACTTTCACATATGCAGCTCCAAAAACACCATACCTGGGAATAATAATGATGTCCAGGATTAAACCTAACAGAAAAATAAATAAAGTTGCATAAAGATTTAGTTTAACAAACCCGATCCCGGAATTCAGGTTAGCTAATATTATCGAAAGGGAAAAAGGCACCGTTCCAAGAAAAAGAATAAGGCATAATTGAAAAACTTTGTAAAATTCAGCACCGTATATCCTTGGCAAAAAGAAATAACAAGCCATGGCTAATAAAAAAGCACAAAGCAGGCTAAAATAAAATGTGACCCGGGCACCCTTTACTGCCAGATGAATAGATTTTTCTTTTTGATCCACCTGGAAATAATTCAACAAAACATTTGATATTGCGTTTGGCAGAACCCAAACCAATTGAGAAATGCTTAATGCCAGTGCATAAAAGCCTACATCCGTATTATCCCAGTATTCATTTATAAAATAAAGATCCATTTTATAGTTCAGAAATTGAATGGTATTACATAGGTAGACAATAAACGCAAAATCCCTTAAAAGATTAATTTCTTTTCTATTGAGTAGTTTCCCAAAGAACGATAATTGTATCCTGGTCTTGATAAGATAAACAGAATAACCAGCCACACATAAATTAACTGCAATACTTAGCCACCAGATCAGATCAAAAACGGGTATTCTTATACCGAGAATATCAAATTGAACCAAAAGCCAGAAAATCAATAATGCCAGATTGGTAAAAAGCCCCATCAACAATACTGGGATAAATATTTTACCTGCATTTAAAAAAGAATTAAGAACTTGGTTTAATAGCAGCAGGAAAAATTGTGCAGCGAAAAAGAAGCTCCACAATACCTTATTATCACCATCCGGGAAAATGAGGGTTGCCAGGCCAAGCTTTTGGGAATTAAAAAGAAACACTACTAAAAACAAGGTAGCTACAACTATAAACAAAATGCAGGAATAAAGCAATTTGCTTTTATCAATTGCCTGGTTTGCCAGGAAAAAAACAATGACGGAAGGCAGGTTAAACCCTAAAAATAAAACGGTAAAAGCAAGGCTGTTATAAAAAATAGCGTAATCTCCGTAACCGCCTGCTCCCAGTTGATCAACAATTATTAAAGAATAAATAAAATTTACCGCCAGGGTAAGAACTTGAACCAGGTAGCTAACGTAAATTGTTTTCTTCAACGACTTATTTTTAAATCAACTGATTCCAAAGATAATATCTGGATTAAACTTTACAGGATTGTAGTATTAGTTTATAAAATGGAAGGATTTGATGTACATTTTAAAGGCATGTTTCATCTGCCTTCACTTAAAATTTCATTATCATTGCTTACTAGGGCCGTTGCGCATCCTCAATCAAACTTTCCTCATCCCATCCGGTATCTTCACTGATTGCCTGTATTTGGTCTGCCTGTAACATATTCTCCAACTCTTCAATTTTGTCTTTTGCTGATAGTATATATTCATCGGGATCTTTAATGGATGCCAGTTTTTTTAAGTTGGCCTCATCAATTTTAAAAAATGTTCGGGCAGCTCTCTGCGATGAATAACTCCTGGATCCCAAAAGTTTCATAACATCCACCCCCAGCCGCAATGCTGTATCCAATGTTTGACGATATACATGGAGCATACCTGCATTCATCAGATCGTATGCATCATACCGGTTTGTGGCCCGGACAAGCATCCTGAGGTTAGGAAAATGTTTTTTTATAGTTTCAATCATCTCCAGCCTTTTTTCAGCCGGCTCAATAGTTATTACAATTAGTTTAGCCTTATCAGCTCCGGCCGATTGCAAAAGATCATACCGGGAAGCATCGCCATAATAGACTTTAAAACCCATTTTACGCAATAATTCAACCCTGTCCGAATCGTTATCCAAAACAGTCATACCTATTTTATGAGCTCTTAAAAAGCGGCCCACTGTACTTCCAAAGTGACCAAAACCTGCGATAATCACCGGATTGAATTCATTGATTTTATCCGCCTCTTTGGTATCCGCACGTTGACACGAACCAAACCTTGGTTGAATTATTCGTTCATTCAATAATAAAAGTGGTGGAGTTAATGCCATGCTGATGGCTACAACTGCAATCATGACATCAATAATTGATTGCGGTAAAATGCCATCCTGGGATGAAAGTGAAAAGAGCACAAAAGCAAATTCACCAACCTGGCATAAGCCAAGTGAAAATAAAATATTCTGATCGGGTGTAAGCTTGAAAATCTTACCAAGTAAAAAAAGGACCAGGCTTTTAAGTAACATCAATCCAACTACCAAACATAAAATAAGAATTGGTTGCTGACCTACCAGGTTGAAATTGATGGAAGCCCCTACCGCAATAAAAAATAATCCAAGCAACAAGCCTTTGAAAGGTTCAATATCACTTTCCAATTCATGTTTATACTCACTGTTTGCAAGCACAACACCAGCTAAAAAAGTTCCCAAGGCAGGACTTAACCCTACCTGCGACATTAATACGGCTATGCCAATAACCAATAACAAAGCAGTTGCCGTAAACAGTTCTCTTAAACGGGTAGCTGCCACCAACTGGAATATAGGTCTTACTAAAAAACGGCCTCCAATAATTATAATGACAATTGCAGCAAAAACCACTAAAGCATGTTGCCACGCCACCAATCCATCTACCAGGGTTTTTGAATGCGTACTGGTTGTTTCCTGTATTACCGGTACGGTTGCCAGCAACGGAAACAATGCAAGCATTGGTATCACAGCCACATCCTGGAAAAGTAAAACTGAAAATGAACTCTGACCCGCAGCTGTAGTCAACAATCCTTTTTCATTAAGGGTTTGCAAAACGATGGCAGTTGATGAAAGAGATAAAATCATTCCCAGCACAACTGCTTGCTGCCACTGTAAACCAAAAGCAATAGCAAGCAATGAAATAAGCATAGCTGTCCCAATTACCTGTAGTCCTCCCATGCCAATGATCGATTTTCTCAGCTTCCATAATAACTGGGGTTCTAATTCTAACCCAATAATAAAAAGCATCATTACCACACCAAATTCAGCAAAGTGCATCAGGTCTTCGCCTTCTTGTCCAATAAATTGTAATGCAAAAGGACCAATGATAATGCCGGCCAATAAATAACCTAAAACTGATCCAAGGCCTAGTTTCTTAGCAATTGGCACCATAACTACTGCGGCAGCCAGGTAAACCATTGCCTGGAAAAGAAATGAATTTTGATCCATTTTAAAATCAGATTAATTCGGGTAAGGAAACAAGTTCATTCAGGTACGTAATATGATCTACGGCTGGGCTGCCATCTCTCACCAATAACAATAAATCGCGGTATTGTTTTGTATAGCCTTTGATTTCATTGTTGGTAAGCCTGTGCGTTCCGTGAATTACAAACGGTGGCCAATATTTCATGTTACACAAAACAGCTGTTTGATCAAAGGGTGCCATCAACTCTTTAATAGAGTACCGGTTTCTTCCCTCTTTGGAATAAGCTTCCCTCGATCCTCCACATGAAATGATATTAAAACTGGTTTTCCCACTCAGCATTTTGCCTTTTGATCCATAGGCCCAGTTATGTTCCAGAACAAGATCCTGCCACTGTTTAATAAGTGCCGGGGCACTATACCAATAAAAAGGGTGTTGAAATATGATGATATCGTGCTGTAACAGTAATTGTTGTTCCTTCTTTACATCTATATCAAAATCGGGATACAATTCATAGAGATCATGAAACAGTATGCCTTCTAAATCATTTACTTCCCTGATAAGCGATTTATGTATTCTTGATTTTTCCAATGCAGGATGTGCAAAAAGAAGCAGAACTTTCGCCATTGATAAGTAACAATTTTTTTGTTAATAAAAATGTAGCAATCACTATTTGTTCTGTGTGCTATATATGAAACTACACAGGCCTGATCTGGATGAATTCTTTCCTGTTAATCTAATATAAGAAAAGAAAATAGAGAATGGGTGCAATACTTAACAGTTGCAAAATAACCATTCCCGACGTAGTTCCCATCATATACACCAACGCACCAATAATGGTACCCACCAGCAACTGGTCGTTTTGAATACCGCAAACTATCTGGAAATAGTATGTCCGTGTATGAGAATATGTTAGTTCCAGGGGTTTGGTTATATGAAAACCATCTGTTACAACAATTCTTGAAGGATTGGTTGGAATGGTAACAACAATAGGTTTATTTTTTACAAGAGAATAAATATAAGTGCCATTTACAACTAAACGAAGTCGCAAGAACCATAATAATATATGGTTCTTTTGTACAACAACGATATGGTATTGCGGGTTGGGTTTTATGGCTTCAACGCTTTAATAATTTCTATAAAATCCTGTGCAACCAGGGACGCACCTCCAACTAAACCACCATCAACATCAGCACACGCAAATAATTCTGATGCATTACCTGCCTTTACACTACCCCCGTATAAAATGGGTAGTTCGTTTGCTATTTCCTGGCCATACTTTGCTGCTATTACAGAACGTAAATGATGGTGCATTTCTTGTGCCTGTTGGGTTGACGCAGTTTTACCTGTTCCAATAGCCCAGATCGGCTCATAAGCAATGACGATCTTTTTTATGTCGTTTTCTGATAAATGAAATAAAGATTCTTCCAGCTGCTGTTGCACAAATTCATTTTGAGTTCCTTTTTCCCTGATAGTTAAGGCTTCACCGCAACAAAATATGGGTGTGATATTAAATTGTAAACATAGGTTCACCTTATCTGCCAGCATTTTATTGGTTTCCAGGAAATATTCCCTTCTTTCGCTATGTCCTACCACACAATATTTTATTCCAACTGATTGAAGCATTTCCACAGAAATCTCACCTGTATACGCACCATTTAATTTTTCATTACAGTTTTGTGCCGCAACATCATAGCCTTTTGCATCTGCTACTGTACTTTTTGCCATGATCAGGTAAGGAAAGGGGACTGCAAATACCACCTGCTGGTTTTCCGTTAATCTTAATTGAGCACTCAAAATCTCATCTAGTAATTTTTCTCCCTGCTGGTACGTTAAATTCATTTTCCAGTTGGCTGCGGCTATTTGTTTTCTCATGTTTATTTAATAATGATTAAAGATATGCGTAAGAATATTTTTTTCTGATTCATTCAGCTCTTCGTTCTTTAAAACTTTCCAGGCATTAATATCTGTCAACGCTTTTTCCAGGCCATACCGTTCAATTCCTTCATTTCCCCATGAAAAACTGGGTATATATTTTGGCGTCAGGCCTGTGCCAAATACATTGCTGCATACGCCAATAACAGTACCGGTATTGATGGCAGTATTGATTGCAGTTCTTGAATAATCACCCATCATAACCCCGCATTTGGTTCCCACATTCATGGCTCCGTTTAATGTCCAAACCTGCACTACTGAAGCATTGTTCTTGATATTGGAATTTGAAGTACCTGCACCCATATTACACCATTCTCCTATCACCGAATCGCCAAGATAACCATCATGGGCCTTATTTGAATTGCCAAACAAAACTGTATTCTTAATTTCTCCACCCACTATACTATTGGGACCCACGGTTGTGGCACCATAAATTTTTGATCCCATCTTTACAACAGCACCATCGCAAATAGCTATAGGACCTCTGAGCATTGCACCTTCCATGATCTTTGCATTCTTACCAATATAAATGGGTCCATCACTTGTATTAAAAATGCAATGTTCCGCTACAGCTCCTTTTTCAATAAATAGTTGCGAACCTATCAACCTGTTGGTTGCAGAAAGCTTTTGCGATTTTCGGCCTTTCGTTAATAATTCAAAATCCTGCCCGATGGCCACTGCATTTTTTTGAAAAATATCCCAGGGAAAAGCGATCTCAGTCAACTCTTCATTGATCTCGATAGCCCTGGAAACTCTTATATTATTTTCACCAGTGATTTCTTTTTCGGAAATGCAATACACAACACTTTCCTTTTCAGGTAAGGAAATAAACTCACCTGGCTTTAATTTTTTTACCTGCTTTACCAGTTTTTGTGTGGGCAGTATGTTACCGTGTACCAGGTAAATTATATCCTTACCGATGTTTTTATCTATGTGAATGGAACGTTCAAGATCTTTATAATCTTCCTCAAACTTGTCAAAAGAGGGCATATTTAAAAAATGTTCCCACTTTTCCCTGATGGTAAGAATTCCAATCCTGATATCCTGGATCTGGCGTGTTAGTGTGAAAGGAAATAAATTCTGAGGCTGACAAAATTCTTCTGTAAAAACAATCTTTTTCATAGCCGGTCAATTGGGGTAAAAATAAAAAATCCCGACGGCAAGGTCGGGATAAGAAGGTAAGAATTCCTGTAAATTATTTTTTAGCGTATTTCTTTTTGAACTTGTCAATACGTCCTGCAGTATCTACCAATACATTTTTACCGGTAAAGAAAGGGTGCGATGTATTAGAGATCTCTAATTTGATCAGGGGATATTCATTTCCATCCTCCCATTTAACCGTTTCTTTTGTAGCAGCTGTAGAGCGGCTCAAAAAACTGTAGCCGTTACTCATATCTTTAAACACAACGTAACGGTAATTTGCGGGATGAAGATCTTTTTTCATGATAATTCAGTTTATAAACGACGTATTATGGCTTAAATTGAAGGCGCAAATGTAGTAAAAAGTTCCGGAAAATGACTTCTGAGATGTAGATTTTTTGTTAAGTAGTGCCTAAGTATTAGCTACGCATGTTTTCATACTGCAATGGAATGCCTAGTTCCCACGATTTTGACGCCTGGATAACTTCTTGTAAGTCATCGATTTTTTTGCCCGTCACTCTTACCAGGTCATCATTTATGGAAGCCTGTACCTTCAATCCACTATCCTTTATTTGTTTTACTATCTTTTTAGCATCTTCCTGCTTAAGGCCATTACGTACTGAAACTTCTTTTTTCCACACCTTGCCACTTTGGTAGCCATCTTTAGAAACATCAAAAGCTTCAGGAGAAATGCCCTGTTTATGGGCCCTGTTAATTAAAACATCAATCAACTGGCGCATTTTCATATCATCATCCGTTTC
>DASTMJ010000120.1:0-14294 GCA_035714205.1 Flavisolibacter sp. | reverse complement strand
TATAGGTGGCACCTGTTCCTCCGATTTTACTGAAAAAATCATTGAAGTTGGGTGGCACAACATCAAGATCATAACCAGCATTGCCATCAATTGCCGCGCTAACATTTGTGCCAATAATCCATTTTCTCAGGTAACCATTGTTAGCTGCAAGGAAGGCTAAGTCATTCCAGCTAAAATTTGTACTTGTGCTGTTTGATACCCCCTGGTAATTAAACGGCATCGATGATGATCCCACAAAATATCCCATGGGTCCAACTGTAAGATTTGGGATATCAAGAACATAAAAACCTTTTTTGGAACCTTCTTCAAAATAGGTAACCATTGTATAGTTATCCATTGAAGTTGGAGAATTGCTGTTGTTATAGAACTCGAAGAATTCCTGCCGTGCTGTGCCAGGTATAGCATATACTTCGTTCAGAACAGCTTGTGCATTTGCATTAAGTATTCCAACTAGGGTAAGCAGAAGGGTACAGATTTGTTTCATTTCTTAAGTTTTGAATTTGATCCATCTCAAATCACATCCTTAGAAATATTGGATAGGGTAGCAAAAATCAGCTGGAAAAAAACAGCCCTTTGCAGGGCTGAATAGCTGCTATATTTATTGGTTGCTGTAAATTAATTTTTCTGAAAGTTTGCCTGCTTTTGTGATCAGTTCTACAATATACAAGCCTGGTCTGTAGTTGGCATTCAGTGCAATAGTTGATGTATTTACACCTTCAACCGCATTCAAAGATTGCCTCTGCATTATGCGGCCAAGATTATCGTAGATGTTCACCTGGACAACTTCAGAACCTGTATTGGTAAAGCTGATAACCAGTTTCTCTTTTACAGGGTTAGTTACAACCTTCAGGCTCCTTTGATTGCTGTTTTCTGTTGTGAATACAAGTGTTTTAGAGTATTCAGCTTTAGAGTCAACATCATACATCTTCAAGCGATATAAAACACGGGCTGATGAGGTGATCTCAGAGAAGCCATAGGTTTCTGTTCCGGATTTTTGTGTGCCGTTTACTACACTTACAGTAGTAAAATCAGAACCATTGGTGCTTCTTTGAATTTCAAAATGTTTGGCGGTTTCATTTTCTGCAATCATCCAGTGTAACTGAATTTTGTTTTTGTTCAGGTTGCCGTTGAAACTTACCAGTTTCACCGGTAAAACAATAGGTACGGGAGCGCAACCCCCGGGATATGCATATGGTGCGTTGATGGTAAGATTATCTATGGCAACACTAACATTGTTTGAGAATCGGAAAATTATTTTCCGGATGCCATTGATGTTATTACCTGGTGTGTTAGCATTGGTATAGCTGCCAGAAAAGGTTCCGGATGGATTGCTGTTCAGGTTGATGTTGTCAAGAATGGTTTCGGTGCTGTCGATGATCAACAAAATTTTGAGCGTTTTACTTCCACTTGCGGTTGCAAGTGTGTTGTAAGAAAAACTGATGTTCAGGTTTGAAGGAATCATTAGATCAGGAGTGATCATTTCACTCGTTACACCCAGTTGCGATACTATATTACCTGTGCCGCTAATTGGTGATGTTCCTGAATAGCTAACAGAGTTGAATGTCCAGCAACTGTTAACCAGGTTGTCAACTTCGGTTTGTGTTTCGAAGCCTTGTGAAAGTTGCGCTGTTGCGTTTGTTGTTAGAAAAAGAGCAGCAGCAGTCAGTACGGAGTAAAATTGTTTCATTTCTTAGGGTTTGAATTAATAATTGATTCAATGGCCCATAGAAATACTGGATAAAAAGTCTATCAATGGATTTGGCAGTAACTTGACTGGTTCGTCAATTTTTAATAGGAATAGGACTCAGGGGGTTTATCCAAAAGGATGATCAATACTGGAGTTTGAAAGCGATAATTGTACTGGGGGGAACTACTACGTAATGGGTAGTAAATGAGTAGATGTGCCGGGTACGATTATCTTTTGTGCTTTTCGAAGGATTGGTACCGCAAACATAATAGGTGTATTTCATTATTGCAAGTGTTTCTACTAAAAAAAATTACGTCGTTACCGTATTTACTGCAAAATCAAAACAATACTTATTGAGTTTCAGCGCTTTCTCTTAACTTAATTTTTCAAACAATTTTTGCTTTTAATCGTATTGATGTAGGAAAAAAACCTTCAATAAAGTATATGCCGGAGATTATCCAGGTCAAAAATCTATATAAAAAATTTAAAGAAGTTGAAGCTGTTCATAATCTTTCATTTTCAGTTTCAAAAGGTGAAGTTTATGGCTTCCTGGGTCAAAACGGAGCAGGGAAGTCTACAACCATCCGTATGTTGCTCACTCTTGTTCACCCAACTTCAGGTAACATATTAATATTTGGTGATGATATATATAAAAGAAGAAATGCTGTACTGGGTAGAATTGGAGCTATTGTTGAAAAGCCCGATCTCTATCTCTACCTGTCTGCCCTGGAAAATCTTCAGATGATGGCAAATTTGAATGGTTGCACTAAAACACAAAAACAGTTGACAGATCAATTAGAGCAGGTTGGAATTGCAGACAGAGCTTTAAGCAAGGTCAGAACTTTTTCCCAGGGAATGAAACAAAGGCTTGGAATTGCCTGTGCCCTAATTCACAACCCGGACCTGATCATTTTAGATGAACCAACTAATGGATTAGACCCGCAGGGCATTGCAGATGTGCGCAACCTGGTTTTGCATTTAAGCCGAAACGAAGGCAAAACAATATTTGTTTCTTCTCATTTATTAAGCGAGGTAGAATTAATTGCAGATTCTATGCTGATAATAGATAGAGGCAAAAGAATTGCAGAAGGAAAAGTGTCAGAGCTCTTAAATCCAAAAGATTCACTGCTTAAAATAGAATCAACTGATAATGACAGTGCCATCCGGTGTTTATTACAGTCGCAATGGGCACAGTTCCTTACACCAGGTAAAGGTTTGCAATTGAGGATGGATAAACAGGAGATACCGGCTTTAACGCGTTTCCTGGTACAAAAAAACATTGATATTATTTCACTGCAGTCTAAACATTCACTTGAAGAATATTTCCTGTCTCTCACAACATCCAATCAACATGTGGCAACTTATAAAGATTGAATTATTCAAGATTTTTAAAAAACCAAGAACTTACATTGCATTTGGCGCTATAGCCGCTATTGTAACTCTTGTGCAAATGGCCATGTATGCGGATGGAGCCGAATACACTAGGTTTATGCTGCAATCTGTTGAGCAATCCTTCCAGGTAAGTGGTATGATATTAAATGGTTACCTGGTATGTTTCATCATTCTTCAAACACTATTAGTTCATGTTCCTTTGCTGATTGCTCTTGTGGCTGGTGATATTGTGGCAGGTGAAGCCAATATGGGAACCCTCAGGTTACTTTTAACAAGACCTGTAAGCCGTAATCAGCTTTTATTGAGTAAATATTTTGCCTGTTCTATTTATACTTTACTTCTTTTGATATTTATGGCAATTTTATCACTGGTGGTATCGTTGCTTGTATTCGGAGAGGGTGACCTGATGATCCTGAAAAGTGAAATGATCGTGATATTGGATCGCAATGATGTATTATGGAGATATTTTGCAGCTTTTGGATTTGCTGCTGTTTCTATGCTTACTGTTGCTGCACTTGCATTTTTGTTTTCTGTTTTTGCAGAGAATTCCATCGGTCCTATCATATCAGCCATGAGTGTGGTTATTATATTTACTATATTAACATCATTAGATATCCCCTTATTTAATGTCTTAAAACCCTATTTATTTACCAACCATATGCTTAACTGGAAAGGGTTTTTTGAACAACCGGTTGATTATAAAGAAGTATATAAATCAATATTTATATTGTTAACTCACATCTTTGCATTTGTTTCCTTGGCAGTGTATGCTTTTAGAAAAAAAGACATTCTTTCTTAAATATTAATTATGAAGACGATTTTAGTTTTTTGTAATGTTGTGTTTTTCAACTTGTTTGCTTTTGCCCAACCGGAAACTGAACTTGTTAAAAAAATAAAGGCCAAACTGGACAAGGTGATGGATTACAAGGCCAATGGAAAAATGAAGATCGATGTTTCATTCATCAATGCTCCTGAATCAAATGTTCAGATCTTTTTTAAAAAGCCCAATAAGTTCAAGGTAAAAAAGGAAGGAGGTATTTCTTTATTGCCAAAGGGTGGCGTTAGTGTCAATTTAAATTCCCTTGTCCCTGACGATCAGTTTACTGTTGTGCCTGCGGGGAAAAGTGTTGTTAACGGAATGCAAACTACTGTAGTAAAGCTTTTGCCATTAACTGATAAGGGTGATATCGTGTTGACCACGTTATATATTGATGAGAAAGCCTTGGTTATTCGTAAAACTTCTATTACTACAAAGGAAAACGGTACCTATGAAATGGAACTGGATTACGGGAAATATTTGAACTGGGGATTGCCTGATAAGGTTGCTTTTATCTTTAATACCAAAGATTACAAGTTACCAAAAGGTATAACTTTCGAGTATGAAAAAGGTAAAAAGGAACCACCAAAGGTCGAGAACACTAAAGGAAAAGTTGAGATTACTTATACATCGTACCAGGTCAATAAAGGAATAGCAGATGCTGTTTTTGAATAGGGATTCCTAACCTTTATAATCAAATTAACCGAACAACGCTAATTACAGCATATAATTTAAAATTAAGACCGGTCAATAGTGTCGTCAATCTTTTCATCTTCTACGTTCTTCAAAACTTCAGCGGTGATCTTACGCAAAGGATTTTTATTTCGTTCTTCGTAATCATTCCGGCGTTGAATAATATCAAGGCATTCAAATACTGCAGCTGTAAAAGATGTAGCATCTGCTTTGTTTTTTCCTGCTATATCAAAAGCAGTTCCATGATCAGGTGACGTACGAACAAAAGGCAAACCAGCGGTAAAATTGACACCTTCACCCATGGCAATTGTTTTAAAGGGAATTAAACCCTGGTCATGGTACATAGCCAGAACGGCATCAAATTGTAAATAACTCCTGCGGGCAAAAAAGGCATCTGCACTAAATGGTCCAAAAACCAGTTTATCAGCTTTGGCTTCTTTGATAGCCGGTTTAATGATCTGCTCTTCTTCATTACCAATCAGGCCCTCATCCCCGGCATGTGGATTTAATCCTAAAACAGCAATTTTAGGTTTATCTATACCAAAGTCTTTGCGAAGACTGGAGTGTAAAAGGTTAAGTTTTGAAAGAATACTTTCTCTGGTTATATGCTGTGCAATGGCTTTAACCGGTATATGCTCGGTTACCAAGGCCACTCTCAAATTCATGGCATATAACAACATTAAAACATCTTTGGTGCCGGCTACCGATTGTAAAAAAGGGGTGTGGCCGGTAAAACCGAAAGAAGGAGATTGCACATTTTTTTTATGTATGGGAGCTGTAACTAAACCATGTATATGACCTTGTTGTAATGCCTCAGCGGCCGCTAAAAGAGAAAGTACTGCATATTTCCCCCCGGTTTCGTTTAATTGTCCGGGGTTAATAACTACTTCTTCTTCCCAACAATTAAAAACATTCAATTGCTTATAATTAATCCTGGTAAAGTCTTTAAGGCTCTGGTAGTTAAAATGAGCTTCCGGTATTGATTTTTTATAAAAATTGATCAATTTATTGGAAGCAAAAATTACCGGGGTACAGTGTTCCAATATCCTGTGATCTGAAAAAGTTTTGATGATAAGCTCAGTTCCAATTCCGTTTAAATCGCCGCAGCTAACGCCTATGATCGGTTTGTTCATGCTGTAAATTTCTGTAAAATAAAAACAAGGTATACAATAAATAAAGGCCGCCTGAAATCAGGAAAACTTCTGTTATCTAAGTAATTAACCTTACGAAATCAAAAATATAACTGAATGATTTAATAGTATTTATAAAAAAACTACAAGTTTATTCTTAATAAAATTGGGGAAACACTTGTATTTCTAGGTAAAAACTCTAATATTCGCGTAGCAAAAATCCTTTACCTATTGAAGATGTCTTCAGTGAGTACCTTATTTCTCCACTTACCATCTTATTAGTTAGCTGATTTTTGCTGAAAATCCGTAATCGTCAAAACTAACTGTCCATACCCATGAAAAAATTTCTGAGAACCAGTTCTTTAGCTGCATTGTGTCTTTTTGCTCATTCAGTTCATGCACAGTGTGTTACAACCAATCTTAACTGGGATTATTTGGACTTTAACGATCCTTCATTCACACAAAATACCCTTGCCATTTGCCAGACCCAAAAATTTGCATTTGGTACGCAGGCGCTCACAATAACCAACAATTATACATCAGCAAACATTCTGGGGGAAAATACCAGTTCAACGTCGGAAGCAGGAACATATGGAACAGGCGCCGACGTTCAGTTTATGGGTAATGGTGTAATAACGGTTACGTTTCAAAATGCTGTTACCAATACAAAGTTTTCTGTTTACGATGTTGATTACAGCCAGGTAGTAACAGTAACTGCTTTGAACGGAGCAACGCCAGTCAACGTCAACATGGCAAAGGTGTCAGGATCCATTCTCACCATTGCAAATAATGGTTTAACCAATCCTTCGGCAACGGCTAGTGCCAATGCAGCTGCCACTTCATCAACAGATGGTGCTATTAATGTTGATATTATAAATGCAATCACAAGTTTTACCATTACGGTTACAGCTACAGGTGTAAAAACAACCGGACCGGCAGGCGACCGGGAAGATGGATCTTTTTGGATATCAGATATCCAGGCTTGTTCCGTTGGGTCTTTTCCTGTAAACGACCGGCTTGTCAGCCAGCCCTGGACAGGAATGCCTTCTTATGTATTGGCGGTAAATAATAATAAAGTCTATTACGTGGATCCTGTAACCGGGAAAGCCAGGTTTTTATTCCGGGATGCAGGTAATAACAATATTAATTCGGTTGCGTATGACCCGGTAAATAAATTCGTCTATTATACCTATAGTTTAACAGGGTCTGCCGCAAATGATAAGATATTAAGAAGATACGATTACAATACCGATACCATGGGAATTGTAATGAACGATGTTAGTGTTTTGGGATTTCCTCTTTATGATAACGGAGTTGAATCAGGTGCTGCAAGTTTTTATAATAATTCCTTATACCTTGGCATAGAAGGAAACGGAACCAACTCGACAGGTGGACGGGAATCAAAAATTTACAAAATTGATTTTAATGGTTCGCATTTTCCAATAGCAGCCAGCCAGGTGTATGGCATAGATGGAACCGGGCATGACTGGGGAGATTTTGGAGTTACAAATGGAACCTTGTATGATTTTGATGCCGACGCAGGAAATGAAAATCTGTATGTTGTCCCGTTAATTAGCAGGGCAACAACAATTGCTGTTTCACCGGCGGCACCTAAACAAACTTCAATTGATTGGCAGGAGAACCTGTTTAATATTGGTAATACAGGAAGCAGCCCAAGTACAGGATTTATAGCAACATACACAAGTGCTGGTGTGCAGGGCACGCAAACCATTATTACTGTTAATGGTGTAGCAGAAACCGGTAGCTGGGGAGATGGAGCAGAAGCCTTTAAGCCCAAAGCTGATTTTGGTGATGCACCTGCTTCGTTCGATCCAGACCCAACGTCGCCGGCCTTACACGAAAAAGATACCAGCTTACGGTTAGGTGCAGCTGAAAGTATTGAATGGAATAAAACAGCTTCAACTAATGCTGATGCAGATACTGATGAAGATGGATTACCATTTGTTCGCATTTTAACCAGTGCCGGAAATTATTATACCGATTTGGATGTATACAATAACAGCGGTGCTAACGCTACAGTCTGTGCATGGATAGATTTTAACGGCAACGGAGTTTTTGAAACCAGCGAGGGCGTTAGTCAAACTGTTACATCTGCGGCGGCCACACAACGCATTCAATTATTATGGCCAGCCGTTGTTACCACGCTGACAGACAATTCTAACACATTTATTCGAATCCGCATCACATCAGCTACAAACAATATGACAACTGCTAACCCCACCGGTTATTTTTATAATGGAGAGGTTGAGGACTATTATGTTGTCGTCAATTCTATTCCTCTTGATGTAAAGCTTACGCAATTCACGGTGTCAAAAATTAATGAACAAAAAGTGAATATTTTCTGGACAGTTGATGACGAGGAACGAGGTACAGATTATGAAATTCAAAGAAGCACTAATGGCACTACCTGGCAAACAATAGATCAGCAAATTGCTGAGGACGATATTGGTTTGGTTACGTATCATTTTTCAGATCTGTCGCCGGTTAGGCCTGTTTCTCATTATCGTTTAAAGTATACCGATATCCGCAATAAGATTCATTATAGCCGAGTGCAAAAGGTCCAGTTCAGCAGCGTGCATTCATTCAAAATTTATCCGAATCCTGTAATTGATAAGGCAACCTTGCACATAGAATCACTCATACAAGACAACGGTTACTTGCAAATTACCGATATGCAGGGTAAGATTGTTCACGAAGAGAAAGCGGTTATCCTCATCGGCCACAATACATTTTCACTGCCCACACATAGCCTGAAGGCAGGCGTTTATAATGTTCGATTATCCTTTTCAAAAGAAATGTTTAACAATAAACTGTTTGTTGTCAAAAATTAGTAAACCAGTAATCTACTTCCAATTATTCTATGAAATCCTTAAGACCAATTCTGATTAGCGCCTGCTTTTTCGTGTCTGTGCTAAATCTGTCCGCACAGGAAATTTATAGCAGGGTCAAGATTTTTGCGCCAAATGACAATGTAAAAAAAGCTGAACTGATCGGCCTTCTTGAAATTGATCATTTTAATTTCACCAGCGAAGGAGCGCTGTTAACAGAGATCAGTGCATCTGAATTAACCAAACTTAAAACAACACCTTACAAGTACCAGATTTTAGTTCCAGACGTAAAAAAGGAACTTGAAGAACTGAATGCCAATTATTTTAAGGCTGTAAGGGAGGGCAACAGAGTAGCATTAGAACAACCCGGAAGCACCATAAGCAATATGATCCCAACACCTGCAGCATTCGAAGTGAAATCAACCTTTGGTGGCTATTATAGTTTTGCGGAAATGGAAACCGCGATGAATCAATTGGTAACTGCTTATCCTGCTATTGCATCCAAAACATCCTTAACCAAAACGGCAGGTAATCGCGACTTATGGATGATCAAAATCTCTGATAATGTAGCTTCAGATGAGGCCAATGAACCGGAAGTTTTGTACCTGGGTCTACAACATGCCAGGGAAGCTATTACTGGAGCCAGCATGATCTTTTTTATGCAGTACCTCTGCGAAAATTACGCAACCGACACCAGAATAAAAAACTTAATAGATAATCGGGAAATATTTATTGTTCCCTGTTTTAACCCAGACGGTTGGGAATACAACAGAACCAACGGTGGAGCAGGAAGTATGTGGCGTAAGAACCGAAGCAAAGTTGATAGTTCCAAACAAGGGCAAAACTGGAACTATACATATGGAGTGGATCTGAATCGAAATTGGGGAGTTGACTGGTCGAATTGTAGTGCGCCTATTTTAGGGTCTTCAAGTAGTTGTGGAAGTTCAACCACTTCGTCCGACACTTATTATGGCAGTGCCCCTTTTTCTGAAAAAGAAACAAAAGCCATAAAAGATTTTGCAGAATCACATCATCTTGTTGCCGGTTTTGACCAGCATGCATACGGGCCTTACTATTCCCTGCCTTTTGGAAGGAAATCACTTCATCCAGGTGAAATGTCTGGTAAAGGGCAAAACTTTTATACAGCAATACCCGCCATCATGGGCGCATACAATGGCATGCGGGCAGCAGATAGTTATGATGCTTTAGGTTATGAAGTAGCAGGTGGCTTTAAAGACTGGATGCTTATGGGCAATATCGGAACAGGGACGAAGGATACGGTTTGGGCCATGACAGGAGAGGGTGCAGCAGGTGGTGGAACATCCGGTAATAATTTTTGGGCCCCGGCAAGCCAGATAGTTAATCTATCAAAAGGTATGTGTTACCAGAATCTGCAATTAGCATTTTCTGCAGGGACCTATGTTGACATCCAGGATGTTGGTACTATGGACGTCTCATCTACCAACGGTAATTTCAGTTTTACATTAAAACGAATTGGAATTGGTAATGATCCAATAACCGTAAGTCTTGTTCCTTTGGAAAATATACAATCAGGAGGGGCTTCTGTTACAATAAATAGTATGCCTGAATATTATGATACCGTGATAAGAAGTATAAATTATACACTACGACCCGGAATTACAAACGGCAACCGCATTAAATATGCATGGAAAATTGAAACGGCAGGTTACACATATAGCGATACCATCATAAAAATTTTTAACCCAATAGTTTTGTTTTCTGATAATATGGAAGGCACATTCAGTACAAACTGGAGTGCAACCAGTAATGTAACAGATGGTTGGGAATTCACTAGCCTTGCCTCATACCAGGGTAGTAAATCCATGACCGAATCACCGGCAGGTAACTATACATCCAGTACAACACGAACTGTTGTTTATAAAAATGCAGTGGATTTAAGTGATAATACAGCTGCTTATTTATCATTCTGGACAAAACACCGGGCAGAAAATTTCAGGGATAAATTACAGTTGCAGATTTCCACTAACAGTACCAATGGTACAGATGGGGTGTGGTCCGCGGTTGTTGGATCAACTACCATCCAGGAACCAGGGACGCTGGACGGTGCAACATTAAATGGTCAGCCGGCAATGACGGGCATCAGGGATTACTGGACAAAAGTGTCTTATGACTTGAGCTCATACAAATCCAGTAATGTAAGGTTCCGGTTTGTATTTACATCTGATGGAGATCCTTCTTCCTTTAAGTTTGAAAAGGATGATGGGTTTTATATTGATGATGTGCAGTTACTAAAAAGCACATCACCTTTGGCGACGCTGCCTGTTACCTTCAAGAGTTTTACAGCTACATTATTGCCAGCCAATAAAGTAAGGTTATACTGGGTAGCAGAAACAGACCAGGAGCATGATCATTTTGAAATAGAACGTTCAACAGATGGCTTTAATTTTATTAATATCGGAACGGTGGCTGAAATAGCTCCTTATCAATTCATTGATCAAAAAGCTGCTGTAGGTTATAATTATTATCGCATCAAACAGTTTGATAAAAACGGGAAAGTAAGCTATAGCAAAACCGCAACAGTTTACATAAAGCCAGTTTACACAGTTACTGTGTTTCCTAATCCTGTGCATGATAATTTGCATGTAACTCTTGGAGTAAACCAACCCGATAGAATTTATATTGAATTAAAGGACCTGCAGGGTAGACTAGTATTTTCGGAGTCACGTATCATCAATAGTAATTCGTCAACGTTATCAATTGATATGAAGAGCAGGGAAGCGCAGGTTTATATTTTGCAGATTACTAATTATAAAGGTGAAATAATTACTACCACAAAGGTTTCCAAACTATAACAACAGGTAGAGCAAATAATTTAAATAAGCAATTGGCAGCACATGGTTCAGGCTTCATCATAATTTGAACTATGGCTGCCTGTTGATTTTAAAACCTCCTTAATATTAAATTCAGGAAGTCATTTGCATTTACATTTGTATTGATGTACACTTTAAAGAAATCACTCGGTCAACATTTTTTAAAGGATGAGAATGTATGTAAAAAAATTGTTGATGAGTTGAATACATGTTCATTCACTAATCTTTTAGAAGTTGGGCCCGGAGGCGGGGCACTTACTAAATACCTGGTACAATTACCAGGTATTCAATTTAAAGCAGTGGAGGTTGATGATGAAAAGGTCATTTATTTGAAAAAAACATATCCTGTTTTAGCAGATAAGATCATTCACAAGAGTTTTTTAGAGATTGCCCAACCTTTTGATAATGCATTTACAGTTGTTGGCAACTTTCCTTATAATATTTCAACACAGATTTTATTTAAGATTTTAGAGTGGGAGGGATTTGTTAATTGTGTGATTGGCATGTTTCAGAAAGAGGTGGCGTTACGTATAGCTGCAAAGGAAGGAAGCAAAGTATATGGTGTCACCAGTGTTCTTATTCAGGCATATTTTGACGTGACATATTTATTTGATGTGTCTGAAAAAAGTTTTGTGCCCCCACCTAAGGTAAAAAGCGGCGTTATAAAATTGGTTCCTGTAAGAGATCCCCTGGAAGTAAAAAGCAAGGATGCATTTTTCATACTGGTTAAAACAGCGTTTGGTCAAAGAAGAAAAACGTTGCGTAATGCTTGCAAAAGTTTATTTACAGATGACCAATTGAAAAAAGAAATTTTTAATAAACGTGCTGAACAACTAAGCGTTAGGGATTTTGCACGGCTAACTTTTGAAATGAAATGAAACGATCGGTTAGAATTGTAATTACAGCTCCGGTTCATCCCTTATTGATTGAGCAATTGTCGATTTATGGTTATGATATTCACTATCAGCCGCAGATCAGTTACGAAGAGTTGGCGGAAACCATCAGTACAGTTCAGGGATTGGTTGTTACAACACGGATCAAAATTGATAGGGCTTTATTAGATAAGGCTACCCGGTTAAAATGGATTGGCAGACTTGGAAGTGGTATGGAGCTTATTGATGCAGACTATGCAGCTTCAAAAGGTATTGAATGTATCAGCACACCAGAGGGGAACCGTAATGCCGTTGCTGAACATACGTTAGCGTTAGTTCTCAATTTAATGAATAACATCAGCCGGTCGTTTGACGATGTTAAACATGGAAAATGGTTACGGAATGAAAACCGCGGAACTGAACTTTCGGGGAAAATAGTTGGTATAATTGGTTTTGGAAATACAGGTTCTTCATTTGCGCGGTTGCTGCAACCATTTAATGTAATTGTATTAGGCTGTGATAAATACAAAAAAGGATTTGAAACAGGATATGTAAAGGAATCAACCTTAGAAGCGATCCAGGAATTTGCAGATGTAATAAGTTTACATCTGCCATTAACTGCGGAAACATATCATTTAGCGAATGCTTCCTTTTTTGACAGCTTACAAAAGAAACCGTTTTTTATAAGTACCTGCAGGGGAGAGGTGACAGATACAAAAGATTTGATCCAGGCATTAAAGGAAAACAAACTTTCGGGTGCTGCTCTTGATGTTCTGGAAAACGAAAAGATATATGCATTAAATGACATGGAACGGGAGCAGTTAGGTTTTTTGACTTCGCAGCAGAATGTGCTTGTAACACCTCATATTGCGGGCTATAGTCATGAGTCTTTCAAGAGAATGTCTGAGGTATTATTAGAAAAACTACGATTGGCTGGGCAACTTTCATAGGTAATTACCTATACTATTACAAGTAATTTCCATCATTTTTTTTACCAGTAAAAATCAGGATGATTTACGCTTTCTTTTTTGTTAAGAGTAGTCTAATTTTATCCAATAAATCAAACCCTTATGAAAACGCTAATCTCCTATGTTGCTTTAACCGTATTCGTTCTTGCTTCATCGTTTACTATTGATGTGCAGGAAAATCTGAATCATAAAGCCACAACGTACAATTGTTTTAGTTATTTCAAAGCCCATAGACAAGGTAAGGCCGGTGTTGGTATGAATTGGTCTGTAGCCAGTACTGACATTGTAGAATTTGTTATTGAAAGATCTTATGACGAAGAATACTTTGAAACCGCAGGCACTGTTGGTTTTAATGGTGCTACTTCTTATAAGTTCACAGATAATGACGTTTATCCAGGCTATATAACTTACCGTATTACAGCTGTAAAGGCTGATGGGACTACAGAGTGCTCTCCTGTGGAAAAGATTCGTATCGTACAACGCAGATAAACAGGTGCGGAGTAACTCCGCATCTTTTATTGCTCATCTAAATCCTTTTCTATGAAGACACTTTTACCCATTTTGCTTTTTCTCTCAATTACTGCTCAATCACAGATTACCACGCCAATTATTAAGGCGGGGTTTGGTGTTGATGCAGAATTGCGGGCAAATTTCTATAACAACTTCCTCCAGTCAGGTAATGATGATTGGTTCTGGTATAATGGTACCTCAGGTACGGGGCAATTTGTTATAGATACAACAGGTGCTGCTGCGTTAAGGGCTGCTTATGCTGCCGACGCCTCTCCGTGGCCAGCACGTATGCAAAGTGTTTACCGAACAATGAGCCGGCCACAATTCAGTATTGTAAATAACAGGCTTTGGCTGGATGCACTTTTTGTAAGAGATTACCATGGTAATGACACAACTGTATTTGTTTCGGGTTCTAATAAAAACGGTATGAGTCCTGCCACCTGGATCGGTGGTGTTCAGGGAGTTCCTGATAAAAACGACATCCTTGATATGATGATGCACATCAGAAGAGCAGGCCCTTTTAG
>DASTMJ010000119.1:0-9345 GCA_035714205.1 Flavisolibacter sp. | reverse complement strand
TAGTACTATCAATAATAACTGTAAAGCGCATTCAGTAATAATCGGAAAGGTGTAAAGTTTTTTCAGTACAAGACACATACCTCCTTCGTGTTTGGTTCGTGTTTCCTTCGTACCTTCTTCGCCCCTTGTTCGGAAAGAAGCGAACAAGACCCGAACCAAACCCGAACAAGACCCGAACAAGGCCCGAACAACCTGAGAGGCAAACAGCGGCAGCAGGCAGGAAAGGACAAGGAGTGCAATACAGGGAAATTCAACGCCATGGAATGCCAGGCGAAGCAAACAAAAGTCATTGGCTGCCCATCTTTTAAGGGGGCATACAAAGCCTGGGTTTTTGCAGTTATTTAGAGGTGCGGCCGCCGGTGCCCATACTGGTTCCGCCCTGCCCAAGCAATTGTTCAATGATACCGTAAAACATACTGATCCCTGTCCCGATAATTTCATCGGGAAAATCATAGTCCTGGTGATGCAGGGCCGGGGAATGCAGCCCGGCTCCAATGCCAAACATAGCTGCAGGATAGTGTTTGGAATACCATCCAAAGTCTTCACCAAACTTAAAGGGTATTGGCCGTTCCTTCACCAAAAACCCATTGCCGGTGGCGGCTTTCCGTACCAGCTCATTGCAGGCCGGTTGGTTTGCCGAAGCAGGGAAATAATCAAACCAGCTAATATCATATTCAAGTGATTGTTTCCTGCACAAGTTTGTTACGATGTTGGATAGATTTTTTTTCAGCTCTTCCATCTGCTTATCGGTCCAGGTACGCAGGGTATAATGCAGTTCGCCCGTGCCAGCGGAAATACCATAGGCTTTTTCTCCCATAAGCAAATGAACAGGCGTCAGCAATGCAAAATTTTCTTTGGTTTCATCGGTAACGTTTAATTGAGCAAGGGCATTGATGATGTTTGAAATGGTCATTGCCGGGTTGATGCCTTTTTCCGGTTCCGATGCATGGGATTGTTTGCCCTTTAGCGAGATACAAACACTTTGCACCGAGGCAGAAAAAAAATCATTCACAACAATGATCGTATGCATCTCCTCTCCCGGGAGGTTGTGAAGAGCAAAGAAATAGTCGGGCTGAATGTTTTTGAACAAACTACTATTCAGCACTGCAAAAGCACCCTCGCCGGTTTCTTCGGCAGGCTGAAACAATAATACGATGCTGCCTTTTTTAAAGTCTTTCTTTTTGATCCAGGTTGACAGTCCGGCCACAATAGCCATATGCCCGTCGTGGCCACATTTGTGCGATACACCGGGCACCAGGGAACGATGTTCAAAGGGGTTGGTCTCCGCAATAGGTAAAGCATCCAGTTCGCAACGGACCACCACCACGGGACCCTCATTGGAGAAGTTGTAAACAGCGGCCAGTCCATGACCCCCGATCTTCGTGATCAGTTCCGTAGGATGATTGGCTGTGAAAAATTCACGGATGCGTTCAGCAGTTCCTGTTTCCTGCCCGGAAAGCTCCGGGTGCCGATGCAGCATTTTTCTCAGGTGAATGATCGGTTGCAGGGTATCATTTTTTTCGTTAGGTGACTTAGCTATTTCAACAGGCATAGAGGTGATCGTTTATATGAGCCGGGGTTCGCCCATACATTTTATATGTAAGATACAATGGTAAGGTTGTAAGTCAGCCCGGGGTCTTCACAGCAAGCCTTTGTGGATGGAGGTGCCACTTCTTTTGACCGGAGAGAACCCCAAAAATAAATCCCGGGGTCTCGCATTGCACAGGGCTAAACAAGTAAAATCCATAGCGACTGTAAAACGTAAGGTTGCCAACAGGCTTGATTTTTGCTTATAAACGCATAGCAAAAATTAATCTTAACTCTGAATGGAAAATCTGCACGAACTAAAAAAAGCCATGGATGCTAAACTAACGTCCTTAGAGGTATCAATTGAATGCGGCAAACCCCAATCTGAAATTTTAGCCATTTACAAGGAGCTAAAAGAATTAAAGTACAGGATGATACAAGCCCAATTAAAGGACAAATCATCTGCTGAAGAATCTAGACCGATCTAAGTTCGGGATCGTTTTTTTATTGCCGGCCGGGGGGCTTCACTGCATGGCTTTGTGGATGGAGAGAACCCGGAAAACAAATCCCGGGGTTTCGCGTTGCACAGGGCTAAACAAGGAAGTACCTGGGCGGATCGTAAACCCCTGGCAATTCGAAACATTACTGAATCTTACAACAATAGCACCCCAGGGCAGTGAATAATGTTTTTTCTTGCATACATTAAATTTTTATAAAATTAGTGTTTACAGATATATTACAGCAGTTGAGTTTGAATGGACTTATTAAGTAGAAAACTATTTCGTTGAAACTACAGCGATAAATAAGTGATGTAATTTGTTCCTTCAATTAGTCTTACCAGTGTTATGACCGGCCTTGCTAACGGTATGCAATACTGGTAAATGGATATGCAATTTTACAGCTATCACCCTCACTGCAATTACCACCAGTGCAGCAACCAGTTCGGTTATATTGACGGGCAGCTTCAATTGTACGCAGGCAAAATAAACAAGTCCGCCAGCAACACAGGCCAGTGCATAAATATCTTTTCGTAACAACAGCGGCACTTCATTTAATAATACATCTCTTATAACACCACCTACCGATCCTGTAATGGTACCCATAACAATACAAACCCAGACAGGCAAACCCATTGCAAGACTTTTGCTGATGCCCACAACCGTAAACAATCCCAGCCCGATGGCATCAAACAGGAACAAGGTATTACCCCATTTAAATATTTTATCCTTAAAAAGCAGGGTGGCCAGCAGCGCTGCGGCAGTGGTCAGCAGGTATTTACCATCCAGTATCCAGAAGGGAGTTAGATCCAGCAAAAGATCCCGTACGGTTCCGCCACCAATGGCAGTAGCCAAACCAACTACGTAAGCACCAAACCAGTCTATCTGTTTGCCCGATGCCAGCCTTATACCACTAATGGCAAAGGCAAAGGTTCCCAGCAGGTCCAGTAAGGTTGTAAAAAAAACTTCCAAAGGAATTGTTTGGTTATTTGATTGACGAAAGTATTATAGAATTTTGGAGTGTGGTGCTATAGTTACCATCTTAATGAAACCGCGTTACAGTTTCCACTGATTGCACCTTTCTTTCCTGCAGTTGGATGTATTCAACAAAACACACTTCATGAATTTGAAGTGTGTTTTAAAATAGGTACCTGGTTTTGTAAGAAAAAAAGCTTCTCCCGGAAATTTATATACAAAAGGGAAGAAAGTAAAAACTTCCTCCCCTATAACACACCGGTTTCAGGCTGTGTGGTTCGACCGCAGCACTATAAAACCATCACCTCTTCTTTTTCACTGGTTGCGGCTTGTAATACCGGCACGCCTTCGGCGTCAATGATCACCTTCATTGCTTTTTCTTTACCGGCATTGCCAAATACCTCGTAAGCTTCCAGCATATCAGCCAGCATAAAATGGTGGGTGATCAGTTTTTTTGGTTCCAGCTTACCCGATGTTACGGTCTTCAACAGCATCGGCGTAGTATTGGTACTTACCAATCCTGTTGTAAGGGTAATGTTCTGGATCCATAGTTTTTGTAACTGGAAGTCTACACTGTGTCCATGTACACCAATAACGGCAACGTTTCCACCGGGGCGCACAATTTCCTGGCAAATGTTAAAGGTGTCTGGTAAACCAACAGCTTCAATGGCAACATCCACACCATCTTTGGTTAAGGACATGATCTTCTGCACCACGTTTTCCCTGCCGGAGTTGATGACATCTGTGGCTCCAAACTTCTTAGAAGTTTCCAGCCTGTTATCGTCCAGGTCAATCATAAAAATGCGGGCAGGAGAATAGAACTGTGCGGTTAGCAGGGCCGACATACCTATAGGGCCCGAACCAACAATGGCAATGGTATCGCCGGGTTTTACACGACCGTTCAAAACACCGATCTCGTAGCCGGTTGGCAAAATATCACTCAACATCACAAGGGCTTCTTCATCTGCGCCGGCAGGTATGTGGTGCAGGCTGTTATCGGCATGCGGTATACAAACATATTCGGCCTGTGTTCCGTTGATAAGATGACCCAATATCCAGCCGCCATCTTCGCAATGTGCATACATTCCTTTTTTGCAGTATTCGCAGCTGCCGTCAGATGTAATGCAGGAGATGATAACATGATCGCCTTTTTTAAAATTGCGAACCGATACACCAACTTCTTCAATGATACCCACACCTTCATGTCCCAGCGTGGTACCGGGTTTTACGGTTGGCACCTTACCTTTTATAATACCAAGGTCGGTACCGCAAATGGTGGTCTTTACAATTTTCACCAGGGCGTCGGTTGGTTTATTGATGGAGGGTACAGGAACTTCTTTAAGCTCTATTTTTCCCGGACCATCATATACCAGGGCTTTCATTGTTGCTTTCATGTTGGAACTATTTATGCGTTTAGAAATGAAATTGCGATTCAGAAGGGTACGTGTGTAGTTTGATACATACACTATCATCATAGAAAACAGGTTGGGTGCTAACTTCCTACACACCCGTTTACAGGAAGTACGGATTGCTTGCCAAATGATTTTTGTAAAACTACCGGCGAAGGTGGAAACAGTAAATGACCATCGTCAGAATAAAAGCTGATATACATTACCGGCAAATGGCCAGCAAAAAAATATAAAGAAATAAGGATGATTGTTGGAAACCTCCCGTGAAAGAATAATTCTTAGTGGCTGCACTTCAATAAGCCGATTTATTCATCTTTGCCAACTATGAAGGTTTTTAAATTTGGCGGAGCTTCCGTAAGCACGGCAGAAAGAATACAGAACGTAGCACAGATACTAAAAAAATACCAGGGAGAACAGGTACTTGTCGTTATTTCCGCCATGGGCAAATACACCAATGCATTGGAAAAAGTGGCGGAAGCTTTTTTTGCAGGCAATAAGGAAGAGGCCCTCCGTCTTTTTGAAAACATAAAACAGGAACACCTGCATATTGCGGGTGAATTAGAAAAAGATACGCAAGTTGCGGGCAACCTCAACATGCATTCTGTATCATACACTGATCCTTCGCTACAGCTTACTGATTTTTTTACCGAAGTAGAATGGCTGCTGCACGATAAACCGGTGCGGGATTATGATTATTATTACGACCAGGTAGTATGTGTGGGCGAATTATTATCAACCGCCATTGTCAGCAATTACCTGAACCAGGTTGGTGTATTGAACCAATGGATCGATGTAAGAGATATCATTCGTACAGATGATAACTTCCGGGATGCTGTTATTGACTGGAACATCACTGCACAAAAAGTAAAAGAACAGGTGCTGCCATTGTTTAATGAAACAAACATTGTTCTAACCCAGGGATTTATTGGTGCTACAGATGAAAATGAAAGTACTACTCTTGGAAGGGAAGGAAGTGATTATACGGCTGCCGTATTTGCCAACCTGCTTGATGCGGAAAGCCAGACCATCTGGAAAGATGTACAGGGTGTTATGAATGCCGATCCCAAACAGTATAAAGATGCCCAATGGATAAAAGAGCTGAACTACCGCGAGGTGATTGAAATGGCTTATTACGGGGCCCAGGTCATTCACCCCAAAACCATCAAGCCGCTGCAGAACAAAGGCATTCCTTTATATGTACGTTCGTTTATTCACCCCTCGGAAGAAGGCACCTGCATCCATAATAAAAACATCAATAACCTGCCTCCCATCATCGTGTATAAATTTAACCAGGTACTGGTTCAGCTAACCTCCCGGGATTTTTCTTTTGTGGGCGAACACCTCACCGCTGAATTGTACCAGGTGTTTGAATCATTAAAGTTTAAACCCAACCTTACACAAAATGCTGCCATCAGTTTATTGTGTGTAGTGGATGATCATCCGGAGAAAGTAGACCAGCTGGCACATGCCGCTTCCAAACATTTTGATGTAACACTGGCAAAAGATCTTACCCTGCTTACCGTACGGCATTACAATGCAAGGCTGGTTGATGAATTATGCAAAAACGGTGAAATGATCCTGCGGCAACAAACGCCGGAAACTATACAGGTCTTGCTGAAAACAACTAAGCAGTAATGTGAAGACCCTGGTGAAGGTATGGGGTGATTGTTTTTAATTGCCAGTTGTAAGAATGGTGGCCAGCAGGTTGTTGATCTCTGCAGACCGGTTCAATACCATTAAATGGCCGGCCTTGCGCACCAGGTGCGTAGGTTGGGTGAATCTCTTAGGTAAGATCTCGTCATGTGTGCCATGAATATGAAATAAGCGTGGGGGACATTCGGAACAATCCCACGATAAAATAGCACCCATGCCCCATCTTAAAAAATGAACATCAACATTCCGTATCATGGCCTTCAGCATTCGTTTATCTTCCGGTGTTTCTGCAGTGAACAAACGTTTTATAATAGCCGCTTTCTGGAAGAGTTTAATGGGCAGCCACTGGTGTAATTGCAGGGCACCCATCCACCGGTAATAAGGAGGTAAATGTTTGGAGGTTGGAATGCTTGAAATCAGTATCACCTTATCTACCGGAATGGTACGGGCAATCTCTACCGCCAGCATACCACCCATGGAAAGCCCTACAAGGGAAAAAGCTTCTTTGGTATTGATCTTATCTATTAACCGTTGTGCATAGTGGGAAAGTGATTCATCTTTTTGTGGTGGTATCCAGTCAAGGTAAACGGGTTGAAAACCAGTGGGTAAATGTATGTGTTTGAAGATGGACCTGTCCGCACCCAATCCACTGATAAAATAAACCTTCAAGCGTATGGATTTTTTCGGTTCAGTTGATTGATGATCTGTATTGATAAACAGTATGACGTAATGAGCACATCACAATTACCGGAACTACTCAATAACAAAACTCTGTTTCATTTTTTTGGCAACAGGCTTGTCGTTTAAAAGAGCAGGCTGCCAGGTGGGCATTTGTTCCAGCACGGAAACCAGTTCATAATTAAATTCCTCGTTCACACCATTCAGCACTTTTATATTGGTAGGCACACCATCCACATCAATAATAAATTCTATCATGATGTTGGCCTTTTTTGTACCGGCAGGAAGTTCCTGCGCCATGGCCTTACCCATTTTATCAAGATATTTTAAGAAACTTTCTCCACCCCCCGGGAACTGTGGCCATTGAGAAACCACATCTGCCAGTTCAGTTATATGGCGTGTACGGTGCGGCGGCAAAACCTTCTTCGGTTTTTCTACCACGGTTACTTCTTTTTTTGCCAGCCCGTCATACACATAATCACCATTGTTATTACTCATAATAACAGGCAGCTTGTGCGTGGCTTCAAAATGATCATAAACGGCTTGCAAACGATCGGCAAAAACTTTTAACTGACCGTCGCTCTTGGTAAGGTTGGCCAGATAAGCAGCACTTCTTTTATTGTTATACCGTATGGGATAAATGTGAACGGGTATATAATCCTGCCCATGGTTTTTTGCGTAGGCTGCAAGAATGTATAATTCGTCGATTTGTTTGTCGGTTACCGGTATGCAACCCACCGTAACACAACTGCCGTGAATGTAAATATCGCCGCCGGGATGTGCGGAATCACTTAAGATCCTGTCAGAAGGGTTGGGATAGTTCAACCCAAGGGAAAGATAATAGCTGCTGTTGGGATTGAACTCGTTGATATAATAAAAACCTTCAGGAACCTGGTAATCGCCCTGCATACGTTTTGGACCCAGGGTTCCGGCCAGGGCACATACTTTATAGGTCTTAAATAATTTAAAAGGTTCTTTGCGTTCATTACGTACCCATACTTCCAGTTCACCATCATATTTAAAAGAACGTATATAAACGTATTTGGCAGGCCATCCCAGTCCCTTTTTAATAAACTGTTTTTGCAGCGTATCCTCTTTACGCTTCAAAGCATCGCTGGGCCTGGTAAACCCTCTTTGATAGTCAATGAAATTGACAAATGCACCCTGTGAATAAGCGGTGGAGCCAACCAGTGCAAATAAGATGATGGTAATAAGGTTTTTCATTGAATGATAGCTTTAGATGAAAGCAAGTTCCTATTATAAATGTAAAGAAAAGTAAAAAAACGCTAAGAGAAGTGGAATGGCTGACAAGTTAAGAGGTTTATATGTTGTGAGACTGTTGTTTTTGTCTTAATCTCACTCTATTAACCCTGGCAAGTCAGCAGAAACCTTGTTATAAATTACCTCTCTCGGCCTGTTCTCTTTCAATGGCTTCAAACAGCGCTTTAAAATTTCCTTTTCCAAAACTTTTAGCACCTTTCCGTTGAATGATCTCGAAGAACAGGGTTGGCCTGTCTTCTACCGGTTTTGAAAACAGTTGCAACAAATACCCTTCATTATCCCGGTCAACCAGAATACCCAGTTCCTTTAAAGGCTCAAGGTCTTCATCAATTTGGCCTACCCTGTCCAGCAGGTCATCATAATAAGTATTGGGAACCTTTAAAAATTCAACACCACGGCTCATGAGTTCCCTTACAGTTTTTACTATATCATTGGTGGCAAGGGCAACGTGTTGCACACCCTCGCCCTCATAGAATTCCAGGTACTCTTCTACCTGCGATTTCTTTTTTCCTTCGGCCGGCTCATTGATCGGGAATTTTACAAAACCATTCCCATTACTCATTACCTTACTCATCAGGGCTGAGTACTCAGTTGATATATCTTCATCATCAAATGATAAAATGTTTTTGAAGCCCATTACCTCTTCATAAAATTTTACCCAGGGATTCATCTGGTTCCAGCCCACATTCCCTACGCAATGGTCAACATATAACAGACCGGTATCTGTGGGTGCAAAATGAGGGTTGCTCCAGGGCCTGAAGCCTGGCATAAAAGCACCTTTATAATTTTTACGTTCTACAAATAAATGAACCGTATCTCCATATGTATGTATACCACTTAACACAACCTCGCCATCTTTATCCTGCAAACGTTTAGGCTCCATGTATGATTTACCACCACGTTTTGTAGTTTGTTCCCATGCATCAGTAGCATCCTCCACCCTGAGGGCTAAAAACTTTACGCCGTCTCCATGTTTGTAAATATGATCCGCTATTTCGTTCCCGGATCGTATGGGTGTGGTTAAAACGAAAGTAAGTTTGTGCTGGCGCACCACGTAGCTGGCCCTGTCCTTTACACCTGTTTCGGGTCCGGCATAGGCCAATGCCTGGAAACCAAAAGCACTCATATAATAATGCGCTGCCTGTTTGGCATTACCTACATAAAACTCCACATAATCGGTACCCTGCAGGGGTAAAAAATCGGCTTGTTGGTGTACGGCTTCTTTTTGTGCTGTGATCGTTGACATAATATACTTGTTTGCAATCGTTATTTAAAAGCTGGTATGTTAGAATTAACGGCAGTATTACTGTTTTCCTCCTTTGTCC
>DASTMJ010000118.1:0-5581 GCA_035714205.1 Flavisolibacter sp. | reverse complement strand
GTAACCATGAATGTTTATATAGACAATGGAACCGTGTTCGGGCAACTGGATGTAAATGACACCTACCTTGTATCAAAGACAGAAACTGTTGTAACAGATGGTGGATTCAGTACCGTATACCTGCCATATGATGAAAACATTCTTATTCAAACTACAACTAGTGCGGGATGTATAGACAACATCGTCTTCATTCCAAATGTTGGAGTTTTACCTGTTCGTTTAATTTCTTTTGCAGGCAGCAGAAGTGAGAACAGTAATCTTTTAAAATGGATCGTTGCTGAGAATGAATCAGGCAAACAGATCCAAATAGAAAGGAGTAATGACGGAACCAATTTTACCACTATTAAAACAATAATTAATACTGATAAAACAGGCACAGAAAATTATACGTATTCTGATGGCACCGCAGCTTCTGCCTATTACAGGATAAAATTGATCAGTACAACTGGAAAAGAAACTGTATCCCAGGTGATTTATCTCGGGTCGCAACCAACAACTAATACTGCATTACGTTTGTCAATCAACCCGGTTGATTCTTACCTGAGCTTTTCGTACTCATCAAATTCAAATGCACCGGCAATCATTAACATATACAATTTATCAGGTGTGAAAGTGTATAGCCAGAAAGTAAACATAAATAAGGGAGCAAACACCATTACAATTCCTGCCGACGGCAGGTTGTACAGAGGTACCTATATATTAGAATTAGCTAACGATACAGATAACAACAGAGTAAAATTTATCAAACGATAGTCAAGTTTTTTTCGGTACGGATTATAGATTCGAGGGCTCCTTTCCAGGAGCCTTCCTACTTTTTAATATAATCCTGTAACGACTTTACATATTTTTCAAATGCATCAATTCCTTGTGTTGTGATCTTACAAATGGTTTGCGGGTAATTATCTTTAAACTGTTTTACTACCTCAATATATCCGGCATCCTTTAACTTTTGAATCTGCACACTAAGGTTACCGGCGGTAGCTGATGTTTTTTCTTTCAGAAATGTAAATTCAGCCTCTTTTACACTGATCAACAAAGACATTACTGCAAGACGTAATTGAGAATGTAATATGGGGTCCAGATCTTTAAACACGTTCAGCTACTTTATTCCTGCTATGCAACTTTTTAAATTCCCGATTGGCAATATGACCGGGTATAATGTACCCGAAAAGTACTGCTGCTGCATGCAGCAACATCACTTGCTCAAATGTTTTTACAAATAAGGCACCAAAACCAATGGCCCATGTGATATAAGACGCAATTATGGATGGCTTAAAATTTAAGGCACTACCATAAATCAAAATCCAGAAAGCATACAAATTAATCAGTAAAGGAAAACCCAGCTTAGGAAAAACGCCAATATTAATTGCCACAATGATAAACATAAGGCATATAAAAAAACCTGAATTCAATTTTTCGAAAAGATCTTTTGTATAGGTTTTCACCATATCGGTCTTCCTTCTGAAAATAAATCGGACAGAATTATAAACCATCCATAAGATGGTAATGCCACCGAATACGTTCCAGAAAAAAAAAGTAGAAAACCATTCAAACCGAATATTCAATACGGTTAGAACAGAAGCGCAAAACAACATCCATCCCCAAATGATCCATCCTTTGCCATCGTCTTTCTGTTCACGTTTTGCAGTTTGTATCATTTGCTGTATGATGGACAAACTTTCCTGTTCCGAAATTTGTTTTTCTTCCATATTGTTAGTTGTTGTAAGAACGCAATAAATGCCCCGGGATAATATAGCTGGTTAATATAGCAGTTGCCGCTACCAGTAACTGGTAATCAAAATGAATATAGATGGCGGCTATCGCCAGCATCCAATTTAAAATTCCGCCAATGATCAAAGGAGTAAATCTCAATATTTTGCCGGATATAAAAGTGCCAAGACCATAAAACAAAATAAAATAAGGCCAGGCATTCACCCACCCGCCTTTTGAATTGGAAATAATAAAGCTTAATACAAAAAAACTAATACCGATGCCTGTCCAGATAAAACTCATACTTTCTCCAACATATGTTTTTACAGTATATCGTTTATGATTGCGGGCAGAATAAATGATGCTGGCAATAGCAGTGGGGATGGTAATCAACCAAACAAGATAGTGACGCTCATAATTAAGCACCACTTTTAAAACAAATTGTCCAAGTATTGCTATAAACGTGACCCAACCCCAAAGCAAAAAGTAAATGCTGTTCTCACTCAGTTTTGCTTTTGTTTTGTTGATCATAGACTGGATGAGTTCCAGGCTTTGATGTGGCGATAAATTTTCTTCCATGAATGATAATTTATTATCCTTATGATGACAACAATACTGATTTTGCAGGTTTTATTTTACCTGGTTTAAGAAATAGGTGGCGGTTGCACGTCCCCAATTTGGATCAATTGAACTACCTGGCTTGAAAGATTCAAATTTTAATAATGCTTCTTCAAACAGTTTTTTTGCTTCGGTTTTACTGCCACCAAATTGTTCCGGGGTAAAAAATTTATCCTGCCCTTCCAGTAAATAAATTCTTGGATTGGCCGGATTTAATTTACGAGCTGTTTCCAGGGCCTCTTGTGCAATGGGACCATATTGCATGTAGCGGTTCATTGGATCAGCCATCATGCGCAGGCTTGCAATCATCTTTTTAACAACGAAGATTTCGGAATTTTCCTTGCTGAGTTCTTCAGCCTTATTCAGCAGGTTATCTGCCTTATCTGCAATCGGGTCAATTTTATCAGCAAGTCCACCATTTAATTGCCCCCCGGTTAAAAAATAGCCCAGGTTTATTTGGGTTAATGCAGCATAATAATAAGGAAGCCATTGTGTTTTTTCTGCATCGCCAATTCGTTCAAATGCAGCCGAAAGCCCTTGTAAAATTTCCGGGCTGCGTGTTGTATCCATCACAGATATTTTTTCCTGCATTGCTTTCATATATTTTTCACTTTGTGCGTTTGACAGTAAAGCAGCAGCTGAGAGCATCGTTATTAATAAAACCTTTTTCATGTTATAGCTATAATTTAGATTGATTTTGTTTAAGTTTATCGTATTCCTTTTCTACCGAATAATTAGTTTTATAAGCACCCAGGTAATTAAAAAATAAACCTATTCCCCAGCCCAATGTTGCCCATAAAGGCCATGGCAAACCAGAGTTATAAGTGCGGTAATCTGTAAAAACCCACAAGAGCCATAAAAAAATATTGATGATAAGATAGGTAGCAAGGTGGCGTTTGAAAGAGGCCCTTTTTTGTGCCGTTCTCCATAAAACCGGGTCTTTCCCTTCCGGTGTGTGCAAATTTTCTGACATAACTGAAATTTATCAGGTTGACAAGATGATTATAAATTACTGTTGATCACTTCTTCCGACCTGTCTACACCAAAACTTATAAAAGCACCCAGGTAAATAAATGTTTTTGTGGCCGGAACAATGGCTTCTTTTCGCAATCCATTATAGGAGTAGTTATAACCAAAAACCTGGTTAGTACCCAATACATTGGTTATAGAAAATACAAATACAGTAAACTGTGTAGCCCCCTTTTTAAATATGTTGGGCAAATAATTTACACTCAGGCTTAAACTATTATAATCTATGGTTTTGCCCTGGTCGTAAATAGCAAATTTTTCTTCTGTATTGTTATACCTGATGTTATAATAGGGCCGGCCTGAAGCATACTGATAATTGGCATTGAATTGTGTTCTAAGTCCACCAACAAATTTTTTTACCACCAGGTTGGCTGTGTGGCTGGTGGCAAAAGAAGGTTGTATCTGTCCCGGATAATTTAAAAAATCTCTTTTTGTATCCAGGTAAGAATAGGATATCCAGTAATCAAAATTTCTTATCGTCTTTTTATCTCGCCAGAACAACTCAAAGCCTTTAGCATACCCATACCCGCTATTTGAAGATGCTGATTCCTGGTTATTTACTTGTGATGTTTTTAAAAGATCTGCATATTTTTTATAAAACGCTTCTGCCCTGAATGTTGAAAGACTGTTTACTTTTTGATACTGTGCTATATAATGTGTTGCTTTTGAAAAAGTGAGATCGTTTAGAGATGGCAGGTAACGCCTTTCTGGATTTTGATAAAATATTCCATAAGCAATAGAAGCCTGGGCATCTTTTCCAACTTTGTAAGCAAGGGAAGCCCTGGGTGCAAAATTATATTTGCCAAGCATGGCGGAATGTTCCATGCGGCCACCTAACTTAGCTGCAAGGTTATTGGTTACGTACACATCTGCTTCAGCAAACGTTGACAAAAGATGCTCTTTAATGTAATTCGGATATTCATTGCCGTCATATGCTGTATAATCAGCTTTATCGTCACTGTAATTATATTCTGAACCGAAACGTAAAGCACTTAACCCTCTTAATCTTCTTTCAAAAACAGCTTTGCCATTAAAATAATTTCCCCTGGCGTTTACGTTAAAATTTTTGTATTCCAAACTGTTTACAACTTCATCCTGGTCCTTATCATTTTGTAATGTTCCCTGTATGTTATCTTTATTATTAGTATAAGAAACACCTCCGTTAAATTTCCAATTAGCCCCTATATTTTCTTTGAGGGAAAGATTATGATACATATTGAAGTTACTGAGCTTAAATGCATCTTTATAGCCTAATGTATCTATACTCCAATTTCGAACTCCCAGTTTATTTCCGCTGAAGTAACCATAATATTTAAGAATACCCGTTTTGGATGTGCGGACGCGGAAATTGGCATCACCCGTATGGAAATCCGGAATAATAAAATAATCGGGTTCAGTTTTTAATACTTTAAATGCCAGGTCAACATTGGTATAGCTATAATTTACACCCCATGAAAAATTTTTATTCTTCGAAAGTTTCTGAATGCCGGCTGCACCGCCTATAGGAGATATGGATAAGGTGGCCGAACTTCTTTCAGGAAAATCAATCGATTCCAAGATTAATGCAGACGAAAGTGCTTGTCCATATAAAGCCGAGTATCCACCTGCGCTGAATACCGTGCCTTTAAATATAAAGGGTGAGAAACGACCACGCTGGGCAATATTAGGTACACTGCTGTAAAAGAAATTATTTACAAGTGTACCGTCAATAAAGGTTTTTGTTTCTGCAGCTGTACCACCTCTAACAAACAAACCTTCACTTTCGCCTACCTGCTGTGCACCGGGCAATGTTTTTATAGCACCGGTGATATCAGCATTAGCACTGGCTGTTGTAACAATGTCAATAGAATTTAATACCGTGGTCCTTTTTTTATCACTTGCTTCAAATGAACCGGCTGTTATAACTACGGCCTTCATTTCATTAATCTCTTCTTTTAATTTGATATCAATTGAAATTTGGTCTTGAGAAAGAATAACTTTTTGCTCCGCACTTTTATAACCTATCGCCGAAATTACAAGGAGATGCTCCCCTTTTTCTAAGGTTTGAAACGAAAATCGGCCCAGTGAATCCGTTGTACCTCCATCGTAAGAATCTTTGATGGCTATGGTAGCTCCCTGCAAGGGATTGTTTTTTACGTCTTTGACTCCCCCGGAGACTACGATCTGCGCTTGCAGGTGCAGACCTAAAACCACCATAAGAATAAAAAAGATAACCTCCCTCATA
>DASTMJ010000117.1:0-9961 GCA_035714205.1 Flavisolibacter sp. | reverse complement strand
AGTGACCCTTAAACTTTTTATGCGTTGCAACAGTGGCCGCCGGTTTAATAATCCTGCAACCATCTCTGTTTTTGATAAAGGCAGCTACACACGTATCCAGAATTTTGATGTAGAATTGAATGGACCACTTACATTGAGCCTTAATAATTCAAACCCCTGTATAACCAACCCACCGGCGGTTTGTTTTGAAGTTGGTTATTATAATTTCACTATATCATTACCATCAAGTAGCTCTGGTTATATTCTTTCCAGCCAGGTTAATTACAGGATTGCAGGCATTAATAATCTTGCACCTGGCTATGGATTAATAGGTGCCGTATACACAGCAGAAATTCCAGGCAATTCTGAAGACAGGGACCTACCAGAAAACAACAGTGCCAATTTTGTAGGAAGTGACCTGGTGGTTATTTGCGCCAACAATTCCTTCTCTTATAGTTTTGCTGCGCAAGATAAAGATGGAGATCAATTAGTATATTCTTTTTGCGAAGCCTATGTAAGTGGCACAACCGGTACCAATGCCCCGCCCCTGAATCCGCCTTATTATTCTGTGCCATACGGACAGGGATTTAACGCAAATATGCCACTGGGAGAACATGTTCAACTGGATGCAAGCACCGGCCTGATAAGAGGAATTGCCCCTCCCGCCGGCACTTATGTTATAACGGTTTGTGTGCAGGAAGTAAGAAATGGGGTTGTCATTGCCACACAACGAAAAGACTTCCAGGTAAATGTTACAGAATGTTCAATTGCTGCTGCCAGCCTTATACCAGATTATAAATTATGCAAGGATTCAAAAACGCTTTCACTTGGCAACCAGTCAAACAGTCCATTGATAAAAACCTATGACTGGAAATTGTTTAACAGTGATGGAACAAAGATTTATTCTTCAACGGCTCCTACTATCAGGTATGAATTTCCGGATACCGGATTATACAAACTAACCCTGCTGATAAACCAGGGCCTCCCCTGTTCAGATTCTATCAATTCTGTTGTAAAGGTGTACCCGGGTTTAAATGCTGACTTCAATTTCTCAGGTATTTGCCTTGCGAAACCCACTTCTTTCACCGACCAGTCAACCACCGTATTCGGGGATATTAAATCCTGGTACTGGAATTTTGATGATCCCTATGTTTATAACGATACCGCTAACGAAAAGGACCCGGTGTATACCTATTTTGAAACAGGAACAAAAAATGTTAGCCTTATAGTTAACACTACAATAGGTTGTAGCGATACAATAACAAAACCCGTAACCATTGTTACCAAACCACCTATTCATCTTGCCTTCCGCGATACACTTATTTGTAAGGGTGATACATTGCAACTTAAAGCTGAAGTCGATGGACAGTTGAATTGGCATGTTTCCCCGCATATGATTTCTTCTCCAAATGGACCTCCTCTTGTCTACCCTTCCACATCAACATATTATGTAGTGGATCTTAATGATAATGGTTGCAGAAATAAAGATTCAGTGCTGGTACGTGTGGTAGATCACGTGCAATTGCAAATGAAAAATGATACGGTTATTTGCCAGGGCGATGTTGTTCAATTGGAAGCCATCACAGATGCTTTGTATTTCCAGTGGACACCTTCGCAATTCATTGAAAACCCAACCCGGCTGGTTACCAATGCCTACCCACCAATCACAACCAACTACAATCTAAGTGCAGCTATTGGTCATTGTAATGCAGAAGGTACCTATACCGTTACTGTTGTACCCTATCCTAAAGTAAATGCAGGTGCTGATACAGTTATTTGTCACGCTGCTTCCTGCCAGCTAAACGGCAGTACCAATGGCAGTAGCTTTTTATGGTCACCCGCCGTTACAATCAGCGACATTAACCATCTTTCACCTGTTGTATTCCCAAAAAGTTCAACCAGTTATGTTCTAACGGCATACGATACAATAGGTTGCCCCAAACCTGCTACCGATACCATATTGGTAACCGTGTTACCAAAAATTATAGCAGATGCCGGTAACGATACAGCAGCTTTAATAGGGCAGCCACTGCAATTGCAGGCAACAGGTGGCATAACCTATCAATGGTCACCTGCATCTAATCTTTCCGATGCAAATAGTTCGAACCCTGTGGCCATATTTCCATATTCTTCAAACGGTTTACGATACCGTGTACTTGTATACAATGAATCGGGTTGCGTGGATTCAGCTTTTCTCACTATAAAAATTTTTTCCACACCACCCACGGTTTTTGTTCCAACAGGATTTACGCCAAATAATGATGGCAAAAACGATCTGCTAAAACCAATAGCTGTTGGGATAAGCAAGATTGAATACTTCCGCGTATACAACCGTTGGGGACAGTTGGTTTTTTCTACAACCACAAACAATAATGGCTGGGATGGCAAAGTTTCCGGTAAAGAACAGCCAACTTCCACATTTGTATGGGAAGTAAAGGCCACAGATTACCTGGGCACTCCCTATATCCAGAAAGGCATTGTAACGCTGATCCGGTGATTGTACAAAATTTTGGTACAATAAAACCCAAAACTGTAGTTGACCCTCCACAACTTTTGATCAAAAAACTGTTATCATAAAAATATTTTCCATCTATATCCAAATGGCACGTTATTCCTATTAAGGGATAGTGTACTAAACTGATTTTTATGAAACAAATGTGGACGAGGTTATTTTTGACGAGAAATGAAAGTGATAAATTTCAGCTGAAGTCTTCTATTTTGATGATCTTATTATTTCTCACATTCTGGGGCGTAAGTTTTTATGTATTGGTGAACAGCCTTGCCTAAAATCAGGTTATGTTAAAACCTAAAAGAGAACGTGTTCTTTTCTGGAGGATGCAAAATTCTACAAAACTGTGTATAAAATGGGCCAGTTACCCATGTGGATGAGAGAACCTGTTTCTACTGGAACGGTAAATTTCATCGTATTTTTTAGTGATCATTTCATTGATCTCCCTGATGCTCTGCCGCTTTTGTTGCAGGATCTTCCAGGAAGCCCCTTGTTCCAGTGCTATTGAGAATTCTCTCGACTCTCTCATATAAAATTCCTGCAGGGTACGAAGGTCGCAATGATCGTATTCGGGTAACATGTATAATTCAAATTCTGCTTTAGTAAAACAAATAGTATTCCGCAATCAGAACTTAAACGCAAGACTTTAATTTTGAACATGACTTCTAATCTGGAAATAACCCGGGCTTCCAAAGACGATATACCTGAACTGGTAATATTAGTAAACAGTGCTTACCGTGGCGAAACTTCCAAAAAGGGCTGGACAACAGAGGCCGAACTTTTGGATGGAATACGAACTGATGAAGATGCTTTATTGAAAATGATAAGCCAGGCAGATTCGGTTATTTTGAAGGGCACAATCAATAAACAACTGGCAGGATGTGTTTTTCTTCAAAATCAGCATGGAAAATTATACCTGGGCATGCTTACTGTTTCACCGGATATACAGGCAAAGGGGATTGGAAAGCAACTGCTGAACGCTTCAGAAGCTTATGCTAAAGAACAAGGTTGCACATCTGTATTCATGTCTGTGATAACGGTTCGAAAGGAACTTATTGAATGGTATGAAAGAAGGGGTTATCATCAAACAGCTGAACGAAAACCTTTTCCCAATGATCCACGTTTCGGTATTCCAAAACAACAACTGGAATTTTTGATCATGGAGAAAAAAATCAATGCTTAAATTTTCAATCTAAGAATAGTAGATCATCTTAAAAGCTCATCGCTTAGCTTTATTTTTGATGTATGTCTACAAAGCTTTCTGTAAACATCAACAAAATTGCAACCCTCAGGAACAGCCGCGGAGGCAATAATCCTGACGTCGTTAAGGCTGCTATAGATGCGCAACGTTTTGGTGCAGACGGCATAACGGTTCATCCCCGCCCCGACGAAAGGCACATCCGTTATAATGATGTAAGAGACATTAAAAAAATCATTTCCACTGAATTTAATATTGAAGGCAACTGCCGGGAACAAAAATTTGTAGACCTGGTTTTGGAAACAAAACCCGACCAGGTAACACTGGTCCCGGATGAGTTAGGTCAGATCACATCAGATCATGGATGGGACACTATAAAACATCGTGACTATTTAAAAGAAATAATTGCAGTTTTCAAAAATGCAGGAATCAGGGTTTCAATTTTTGTAGACCCTGTTCCGGAAATGGTAGAAGGTGCTGGCCTTACCGGTACAGACAGAATTGAATTGTACACTGAAGCATATGCAAAACAATTTGCCGCCGGTAACAAGGAACAAGCTATTGAACCATACATTGCAGCAGCCAAACTTGCCAAAGATCTTTCGCTGGGCCTGAATGCAGGTCACGACCTGGATCTTCACAACCTCAATTACTTCAAAGAAAATATTCCCTGGCTGGATGAAGTAAGTATTGGACATGCACTTATATGTGACGCTCTTTACCTGGGATTTGAAAATACCATACAGCTGTACAAAAGACAATTAGCCTAAGATTATTATTTTAATTCTTCCAACAGTCAACCTGCGATCACTTAATTGATTAAGTGGTCAATTGATTGGCTGTCTCCAATCAACTGACCACTATTTTTATAATGCCGGTATCAAAGGAACCGATGGCAGAGCAGGAGAAGCGGCGGCGGTAGCACCAAGAGCACCCAAAGCAGATGCTTTGAAAGATGTACCAATTGAATTCAACAATTTTTTATGAAGGCCGCTGGATTTGTTTTTTTGTTTTAAAATAATATAACCAATGGTAAATAATGCTGCAGCCACAACAATCTTTTTTAACATCACCCCATTAGACTTTGGAATATGAACAGGAATACCGTTCTCATCAAAACTTGCAGCTTCTTTAACGTACCTGCCGCTGGCTGGCATTCCTCTTTGCCAAAAATTGCGGGCCAGTTTGTGTAAATCTTTTCTTGCTTCTTCCCCATACATAGCATGACCATGACCGGTAGCAATCACATTGGGTTCAAGGTTCGCCAGTTCTTTTACAGAACGGGCTGCGGCTCCCCAGTCAGGCGTAAAATATTTAGGAGGTCCACAAACGAATTTTTTTTGTGTTGCCACTGCCAACAAAGACTCCTGCATAGTGGTTACGAAAGCATCTCCTGCTATCAGCACTCCGTCCTTCTCCCTGAAAAGGCTTATATGACCAGGTGTATGCCCTGGTGTATGAATCCACCTCCAGTCCTCTAATTCTGTAATGTTTCCGTCTGCAGGCAATTCTCTTAATTGGTTTTCAATGTCTATAGGGCCCCTGGGATAAGCGAAGGAAACTAAGGCCATGGCACCACCGCCTACAGAAGGGTCAGCTGGCGGATAAGAAGCACGACCGGTTAAATAAGGACGTTCCATATGATGACAGTAAACAGGAACTCCCCATTCTTCAGCCAGTTGTATTAACGAACCCCGGTGGTCAAAATGACCGTGTGTCATAATAATTGCTTTGGGCACACTGGCTTTTCCGAAAAGTTCCGATACCAGGGCCCGGATCTTAGGGGCTGTAGATTTTAATCCGGTATCGACCAAAACCCACTCCGTTCCTTCGGAATTCTGGATGATATATACGTTTACAAAAAGATCTTTTATTCGCCATACGCCTGGAGCTACCAGCCATTTGTTACTCCCTGCACTCAATTCTTCTTTTGCGCTTTGCACTCGACTTTCTACTAGTGTCCGGTTCATATAATGAAATTTGTTGTAACAATAACAAAACAAATAATATACCGGGGTAGATTAACTGGGCTATGAAGCAGTTAAGTAACAGGTTATGTTGGCACGTTAAGAAGTCAGCTCAATATTTAAATAAAAGAAGTGCTTATGTTAATCCCACACTTTTTTTTCTTTAAGCATGTGCTTGAACCGGCTGAACGTTTCAGGCTGAATATTCAGGTAAGAAGCAAGGTATTTCTGAGGAACTCTTTGTAATAATTCAGGGTTCTTATGTACAAAATCCAAAAAACGTTCACGGGGGGTTAACCTGATCATATTGATCTGCCACTTGTCTTTCATAACCGTGGTGAATGTCATCACCAACCTGCCTAACCGTTCCATTTTTGGGTTGGATGCATATAACTTTTCAAGATCATCGTATGTAATGGAGATCAATGTTGTAGGCTCAATGGCTTCTAAACAAAACTCAGAAGGAGAACGGCTGTGAAATGATTCCTGTGCATGAATGAGATGACCCTCCGTTGAAATTTGCGTATTGATCTCAATATCACCCTTTTTGTAATATTTGCGGACCAAACCTTTTAATACATAATTCATGTATTCTTCTACCTGGCCATCTTTGATGATTAGTTGCTTTTTCTTGAAGTGCCGTATTTGCAGGTAAGGCTTAATATACCAGATAAATTCTTCCTCGCTTAGATCAACGAATTTATGCAGGAATTGGAAAAAAGGTTTGAACTGATCCATCTGGCGCTAGTATTAAATCCAATTATTGGCAGATAGAAGTTACAACAATAATTGCAGAAAGTTTAAAAATGCTTATGTGATTTTCGTTAGGTTATTCCAATGTAGTTCTCCAGATTATTAAACTGCAAACTCGTTTAGTGTTCGGCGCAAGCTTCATTTGCATTTTACCCAGGCACAAATTTCGTTCTTACCGGCAATAACCTGTCCATTAAACTAAAAGGTATAAACTGTTTGCTTTCCCCGAAAACCTTAGTTTTGCCGATTATTAAATAAACAGTATCAATGACACAGAAGATTAAAGTAGCCAACCCGGTGGTGGAACTGGATGGCGACGAAATGACCCGGATAATCTGGAAATTTATTAAAGACAAACTGATCCTGCCCTACCTGGACGTGGATATAAAATATTTTGACCTTGGTATAGAATATCGTGACCAAACCAATGACAGGGTTACCGTTGATGCCGCAAATGCTATAAAACAATACGGCGTGGGCATTAAATGTGCCACCATTACACCTGATGAAGACCGTGTTAAGGAATTCAACCTGAAACAGATGTGGAAAAGTCCGAATGGCACGATCCGCAACATTCTGGATGGAACTGTTTTTCGTGAGCCTATCGTTATTAAAAATGTGCCACGGCTGGTGACTACCTGGGATCGCCCAATCGTTGTTGGTCGTCATGCATTTGGTGATCAATATCGTGCAACTGATTTTGTTGTAAAAGGTAAAGGCAAACTGACCATTATGTTTGAAGGAGAGAATGGTGAAAAGCAGGAGTACGAAGTATATCAATATACCGGCGAAGGTGGTGTTGCACTTGCCATGTATAACACAGATGAAAGCATTCGTGGTTTTGCCCGCAGCTGTATGAATATGGCCTTACAAAAGAAATGGCCTTTATACCTGAGCACTAAGAATACCATCCTTAAAAAATATGATGGCCGCTTCAGGGATATTTTTGCCGAAGTGTTTGATGCCGAATTCAAACAAAAATTTGCAGATGCCGGTATCACTTACGAACATCGTTTAATTGATGACATGGTTGCATCAGCCATGAAGTGGAACGGCGGATTTGTTTGGGCCTGTAAGAATTACGATGGTGATGTACAAAGCGATTCTGTAGCGCAGGGTTTTGGATCTTTAGGCTTGATGACCTCAGTACTGGTTACGCCAGATGGAAGAACCATGGAAGCAGAAGCTGCCCATGGTACGGTTACCCGCCATTATCGTGAACACCAAAAAGGTAACCCAACTTCAACAAATCCTATCGCATCCATTTTTGCCTGGACCAGGGGACTGGCTTTCCGAGGCAAACTGGATAACAACCAGGAACTGATTGAGTTTTGTAACGCATTGGAAGAAGTATGTATTCAAACCGTAGAATCTGGTAAGATGACGAAGGACCTTGCATTAACCATCAATCCAGGGAAAGTGGAACACGGCAAGGATTATTTATACACCGAAGAATTTTTAGATGCCATTGATGAAAACCTGCAAAAAAGAATGACTAAATAATTGTAACGACTTTCTAGAAAAAAGCCCTTCATTGAAGGGCTTTTTTTTATGATTATGCCTCCATCTTTTTAACTTCAACTCCGTGCAGATCATTCAGTTTATGTAAAGCCAGCTCCAGGTTTTCCTTTGGAATTCCGATGACCATTCTGCAAAATAGCTGCGACTCGTTTTCAAGAATGGTACAGCCAAAACGTTTTACAACCATCATAACATCGTTCATTATGGTATAATCAAATTGTAATTCGTATAATACCAGGATAGGTTTCTCAATAATGGGAGTTAATTGCAAAGCCAGGGACGACACGGTTTTGTATGCATTGATCAACCCAGGCACACCTAATAAAGTGCCACCAAAATATCGTACAACCACAAGGCCAACATTCGCCAGGTCCTTACTATCAATCTGTCCTAAAATAGGTTTGCCTGCAGTTCCGGCCGGCTCACCATCATCACTGGATCTGAAATTATTTCCATCCGTCCCCAGCCGGTAGGCAAAACAATGATGTACGGCTTTTGGATGTTCTTCTTTCAAAGATTTTAACCGCTTTTTAAATTCGTCCGTATTTTTCACCGGGAATGCATAAGCGATAAAACGGCTGCCGCGGTCTTTAAACTCTGCAACCGATTCTTTTTCTATCGTGTTATAATAATTCATTAATGATATAATTTCTGAATACTGTTTAGCCAAATGCAATTAAAGCAATGGCTCCTATGGCGAGAACAATTCCGGTTACGTTGATCCATGATAGTTTCTCTTTGAACAGGATGTAAGCCATAACCGCACTAAATAGAACGATCCCCATATTATTAATTGGGATGATAGCCGAGCTTTTGCCTGCAAATTGTTTAAGTACAGTAACCAGGCACCAAATGGAAAAATAATTAGGAATGCCTATGGCTATGCCCGCTGCTACAGATCTTGTGTCAAACTTTTGTCTGCCCGTTCCAAACATATAAATAAGCAGCCCGGTGCCAATTAAGGCAGCCACAGCAAATGCTGATATAAGATAATCGTTATGATTGTTTTCATTTAAGAAACTATGCTCCACATATTTGATCATAGTATCCAGCAAACCGCTACCGGCAAATAATATGGCCGGCATTAAAAACAACAAAACCGGGCTAAACGTTCTATGGGCAGGAAAAGCTTCTTTTTTTTGTGGCCAACAAGTAAGCAACACCGCGGCCAGTGCAACCAATATTCCGGCAATATTCCATGCAGATGCCTTTTCATTATACAGGTATATTGAAAAAAGAAAAGGAATCACTAAAGACATTTTATTGGCCACAGATGAAACAGCAATTCCTATATGCTGTGTAACCCAGGCAATAAGGTTAAAGAGGGCAATAAATACAAAACCCATCAGGCATGCCCATAAAAACCAGCCCTCTGAAATTGTTGCAACCGAAACCGGGAAATGTCCGTTAACTACCGATCCAACAATAACACAAACCCAATAATTAAAGACAATACTTTGTAATACAGGAATACCTAATCGTTCAAGAGCTTTAAAAGATAACGTGAGATAAGATGTCAATATGATAGATCCAATGAGATAAAACAAGATCAGGGGTTTTGTGTTGCTGGTGTAAAAAATTGTATTGTATCTGAAAGTAACTGGTGGGATTGTACAAGCCGTTCATTATGTAATACAGGTGCCGGCAGTCCATTTGAAATGTGCATTTTTGTGTTAGTGATAATTCTTGCTTCATCCCAAAGTGCCTCATCAATAAAAGATTGAAGCAGTAGCGCACCGCCTTCTACCAATACGGACTGGATCTTCATTTCATACAAGGCATGAATCATCTGGTGTATTAGACTGACATCATTTGTCACCTGGTAATATCCCACATCAAAGCTTTTGGGGTCAGCTGGCTGGTATATCCATTCTGCCGGAATGGTATGTTGCTTGAGATTAAAAACAATGGTGGTACTCCTACCATCAAATACTTTCGTAGTAGTTGGTAATCTTAGTTCCCTGTCCACCACTATTCGTATAGGATCATTCCCGGGCCATAATCGTGTGTTTAATCCCGGGTTGTCATACAAAA
>DASTMJ010000116.1:0-11991 GCA_035714205.1 Flavisolibacter sp. | reverse complement strand
CAAATCCATTAATTTAGTTTCAAACTTATTGGTATGAAAAAAATGGGATGGATCGTATTTTTTGTTTCGTTCATCTGTACCTCATGTGTTAACGAAGCCCCGGTTGCATCTGCGTCTGGCAGTCCAGATTCATCAGCACTGGTTGATGGTCACCCGGCATGGATACAACAGGGAAATATATACGAAGTGAACATACGCCAATATACCCCGGAAGGCACATTTAATGCATTTTCCCAACATCTCAACCGGTTAAAGGAAATGGGAATTCAAACCCTGTGGTTTATGCCCATACAGCCTATAGGAAAAGAGGGGAGAAAAGGAGAATTGGGTTCTTATTATGCCGTTTCTGATTACCGCGCTGTTAACCCGGAATTTGGTACGATGCAGGACTGGAAAAACCTGGTCAATCAAATTCACCAATTAGGTATGAAGGTGATCATTGACTGGGTTCCTAATCATACAGCACCAGATCATCCATGGGTAAAAAATCACCCTGAGTTTTATTTCCGTGATAGTGTTACGGGAATTCCTATACACCAACCTGGTACTGACTGGACGGATACAAGAAAGCTTGATTTTAAAAATACACAAATGGCAGACAGTATGATTGCTGCCATGAAGTATTGGGTGACAGAAACCGCAATTGACGGATTTCGCTGCGATCATGCACAGGGACCGGGAAAAGCATTCTGGAAAAAATGTAATGCAGATTTAAAAAAGGTGAAAAATCTTTTAATGCTGGCCGAAGCAGAAGATGAGTGGGTGTACGATGCAGGTTTTGATATGAGTTATGCATGGAAGGTATTTCATCTTACAAAGGCTATTGCTGCAGGAACCCGTCCTGCAAATGCCATTGATACCATTTTGCATGAATTTGATACCACGTTTTCTTCTTCTGCTATTTTTCTTCATTTTACAAGTAACCACGATGAGAATAGCTGGAACAAAGCCGAATATGCTACCATGCCCGGTGCATCTCATGCGCCTTTTGCTGTGCTTACACAAACCATCGATCAATCGGTACCATTAATCTACAGCGGCCAGGAAGAACCCTTTTTAGATAGCATCAGTTTTTTTTATAAGGATACCATCACGTTAAATAAGTTTGAAAGAGCATCTTTTTATCAAACACTCTTAAACCTCAGGAAAAACAACAAAGCTTTGTCAGCCAATGCCTCTTTTAAAAAACTGCCTACGTCAAACGACGCAGCTGTCTATGCATTTGAAAGAGAAAAAGAAGGCAACAAGGTGTTGGTTATTCTGAACCTGAGTAAACAGGCACAAAATTTTACCTGGAAAGAAAAACCATCTGCTGCCGAATGGGACAATGTTTTTGCCGGGAATAAAGAACCCGTTGATAAAGGTTTTGGCATTGAGCCCTGGGGTTATGCAGTTTATGAACTTCGTAATTAAGTTTGAAAGAACTCACCTAAACTTGCAAAATGTTTGAATCAATTGCAGATTTTTTAGACCCTATTAACCTGAGTGCTATTTCAGGAGATACGGGTTATAAAGAAGGACAGATCGGACGAATCATTAAAGCTTACGAAGATGAATTTCCAGACCTTGATGGAGCTGATATTGTATTAGTGGGTTGTGGTGAGCAGAGAGGCGCAGCGCTGTTACATCCTGGCGCAGCGGCAGATGCTATCCGGTCAGAATTTTACAGCCTGTATTACTGGCACCAGGATATCAAACTGGCAGATCTTGGAAATATAAAAATTGGTAAAGCGTATACCGATACATATGCAGCCTTAAAAATTGTTTTACATGAATTGATGATTGAGGGCAAAACGGTTGTGATACTTGGTGGTTCACACGATCTCACTCTTTCTCAATATTATGCGTTTGCAGATGATAAAAGGCAGGTGGAGGCAGTAGGCGTTGATGCTGTAATTGACATTAACATAGATTCGCCTTTTAGAAGTGATAATTTTTTAATGGAACTACTGACGGCCGATCCTAACTATATGCGTCACTATAACCATATTGGCTTTCAGAGTTATTTTGTTCATCCTCGCATGCTTGAGACCATGGATAAGCTGCGGTTCGATTGCTTCAGGGTGGGTGCTGTAAAAGAACGTATCGATGAAATGGAGCCGGTAATCCGTAATTGCCATATGTTTTCATTCGATATTTCTGCGCTTGCATATGCTTTTGCTCCGGCCAATGCATTAACACCAAATGGGTTAAATGGAGAAGAGGCTTGTACATTAATGCAATATGCGGGCATGAGTAATAACATGCGAAGCATTGGAATTTATGGATTCAGGCCTGAAAAGGATGTGGAGAATTTAACCGCCAAACAAATCAGTCACATGCTGTGGTATTTAATGGATGGAAGAAGCAGGGGCAGGCGTGAAGCAGTTATCGATGAAAAAGAATCGTTCAATGAATTTCATACTGCATTTGCCGAAGTGGAAACTACATTTCTGCAAAGCAAAAAAACCGGACGATGGTGGATGCAATTACCCGACAAACAATTTATTGCCTGTTCGTATAAGGATTATTTATTAGCCAGCAGCAATGAAATTCCGGAGCGTTGGTTAAGAGCCCAGGAGCGGCCATAAAACTAATGGAGATAACCTGTGACGGACATTTCTTCCAACTCAAGCTGCAGGTTTTCTCTTGCTTGCTTTTCGTACTTGTTATAGAAATAGTCTGTCTTAAAGATGCGGTCCATCTGTAAAAAATCCTCTACAACTTTTTTTCTTCCGGGTTTGTAGATCATATCAGGATAAAGGATATACTCCTGGCGTATATTGGTTACATATTCACCATATTGTTTGAAGTCTTGCCCCAGGATGGAGAGATCGGCATCTATAAAATAATTCGTATCGCTGTCCTGGCTTTTCTTATGAGATTTTGTTGCCAGTATCTGTTCTTTAACTGCATCTATGATGGATTGTGGTACATCAATAGATTGCAGTCGGTTCTCTGCTATGATAACACTTCTTTCTTCATTATCCCTGCGCAGGGCATTGTAAACAATGTCATGAAAGAACAGTGAGAATAAAACAGTGTTCCAGTCGTTTATCTCATCTTTCACCTCCAAAAGTTCGTCGTATAAATGTTGTAAATGATTAAAGTTGTGATAATATCTTTTAGGATGGGTATAAACCGAGTTAATCTCGTTCCAGAGCTGCTCGATTAACCGGTTATTGGAACAATAATTTGTAGCCAATTTGGTAAAAATAGTTTTCATAAGCATTTTCTTTTGGCTCTTCCGTGGTGGAAGTTAGTTGCTAATTAATAAAAATGATGGCAAACATTCCATGAATTTCGTCAATCATTTAAAATAAATGGGCCGCCACAAGGCAGGCCCATTTTTTATATTTACCGAACAGCAATTATCGTATTCTCATCAAGCTCAAGGTTTTGTTTTACTTTATACTCACTTACTGCTTTCAGATATTCTTTTGTTTCCGATCGGGTAAGCATGGTTAAGCTTCCTTCCTGCTGAAAATAACAATGGGTAGCAATAAATCTTTTAACATGACCCCGGGTTTCAGCAGGTAAAAAAGCCTGCATTTTCCAGAAGTTACGGCTGCCAGATTTTTTAATTGCTTTCAATACTGTGCCGGGGCCACTGTTGTAAGCCGCAATTACCAGCAACCAATCGCCAAATTGAGCATATAAATCTTTTAAATATTTAGCGGCGGCAACAGTACTCTTGTAATAATGTGTTCTTTCATCATGTTTTTTGGAAACCTTTAGTCCCAGGTCTCTTGCTGTTTCCGGCATAAATTGCCACGGGCCTTTGGCGCCTACCCGGGAAGTTGCGGTTGATTTTAATTGCGACTCTACAACTGCCAGGTATTTTAATTCAATAGGTAGCTCATATCTTTCAAATACAGACTCAATGATCCTGAAATAGGTTTTGCTTCTTTTTTCAGCAATTTGCAGGGCTTCTGTATTTTTTTTGATAAAGCTGTTAGCATAAGTAGTGGCTTTATGATTCAGCTTGATCTTTGGAGCGGCTACTTCTGCTGGCATGGCAACCATCAGGACCGTGTCAGATGGTAACTGATCAAGGGTATCTGAAAATACCGCTTGTTCGATGGTGGTGTTTGAGAGCGACGTTTCGTAGGAGACGGTTTGTGCTTTGGGACTGACGCTGAATGGTGAAACCATAATGAACACTGCGCCATGACCAAAAAAACCGGCTTTAACTAATTTTCTTTTCAACATTGTTTTCTTTTTTAAAGGTGAAACAATGCCGACCCTAAGAACATGGATTAACAAAAGGGTTTATCAGTCGAATACTGTGTGGTTATGACAAGAATATTGGGGCGGTTAATCTGGAACTGGATTGAAGTTGACCTCAGGTCTTCCGGGGGGACGGACATTTTGGGCTTTTCATTACTGTCCGGAGAACTGGGTGATAAAATTGAATCAGCCTCAAATGTAATTTCCACAAACTGCAATTCATAGCTTTTTGAAATATGAAAATCTACGGTACATGTATAACCTGTTCACATCCAGCACATAACATTCAACGATCAGCCCACTGCAAATTAGTCAGCCAGTTGGCAGATATGTGTAAAGGATGTAATCTGAAAAGGCTGTGGATTTATATTAGGCAATTGGGCGGAATCTTTTTCTTGAATTTTGTTACAATGAAATTGATAGCTCTTCACCCGTAAGAGCAAAGTATAAGTTTTGTAATTGGTGAAGGTGATAAAAATTATTGCTTATAGGAAGGTTATTAATAGTGGCCCTTCCAAAACATTCTTTATTATTCTTTACATAAGCATGAATCTCGTTCTGGGCATTACCAATTACAGGCAAAACCAGTTTGAATTCCCTTGCATCAGGCAACAGTGCATAATTTTTATTTTCAATAAAACCACATTTCTCCAGAAGCTCGGGTTTAAGTACAACTGGAAAAAGGTCTTTAATTTCTCCCCTAGCCATTAGTTCAAAATGCTGGTAGCCACATTTTGCGGTTACAATACGTGTTTGAATTTTTTGCATCAGGTAATTACCAAGCCTCAGTTCATTACTATTGATCATGCGTTAAAAATAGTGAAGAGATGTTCATTCACATTTTGGTATTTTTCAGGCATCTAACATTTCCTGTTCATGAGAAATATTGTATCTGGCCTAATTGCATGTGTCGTTTTTTTTATCAGCTGTAGTTCTGTAAAACAAATCGGGAGATCTGCAAACGAAAACGTGTTGAAAGATCCTGCCTTGCAAACAGCACATGTTGGTATAAGCATATACAATCCCGCAACCAATAAATATGTATATAATTACCAGGGCGATAAATATTTTGTACCAGCCAGCAATACCAAAATTCCTACTTGTTATGCAGCCATGAAGTATTTAGGTGATAGCCTGGTTGCGGCAAGGTTAGCAATAGATGAAGAAGATTCGGCAGTGTTGATTTACCCGTCGGGTGACCCAACATTTTTGCATGCGGATTATACATTTCAGCCTCTGTTTGAGGCTGTCAGGAGGTTTCCTGTCTTACGTTTAAATTTCAGTAGTTGGAAATCTCAGCGATGGGGAAGCGGTTGGTCCTGGAATGATTATGATGAAGCATACATGGCTGAACGTTCTGCTTTTCCTGTGTATGGCAACGTCATAAAATTTAAGCTTGCAGGGGACACGTTACAAACTTTTTTGAAAGAACCAACCTTTTGGTTTTCCCAACCTGATACATTTAATTACGAAAAGGAAACACATATCATTCATTCAAAATACTTTACACTTGAACGGGCAATTGATGATAACAGGTATTATGTAAAACCTTCAAAGGGTTTATTCAAAGCAGCCGAAATCCCATTTAGGGCAGATTTTGAATTTGTTTCAAAACTATTAGAAGACACAATTGGTTCCCAATATGTTTCTTTGTCTGATGCATCAAAAGAATATGTATACAATCCTGCTAAAAGAATCCTATACTCCCAGCCCACAGATTCGCTTCTTAAACCATTAATGCACCGAAGTGATAATTTTTTTGCTGAGCAGGTATTATTGATGGTTAGTAATGAGGTATTAGGTGAAATGAATGATGCCAAAATCATTGACACAATTTTAAAGTCAGATTTCAAAGACCTTCCACACAAACCAAGATGGGTAGATGGTTCTGGTTTAAGCCGGTATAATTTGTTTACTCCACAAGATATGGTTGCCATCCTGAACAAAATGCAAGCTGAATTTGGGATGGAACGCATCAAGGAAATTTTTCCAACAGGTAATGATGGCACATTGACCAATTATTATAAAAAAGAGAGTGGCTATATCTTTGCTAAGACCGGAACACTTTCCGGTGTGGTGGCTTTAAGCGGTTTTTTATATACCCAAAAAAATCAACTACTGATTTTTTCTGTGCTGGTAAATAATCACCAGGCATCCTCAACAGCTGTAAGAAGAGCAGTTGAAAAATTTATTGAGAGTATCAGGGAACAATATTGAAGGGTTTTTATGAGCTACCTGCCAAACATCTTTTCTAACTGGTCTTTTTTAAATTCTAAATAAGTAGGCCTGCCCGATGGCGTGAAGTTGGGTTGCTGGCACTGAAAAAGATCTTTCACCAGAGATTGCATCTCCTGTTCGCTTAGAGCTGTTCCAGCTTTGATAGCTTGCTGCCATGCTACGGTACGCATTAGCAGTTCTCTTTTCGACAATTTTAGTTCCGCAGCAAAATGTTTATACTGTTCCAGTATTTTTTCAAGTACCTTTTTTTCATTACCGGAAATAACGTCGGCAGGAGTTCCCTGTATCACAAAAGCAGTTTTTCCAAATGGTTCTATGGAATAACCCATTTCTTGTAAATCAGGTAGCAATTCGCTTAATAATACAGCATCGGCGGGAGCAAGATCAATGGTTGAAGGAAAAAGGCTGCGCTGTGTAGCCATAGGCTTCCCTTGCAATGCAGCAATCAATCTTTCATAAATAATTCGTTCATGTGCAGACTGCTGGTGAACAAGCAAAAATCCTTTAGTTGCCGGGGCAAGAACGTAGCTATTAAATAGTTGCGTGAGCCTGGAGCTATCGATGGATAATGAGGATTCATTGGTGCAGTCATTGTAGATATCCGTTGATAAATTAGAGGCAAATTGATCAGGCCTTTCAAATTCTAAAAACTGCTTGCCCAGGGAAACAAAACCTTCAGCCTGTTTACCAGTTGTAGAAGATTCACTGCCAAAATCACTCCAGTGGCGCAAACCACTTCCTTCAATTTTATGTGCCTGGTTAGCTTCGGTAAATGTTTGGAAAATTGACGAGGCTTTTGTTTGAAACTGTTTTTCCTCTGTAAAAGGTTGTTGTACAGATTCCAGTTGCTGAATAGAAGAATCAAGATTAAAATCAAGTGTGGGTGTAATACTGAACTGTGCCAGGGTGTGTTTTACCGCTGCCTGTACAAACGCATAGACAATCTTCTCGTCCTCAAATTTAATTTCCTGTTTGGTTGGATGCACGTTTACATCAACCTGTGTAGGATCCAGGTCAATAAATAAAACATACATCGGGAAACTGTCAGCCGAAATCATATCCTGGTAAGCATTCTGCAAGGCATGATTGAGATAGGCGCTTTTGATGAACCGGTTGTTAACAAAAAAATACTGGTCTCCCCTTGTTTTTTTTGCCGTTTCGGGTTTCCCTATAAAACCATGAATATTCAGGTAGTCGGTATCTTCTTTTACGCTTACAATCTTTGCATTGTAATGATTTCCTAATAACTGGACAATACGTTGTTTTAAAGAACCGGCTTCCAGGTGAAAAACCTGCTGACCATTACTGGTTAGTGAAAAAAAGACACCTGGGAAGGACATGGATACACGAATGAATTCATCAACAATATGCCGCATCTCTGAAGCATTGCTTTTCAGAAAATTTCGGCGTGCCGGAACGTTGAAAAATAAATTCTTCATGCAGATGCTGGTACCCACCGGCGCAGCAACAGATTGTTGTTTAATAACTACACTGTTTTCAATTTCAATGCTGGTGCCTAATTCATTTTCAGCCTTGCGGGTTCGTAGCTCTACCTGTGCAACGGCAGCAATAGAGGCCAGGGCTTCTCCACGAAACCCCATGGTGCGTATGTGAAAAAGATCATCAATGTTTTTGATCTTTGAAGTAGCGTGGCGTTCAAAAGCCATCCTGGCATCGGTTTCACTCATGCCACTGCCATTGTCAATCACCTGTATCAGCGATTTACCGGCGTCATTTACAATTAATTTAATTTCTGTAGCTCCTGCATCAACCGCATTCTCCAGTAACTCTTTTACGGCACTGGCAGGCCTTTGTATCACTTCACCTGCAGCTATCTGGTTGGCAATATTATCAGGAAGTAGTAGTATTCGATCCGCCACTGTTTCACTCGTTATGCTTCAAAAATACAGTTTAGACGCCTAATCTTTTAAATTATAAGTACTTCCTCTTACATAAAGAAAATAAATCATAAATTCAATCAACATGAGAACTTATAAATAATGAATTTTATATATTCGCAGCCTCCAATAAAAACCAGAATGAAAAACTATTTCCTGAACAGCCTGGCTGTCTTAATGTTTTGTACCGGCTGTAAAAAACCTGCTGATCTTACTGCTGTAAATGATACAACTATAACAGCACCCGCTTTTATCAAATACACCATTCAAAAAGGAAAACAATTTTGCGACCAGAGTTATTATAAGGCCGTTGACGTAAGTGAAATGAAATTTGTAGCCCGGTTTGATAGTACTGCAGTTTACAAAACCATGTCGCTGTCCAACCAGGACGATATCAATAAATTATATGGTTTTGCAGATAATAACTCCGATCATCATAGTTATAGTGCCAGGTTTGGCTGGCGTTGGAGCGGCAATGCACTACGTTTATTTGCCTATATCTATAATGAAGGCACAGTAACTTCAAAGGAACTGGCTATTGTAAAAATAGGGGCCGAGATCAATTGCTCTATACAGGTTACCAACAGTAGTTATTTATTTACTGTGAATGGTGATACTCAACGTTTACCCCGGATGGCCAGTACGCCGAAAGGTGCCGGCTACCAGTTATATCCTTACTTTGGAGGTGACGAACCGGCTCCCCATGATATTAATATCTGGATAAAAAACCTTTAACTCCATTACTTGATCCATATTAGTAAAGTAGGCCATCGAATATTATTTTGATGGAAGGAGTCCAACCTGCTTCTTAAAAAATTTAACGGGCTACTTCACATCTCTTTAGGGTTAAGGCTTAGCTATTTATACTAAATTGTGGCTTTGATTTTAGATATGAAGAAGATTATAGCCATTGCTTTTACGTACCTGTTTGTTACAGTTGCCAATGCCCAATACAAAAGTTCACTTTCTGCTCCACAGTGGGTGGATAGTGTATTTCACTCTTTATCAAAAAAAGAAAAAATTGCACAGTTGATGGTGATCCGTGCACACAGTAACCTTGGGGAGGATCATATAAATAGTGTAATAGAACAAATTCAGAAATATAACGTGGGTGCTTTGTGTTTTTTCCAGGGAGGGCCCGTCAGGCAGGCAAATCTTACCAACCTGTACCAGTCTCTTGCCAAAACTCCTTTACTGGTAACCATTGATGGTGAATGGGGTTTGGGGATGCGTTTGGATAGTGTCACTAAATTTCCTTATCAACTTACCCTTGGTGCATTAAATGATGAAAACCTGGTTTATGAAATGGGCCAGGCCATTGGTGAGCAAATGAAACGTATAGGAGTGCATGTAAACTATGCACCGGTTGTCGACATCAATAACAATCCAAATAACCCAGTTATTGGTTACCGTTCTTTTGGTGAGGATAAATTTAAAGTAGCCAAATTTGGTGTGGCTTATATGAGGGGTATGCAGGATGCGGGTATTATGGCTTGTGCAAAACATTTCCCTGGTCATGGCGATGTAGATGTTGATTCACATTACGATCTGCCGGTGATCAGCAAAAGCATGGGTCAGCTGGATTCACTGGAGCTCTACCCCTTTAAAGAATTATTTAAAAACGGAGTGGGTAGTGTTATGATCGCACATTTGTCCATTCCTGCCATTGACGATAAAGAAAATCAGCCCACCTCCTTATCGAAGAATAATGTAAAAGAATTGCTTCGCGACGATTTGGGCTATAAAGGCCTGACGTTTACCGATGCCCTGGAGATGAAAGGGGTGAGCAAATACTTTCCTGCCGGTGAGGCAGCAGTTCAGGCTTTGATTGCCGGTAATGATATGCTTTGCCTTCCGGAGAATGTACCCGCAGCCATTGAAGCTATTGAAGAAGCTATTAAGAAAAAAAGACTGAAATGGCATGACATCGATGACAAGGTAAAAAAAATACTGGTCTCCAAATACAACCTGGGTTTACATACGGCACAAATTATAGATACCACAAACCTCTTGGCTGACCTTAATTCAAAAACAGATGATATACGCCGACTGGTTGCCCGCAATACGGTTACAGTAGTTAAGAATGAAATGGGCTTGCTGCCTTTAATTCATAAAGGCAAATTGGCTTATATAGCGCTTGGTGTTGATAGTACAACGTTAGGTAGCCGTTTGCAAAAAGAAATGGATGCTGATGTTTATTTCCTGAATTACAAAGATTCCACATCAAAAGGATTAGCCATTCGTGATTCCATTGTTGCAAAAAATTACGATAAAGTGTTGTTTGGTATTCATGGTTATGCAAACAGGCCTGCAAACAATTATGGCATTTCTTCTGCGGCTATTGAGTTGTGGGATTCACTGCAAACCCCTAAGACAGTAACATTTTTATTTGGAAATGTTTATGCAGCTCAAAATTTCTTAAAAGCAGGTACATTGGTGGCATTTCACCAGGATGATGAAATTACTCAGCATGCAGCTGCCGATTTTCTAGAAGGAAGAATTGCTTCCCGGGGAACGTTACCTGTAAGTATTGGTGATAACAAATATGGAGAAGGAATTGCCATCCGGAGATTTGTACCGGTAGGTGTATCCCCAGCCTGGCTTACAATTGATAGCATAGTGTATGATGCCATGGCCAAAAAGGCATTTCCCGGATGTGAAGTGCTTGCTGTACAAGATGGAGAAATAAAATACCATAAAGCTTTTGGACATTATGAGTTTGATCGTAAATCGCTCCCCGTAACACTGGAAAGCATTTACGACCTGGCCTCGGTAACTAAAATTTCGGCGGCTACAGTTGCGGTAATGAAGTTGTATGAACAAGGCAAATTAGACCTGGATAAAACACTTGGTGATTACCTGCACTTCACAAAAGGCAGCGATAAAGCAAACGTTACCATCCGTAATGTACTGTTACATCAGGCAGGTTTAAATCCTTATATATCTTTTTATAGAGAGACCATTGATTCTGAAACCGGAATGCCTTCTCCGTCATTATACAGTGATAAGCGGGATACATTATTTTCCATTCCAGTAGCCCGCAACGTATGGTTACGCCGCGACTGGAATGACAGTATGCTCAACCGTATAGTTGAAAGCAAACTCGGACCTTCCGGTAAATATGTATACAGTGATAATGATTTTATCCTGCTGGGTAAGGTTGTAGAATCTATAACCGGAACAACCTTGGATCAATATGTTCATCAAACCTTTTATCGTCCATTGGGTATGACCACAACAGGATTTAAACCATGGCAGCGATTTGGTATTGAAAGAGTTGTTCCAACAGAAGAAGAAAAATATTTCCGTCGCCAGATTTTACGTGGTTATGTACATGATGAAGGCGCCGCTATGTTTGGTGGTGTGTCGGGTCATGCAGGATTATTTTCAAATGCGTATGATTTATCTCTTTTGTACCAAATGTTACTGAATGGTGGTGTTTTGAATGGTCAACGTTTTTTAAAGCCCGAGACCATTCAGTTATTTACTGCATACGGAAGTGATATCAGCAGGCGGGGGCTTGGTTTTGATAAACCTGAAAAAGACAACGGTTCCCGTAAGGAACCTTATCCATCATCATTAGCCTCACCCGAAACGTTTGGACATACAGGTTTTACCGGAACCTGTGTATGGGTTGATCCGCAAT
>DASTMJ010000115.1:0-7440 GCA_035714205.1 Flavisolibacter sp. | reverse complement strand
AAACCTGAGGTAAATGAGGTATTCCACCAAAGGGTTACAGAATTGGCTAAAAAAAGAATGGAAGAAGATTCCCGTGCTAATTTACCAAAATCAGAACGTAAAGAACGATACAAGAAATTATACGAAGACATTAAATTAGCCCTGACTTCCGAAGCCAATCTTCCGGAAGGCGAGGAGTTAAGCGATGAAACCAAAAAGCTTATAAAAAAGTATTTGGCGGATCTTCAATATGATGTTGTAAGAGATATGATCCTGAATGATAAGGTTCGGCTGGATGGAAGAGGTTTAGACCAGGTTCGTCCATTAGATATGGAGATTGATATTTTACCAACTCCACATGGCGCGGCTTTATTCACAAGAGGTGAAACGCAATCACTTACAACGGTTACTTTAGGTACACCTTTAGATGAATTGTTGGTAGAAAGTGCTGCCAAATCTGAATATTCAAAATTCATTTTACATTATAATTTTCCCCCGTTTTCTACCGGTGAAGTAAAATTTTTAAGAGGTCCGGGACGCAGGGAAGTGGGTCATGGTAATCTGGCTCAGCGTTCATTGAGACAAATGATGCCGGGTGCTGACTATCCTTACACTGTGCGGATTGTAAGCGATATCCTGGAAAGTAATGGTTCATCTTCAATGGCCACGGTTTGTGCAGGGTCACTGGCACTTTTTGATGCTGGTGTTCCTATGCCAAAACATGTTGCCGGTGTAGCTATGGGATTGATAACCAAAGAAGGAAAGTATGCGGTACTTACCGATATTTTAGGAGATGAGGATCATTTGGGTGATATGGATTTTAAAGTGACCGGAACCCGGGAAGGTATTTGTGGCATCCAGATGGATATCAAGGTAGATGGCTTAAGTATGGAGATCATGCGAAATGCACTTGAACAAGCCCGTCGTGGAAGAATGCATATCCTTGATGCCATGTATAACTGCGTTGCTGAAGCCCGTTCAGATGTGAAACCGCATGCACCTCGTATGGTTAAAATGTTTATTGACCGTGAATTTATTGGTGCTGTGATAGGACCAGGCGGTAAAGTGATCCAGGAAATACAAAGAGAAACAGGAACTACTATAAATATTGAAGAAAAGAACAACCAGGGAGAGGTAAGCATTTTTGGAACTGATAAGGAGAAGGTAGACAAAGCTCATAACTGGGTTAAAGGAATTGTTGCTGTACCGGTTGAAGGAGATGAATATGAAGCAACAGTAAAATCAATTATGCCTTATGGTGCGTTTGTTGAATTTTTACCTGGCAAACAAGGATTGCTTCATATCTCAGAAGTAAGCTGGAAACGATTGGAAACACTTGAAGGCGTATTGAATGAAGGTGATAAGGTTAAAGTGAAGCTTACCGGCACCGATCCAAAAACAGGAAAATTCAAATTATCAAGAAAAGTATTACTTCCTAAGCCAGAAGGGCAACGTGAAGATCGTGGTCGTGAGGATCGTGGAAGAGAAGATCGCGGACAACGTTTTGAAGGTAACCGTGGTGAAAGGCCAAGAGTAGAAAGAAAGCAGGCCGACCAGGTTCAGCCAGATCGTCCACAGCAGGAAGGAACTGAAGCCGAATCATAATTTCTAAATAAATATTCTTTAAGGCTGTCAACTGACAGCCTTTTTATTTTAATACATGAATAGCATACAAATAAGCATAAAGGCCAATGAACAGGAGCAGGAATTGCTGATCAGCCAATTGTCGGACCTGGATGCAATAGGTTTTGAACAAATAGAAGACAGGTTGATTGCTTATTTCCCAGCAAATGATTTTAATAGTTATGAAGTCACCCGGATTTTGAACAATTATGAATTTGTTTCAAAGGAACTGAAAGAGCAGAATTGGAACGAAGTATGGGAACATAATTTTCAACCCGTGGCCGTACAATCTTTTTGTGGTATAAGAGCAGATTTTCACAAACCATTCACCGGTATTGAACATGAGATCATTATCACACCAAAAATGAGTTTTGGTACAGGCCATCATGCCACTACTTATATGATGATAGATCAAATGAAAGACCTTGATTTTAAGAATAAATCTGTTTTTGATTTTGGTACAGGTACAGGCATACTTTCCATATTGGCTGAAAAACTAGGTGCAAGAGAAGTTGTGGCTATCGACGTGGATGAATGGAGTATTGAAAATACTAATGAAAATATTGAGAAAAATAATTGCAAACGAATTGTTGTTTCATTATCGTCAAAACTTCCATCGCAAAAATTTGAAATTGTGTTGGCCAACATTAACCGTAATGTAATTCTTGATTACATAAAAGACCTGAAGAAGATTTTGAAACCAGGGGCACATCTATTATTGAGTGGACTTTTAACAAGCGATGAAACTATTATTATTGAAGCCTGTAAAACAAACGATTTGGAACTATTGAAAAAAACGGAAAGAAATAATTGGATATCCTTATTGTTGGCTAATAAATGAGTACTTCAAGGTTAAATTAACGTAAAGCCTGAAAAATTTTTATTAATTTCGTGACGCTTCAACCAACCATTATTCTATGAATGAGGTTTTTTTAATTTTCATTGCCTACCTGATTGGAAGTGTACCAACCGCTGTTTGGATCAGTAAAGTTTTTTTCGGATTTGATATCCGTGAGTACGGTAGTGGAAATTCTGGGGCTACTAATACTTACCGTGTATTAGGTGCTAAATGGGGCACTGTGGTAATGGTGATCGATATGCTTAAAGCAATCGCCGCCGTTAAACTTGCCTTTTTTCTTCCCCAATCATTTGAAAATGATATTTACCTGGTTAATATGCAATTAGGCCTGGGGCTGGCTGCTGTTTTAGGTCACATTTTCCCCATTTGGGCTGAATTCCGTGGCGGTAAAGGTGTTGCTTCACTTTTTGGAATGGTGCTTGGTATTCAGCCTAATGTTGCTTTGTGTTGTGTTGGTGTTTTTATTCTGGTTCTATACCTTACTCGCTGGGTTTCACTAAGTTCTATATTAGCCAGTATCGCATTCCCCATTTTTATTTTAGTAATCTTCAATGAACCAGAAAAGCTCTACAGGGTGTTTGCAATCACCGTGGCCATGTTGGTTCTTCTTACCCATCAAAAGAATATAGGCAGACTTATTAAAGGAAGCGAGAGCAAAGTGCCTATTTTAAAACACCGGGACAAAAGGAAAAAAAGCCACAAATAGCTTTAACATATTGAAAGTAAGCCGGTTTACTTCACTGTATTCTTATATCTTTTGGTATAATCATTGAATTTATTCAATAAACAATAGTAAGATGATAAGAAAAATATCCGTTTTCTTTCTTTTGATAACAACCTTTGTAGCATGTTCTACAAATCCAATAACCGGGAGAAAACAATTCAAACTTGTTTCTGAACAGGAACTTCAGGCTATGGCCAGCCAGGAATATCGTCAATTTTTATCTACCAATAGCGTTGTAACCCCTTCCAGGGACAGGGATGCTGAAATGGTACGCAGGGTTGGGCAAAGAGTAGCCAATGCAGTTACACAATATTACAGGCAAAACAAACTATCTGACGTACTGCAGGGATATAAATGGGAGTTTAACCTGGTAAACGATAAAGCGGTTAACGCCTGGTGTATGCCGGGTGGCAAAGTTGTGGTTTATACCGGTTTGTTACCGGTTACACGTAACGAAGCAGCCCTTGCTGTTGTAATCGGGCACGAAATCTCTCATGCTATTTTTCAGCACGGTAATGAGAGGATGAGCCAGGGCATGGCAGCTCAGGGTTTGGGCGCCGGACTATCGGTGGCTTTGCGCAACAAGCCGGCAACTACACAAAACCTGTTTAACCAGGCTTTTGGAATAGCAGCAACAGCCGGTGTGCTTTTACCTTTCTCCCGCAAACAGGAATTAGAAGCTGATAGGTATGGATTAATCTGGACAGCAATGGCCGGTTATAACCCAAGAGAAGCTATTGGATTATGGCAAAGAATGGAAAAAATGTCTAATGGTCAAAGACCACCTGAATTTATGAGTACACACCCATCAGAAGGTCGCAGAATTGAACAGCTTCAAAAATATATGCCTGAAGCACTTAAATATTACAAACCAATGAAGAAATAATTGATTAGATTTTGATTAGAATACCCGCTAATAAAGCATTAGCGGGTATTTTCTTTTATAAAGCCTTGGCCAGCACCCATTTTTTCCGTAATTTTGCGAACCTGTTTGTGTGAAAAACCGTACTACTTCACCAGTTTAAAAAAACAGTATTACCTGTATGTCACAAACAATTTTAGAAAAGCTTCAACTAAAAAACGAAAAAAACATTCTGATCCAAGGCCTTCCTTCTTCAATTGAAAAACAATTCAGCAAGCTTTCTTTTGCAAAGAATCTTACTCCATTGTTAAGATCCAGGAAAATTGATTTTGCTTTGGTTTTTGCTGTTAGTGAAAATCAGCTTAACAGTATCCTGGATGATATCATGCCAGCTCTGAAGGAAGAATCGAAGCTTTGGGTTGCTTATCCAAAACTTACATCCAAAATAACTACAGACCTAAACAGGGATGGTAGCTGGAGTAAGTTGGCGGATGCTGATTATGAAGGTTCTGAACAGGTTTCTTTAGACCATGTTTGGCATGCTGTCTATTTCAAAAAGAATGAAATGCTTGATGAAATTGAAATTGAAGAAACAGTAGTTTTAAAGCGAAAAACAAAACTCGCCAGTGTTTAACTTTTAAAAAGAGCATAATGAAAAAGAGGGTTTTTAGCCCTCTTTTTTTATATTTCCCTCATAAAGTCATCGATATAAAGTCCGATAATAGCTGACAATGGAGTTTGTGTATTCAGTTGGGCATCAATCCATTGTTTAGTATTACCTAATTTTTTTAACAAGATGACCGCCCCGTTGATCAATTTACATTCAAATAAGGCATCACCATGGTTCTCAACCAATTTTACTTCGGCGGTACCAAATAGACCGTAATAGGGATAGCTAATACTAAATTGTTGGTTGTTACCGGTTTGTGCATAGGATAAAAAAGAACCCATAAGGCAAAATTTTACAGTTAAGAATTGGGTGTTATTCCCTGGCGGTTTTAACAGGCAAAAACATCGCTGCCTGGATCTTAGTTTTTAAGATTGGATAAATAAAAACCCTCTTTATGTAAAACTGTTTTATTAGGAATGGCTGTCAGGAGTGAGTCTTTTACAAGTTTTTCCACCAATCGTAATTGGTTATCCTGGTCACCCGACTGAGCTATCAATTTCCAGCTCTCGATTTTCATCAGGGCCCTTTTACTTGTTTTGATTACATGGCGATCTAGCCATTCTGATCTTTCAGCAAGATACAATTGATGGTTACGAAAATAGGCATGCATAGGAGGAAGATTTTAATAAATGGTTGCTTTAGGCTATCAAATTAATAAGAAAACTTTGAAAAATCCTAATGCCCCCCAATATTTCTTTGAATTACTGTAAAACACTTAGCCGCCTTAAGACAGGCTTAAGACGGCTACGTTTGAAGGATAAATGTTTTGATTATGCTAAAACTTCAGCGTCAGATCTGTTGTACTCTTCTGTCAATTTTTTCTGCAATTCGAATGACATAGGCTGGTAACTATCAAATCTCATTTTGAATTTAGCCCTTCCCTGTGTAATTGAACGAAGGGAAGAAGAAAAATCATGTAATTCGGACAGCGGTACTTTGGCAATGATCTTCTGAAAATGCCCTTCTGTATCCATTCCTTCAACCAAACCCCGCCTGCTTTGCAGATCTCCCATAACAGCGCCGGTTAAATCTTCAGGACATAAAACTTCAACAGCATAAATGGGTTCCAGGATCTGGGGATCGGCCTGCTGAAACGCCTGCTTAAAGGCCATTATGCCGGCGATTTTAAAAGAAATATCGTTTGAATCCACCGGGTGCATCTTTCCATCATAAATACAAACCCTCACATCTCTAACATATGAGCCAGTTAACGGGCCTTCATGCATTTTTTCCATTACACCCTTTAATATGGAAGGAAGAAAACGGGTATCGATAGCACCACCGACAATACAGTTATAGAAAACTAATTTTCCGCCCCAGCCTAAATCAAATACCTCCCTTCCCCGAACGGTTAAGCCGGAAGGATCGGGTATACCTTCGTAAAAGGGTTCAATACGCATAAACACCTCACCAAACTGGCCCGCACCCCCTGATTGTTTTTTATGCCGGTAATTTGATTCGGCCATTTTCCGTATTGTTTCACGATAGGGTATGCGCGGTTTACCAAACTTAACAGGAACCTTATAAAGGTTTTCAATTTTCCATTTGGCAACCGCAAGATGCATGTCACCCTGGCAATGTATTAGTGTTTGCTTTAACTCCTGTGATACTTCTACAATCAATGAAGGATCTTCTTCCCGAAGCTGGTGAAGTGCCTGAGCCAATTTTTCTTCTTCACCTTTATTTATTGGTTCAATACAAACGGTCATATTGGGAGAAGGAAATTCAATAGGCGGTAGCTCGTAATTTTTACCTTTTATATGAAGCGTATTGTTTACATGTGTATTTCTAAGTTTCAGAGTTGCTCCAATATCACCTGCTACCAGCTCATTAACCGGTATTCGCTTGTTTCCTTCCATTAAAAATAGCTGGTTGATTTTTTCGGCAGTACCATTTGATTCATTGATCAGTTCCATTCCTGTTTTTATAGTACCTGAAAACACTTTGAAATAAGAGAGATCCCCCACATGTGGTTCGGAAACAGTTTTGTAAATAAACAAACAGGCAGGCCCGTTTTCTGTGCAAGGCAATTCTTCCCCATTCCTGGTTACCTGAGGTGGCATTTCGTTAGCGCTGGGACATACGTTATCAATAAAACCCATCAGTCGGCCACTGCCCATATTTCTTTCCGCACTCAGGCAAAACAAAGGGAACAAATCATGATTGATCATTGCTTTTTTAAGACCGGCTTTCATCTCATCTTCTGTCAGTTCCCCCTGGTCAAAATATTTTTCCATCAGGCTTTCATCATTGCTTGCAATAGCTTCTACCAATTCTTTGTGCAATTGTTCTGCCTTTTCTTTTTCTTCATCAGGTATTTCTAATTTTTCCGGCTTACCTCCGGCATCTTTAAATTTGTACATCGTCATTCGCAAAACATCAATGATTTCATGAAAACCGGCCCCTTGCTGACGGGGATATTGAACAATGGTAACATTGGAGCCAAAATGTTCTTTTGCCTGCTGAACAGTTCTATCAAAATCCGATTGTTCATCATCCAGTTTATTAACGGCAAAGATCATGGGAGTTTTAAACCGTTCAGTATAATCCCAGATGATATCAGTACCGACTTCCACACCCATTGATGCGTTCAATAACATAACGCCGGTATCGGCAACTCTTAAGGCAGATAATACTTCGCCAACAAAATCGTCATAACCGGGTGTGTCAAGAATATTAATCTTGAAACCTCTCCATTTTGTGTGCATTAATTTTGAAAATAT
>DASTMJ010000114.1:0-22840 GCA_035714205.1 Flavisolibacter sp. | reverse complement strand
CGTTGAAATGGGCGATTCTGCGTTAGCAACCACCTATTTTAAAAAATTGATGGAGATAGTGCCTGGCAATACCAAAAGAGCAGAAATAGAATATGCAAGGCGTTTTTTAGCACGGGAACGGCAACCGGCTGGCATTTGAATTGGAATGATAATTTTTCTTTAACGCTAATACAAAATCCAACTCTGAGAACTATTAATCAAAACTCCCTGCGGTATTGTAATGATTTTGCTTCCAATCATCTCCTTGCGTGGTTTTAAGGACGAAACCATTTACAGGATGTGATTATTCCAGGCAGTGAAGCGGCCGATGCTGCCCGCAGACATAAACTGGTAGTAACTTACCAGTAGGAATGCTTGTTTATTAGAGTATGTTCCAGCCCGGGTCAGAACCGGATTTTTTCACCAAGACCTGCGTAAATAAAATTTTCTTTGTACAGGTCACTTAACATTTTAAATGCGAGGTGCCCGGTGCAATGACCGGGTGCAACTTTAGCTACTTTAAATTCGTTCAACAACATGTTGCAGATCCTGCTGGTTTCCTTTCTATCAAAGGGCAATAAATGAAACCCACCTACAACAAGATCTACCTTGTTATTGGTTTGAGTAACAGATTCCCGGATAATATTTTCTACACCACTATGAGAACAGCCTACAAACAAAACTTCGCCTGCAGGCGTTTTTAAGGACAGGGATAGTTCCGGCAAATTATTAAGTTTTACATCCTCTTTGGTTTCATTGAAGTTTCCTGGTGTAAAACTTTTGGGGTAGGTAGAAAAGTATCCCATATATTTTGCCTTTGTTGCTATCAAATTTATTCCCGGGAAGATTTCTGTAGATTCTTTTACAAATTCAATGTTTGCATGTAAAAACCGGCCGCCGGATTGCTCAACTTTAAACACATCTGATTTGCCATCAAAATAACGAAGTGCGGGTGGTAAGGAGTCTTTAACTGTTGAGTCCTGTCCTGTTGCATTAAACAGCGTTTGTGCACCCCAGAAAATATCATAGGGAAAATAGATTTTTACCTTGGGATTTATAGTGAGTAAATAATCAATTCCATTCAAATGATCATAATGTGCATGAGATACTATGACAAGGTCAATTTTTTTAAGATCGATACCTAAACGGATGACATTCTCCTTAAAAATATCAGCATTACTGCCGGCATCAAATAAAATGTTTTTTCCGTTGAACTCAATAAGCGTTGAGAAGCCCCATCCTTTTTTCAGCTTGGTATCTTTACTGAAGGCATCAAATAAAATGGTGGCACTATTAGTGGCGGCAACATATGTTACCGTATCATTTTTCTGGCCATAGCCGAACGAAGTAAAGAAACTTAAAACCAGTGTAAAATAAAATCTTCCTGTAAAGCAGGACTTAATTTTTAGCATAGACTAAGATAGATGCAAATACCAGCATTGCCTTTTCTTTTATTTCACTTCTGTATGCAGAGCGGGCTATTTTTATGGCATATTGACTCAATTATAGTTTCTTCGCCGGTTGTGTTCCCATGTTTATAACAATTTATTCCTGGCATGCATGAGCAATAAACCAGCAACAGTAGCGCAACCGGGCACTTCTCTATACGGGATTGCGAAGCTGTTTTTTAAGTTAGGTGTATTAGGTTTTGGCGGTCCGGCCGTACATATAGCCATGATGGAAGAAGAAGTGGTAAGAAAAAGAGCATGGATGAACCACCAGCATTTTCTTGATCTTGTGGGTGCTACCAATTTGATCCCCGGCCCCAATTCCACGGAAATGACCATGCATATCGGGCGGGAAAGGGCAGGGTGGAGAGGACTGGTAGTGGCAGGATGTTGTTTTATCTTTCCGGCCGTTTTGATCACTGCGCTTTTTGCATGGGCTTACCAGCAGTATGGACATTTGCCACGGGTGCAGCCCTTTATTTACGGAATAAAACCAGCTATTATTGCTGTGATAGTTGTTACTATGATTTCTTTAGGCAGAAAAGCATTAAAATCAGTGCAACTGGTTGTTATAGGCCTGCTGTCTGCTCTTGCAGCGCTGGCTGGTGTAAATGAAATTATTGTTCTTTTTGGAGCAGGTTTGACAGGAGTTTTTTTATACGTTATGCAGACAGCCGGAAAACTAACCTACGGCTTTTTCCCTTTTACTTTATTGCAAATGGCTGTTGCAGGTTTCGATGGAAGTGCGGCTAAACTTTTTTTTGTTTTTTTAAAAGTCGGATCGCTACTTTACGGAAGCGGTTATGTGTTATTTGCTTTTCTGGATGCAGAACTGGTTGGCAGGGGATGGCTTACCAAACAACAACTGGTAGATGCTATCGCTGTAGGTCAGTTCACACCCGGGCCGGTGTTTTCATCAGCTACGTTTATTGGCTGGCAAATAGGCGGGGCGGCAGGTGCTGTTGCTGCTACCATTGGAATCTTTCTTCCTTCATTTGTATTTGTGGCCCTGCTGAATCCATTGATACCAAAACTTCGCAGATCTAAAATAATGGGAGCCTTTTTAGACACGGTCAACGTGGCTTCTATAGCCCTGATACTTGCAGTGTTGATAGAAATGAGCGCTGAAACCTTGCTGGACTGGCGAACAGTTCTGATTGCGGCAGCCAGCTTTGGCATTACCTTCTGTTTCAAAAAGATCAATACCGCTTTTATTGTAATTGGTGGTGCTGTTTTAGGATATGCTTTATCTTATGTTTAATACCGTTACAACTGTTCTGCTGTTCTGCATACCACGTTATATGGCTATTGTTTGGTGTTAAAATAAATTATCGACGGTCTTCACTGTTCAAAAAATGGTTGATCAGCTCAGCTGTCAGCTCAATGATCTTTCCCCCGGTTTCCGGCACTTCAGCTACACCTATATAAGCTCCATGCAGCCCGGGAAGAATGGCCAGGCTGGAATTGGCAATTAATGTTGACATAGTAACTGCATGCGCAGGTAGAATAACATCATGGTCGCTGCTGATGATCAGCGTGGGTATTTTTATGGAACGTAATAATTCATCTTCCCAGTCCTTAAATTCCAACATCCGTGCTTTGTCTTTGTTGAACATCGCCTGTAGTTTATTACTATCCGGATTGATCTCCAGGAATGCATCTTTTAATACACGCGGCATAACATCTAATGTTGCCTCTTTCATGCCTTCAAAAAAGCCGGGAATCATCCCTTCTCTTTTATAAAATGCTGAAGCCAGTATGAGTTTGTCTGCTATTCCGGGAAAACGGGTAACCAGTTGTATAGCCGTATTACCTCCATTACTAAAACCAAACACAGAGGCTTTCGAAATCCGGAGGTGACCTAATAAGGCAGCTACATCTTTGGCATCCTGCTCAAAGCTTTCAGGTGCGTCCCTGTCATTTGTATGTCCATGGCCCTGCAATTCCACAGCAATCACTTTGTTATTCATAGCAAGCAAGGGAAGTATGCGGCCAAATGTAGTTTGAATGGTAGAACCACCACCATGGATCAAAACCAGGGGTTCACCCTCACCATGGATCTCATAATACATGTTGATGCCATTGACCGGCGCATAACCCTTTATGCTTTCTTGCCGGGTCAGGTTCTTTTCTTCAGTTGGAAGCATAGTATGGTTTTTAGAATTGCTGCAGGAGCATATATAAAGCATTGTAAGAAACAAAAAAGACTTAAATGTTAGCACCATCCCGATATTTATACAAACCTAAACCAGATGAACTAAAACGGCGAAGCGAATTGCGGCATTTTAGGGAGCTGATTGCGACACCTGGTGAAATGGCTTCCTGGTACCGGATGATTCTACTCTAAACGCACAGGTTTTTAGTTGCCCTGCGCCGGCAAAGGTGTGGAAATGTCTACAACATTCTTCCAGGAGCCATCAGCTTGTTTACGCCAGATACTTACCGCCTTGTTTTTTTGGGTCATGGATTTGCCGGTTGAGTCGGGGTATGATACCTGGGAATCTTCTATGATATAGGCCATATCACCGCTTTTTGAAACCTCAACACGCTGTGGCTGCCAGTTGATACGAAATCCCGGGATCTTAAAACTTTCTTCAACCATTTGCCGTATAGCTTTTTTCCCTTCAAGTGGTGGCATGCCCTCTGACATCAGCACAGCATCATCTGCCCAGTAAGAAACGGTTTTTTCTACATCTCCTGTTGCAGCTGCCGCAGACCATTCCCTGCTCAACTGCATAATTTTTTCGCCTTCGGCTTTTGTATCTATTTCTTGTTGGTTGCAACCTGTTATTGCAAATGACAGGGCCATTATCGCTACCTTTTTCATTTTAAGTTTTGGTTTGGTGAAGAATAGTTTTTTGAACATGTTGAACTGCCAATTTTAATAAAATATACGCCATTATAGGTAATGAAATTTTTTCCTGGTTTTAATGGTTATGACCGGCAGGTTCAGTATCCAATGACATATGGCAGTGCGGACAGATGTTCTTATCCCTTGTTGACTTTTGTTTTTTGGATTGTTCTAAAAAACCGGCTGTCAGAATACCGGCAGGTAAGGCAAATAAAGCAACACCGGTAAACAGGATGACCGAAGTAAAAAGTTTACCTAACACAGTTATGGGTATCATATCGCCATAACCCACTGTTGTAAGTGTTATAACACTCCACCATAATGTACCGGGAATGCTTGTGAATACCCCGGGTTGTGCCGTATGTTCAGCAAAGTAAACGATGCTTGAAGAAATGATAATGAGTGTTATCACCATCAAAAGACTTAATAGCAACAGGCTTGAGGTGGATCTGAAAACATTTACAATCAGCTTGGTGGCTTTCATATAGGCGGTAAGCCTGAACAAACGAAGGAACCTGAATAAGCGGAGTATCCTGAGCATTCTCAGGTCAAAGCCAATAAACACATGTAAATAAAAAGGCAGTATGGCCAGGAGGTCAATAATGGCCCCGGGAGAAGCCATGTATTTTAATCTTCCGTAAAACCAATGGTGATATTTTGTTTCATGCGGGCTGCTCCAAACCCGTAAAACATATTCTGCTGAAAAAATGATTACAGAAACAACATCAAAATAGTGAAAGAGTTTTTTGTGATCACTGTAAATAGAGGCAACGGTTTCAAGCATTACGGCAGCAACATTCAGCAGGATCAGTACAATGATAAATGCATTGAAGGCCCTGTCCCAGTGTGTATCACCTAATTCAGGATGCAAAAGGGTATGTACCTTTTGCCTCGTTTTATGATACCTTCTCAATAATTGATGTTTTTCTAAATATAATATTTATTCACCGGGACATCTCAAAGCTTTTGTGTTATGACTGTTGTTTGTTCAGGATGCTGTTTTGTTTTTGATTATATCGCTTATGATACCGAGGTGATGACTGGTATGAATTTGCAGGAATTTTACAGTTTGCCTGTAATTCATGTTGCCTAAAAAAGGGTGTTTAAAGAAATGATTCGGTTGTAAACCCTTAAGGCTTTTTATTTTGTCTTTGGAGAGTTTAATATGTTCCAGGAGCGAAGTAAGGTTATAGCCGGCAGATGGCCGAACCGGGGCCGGTGCTTTTATTTTTCCCCTTGGAATTCTACCCAAAAGAACTACATAAGAACGTTTTAAATTGAATGTCCATCTATACTGATCGGGGTTTGATTTTTTTAGTACATCAATAACCAGGTTCAGGGTCAATAAAGAATGTTCAATGTGCCAACCCACCGAACCTTTTGAGATCGCAGGGTCGCCATATTCATAATCAGAAATTTTGTTTTCAAGCTCGTTTAACAGGGCTTCCAGTTTCTTAACTTGTTTCATTATTTGTTATCCAATCTTTTAAATTGACAAATAGCGGTAAGGGCTATCCGAAACTATGTAATGAAATGAGCGGCCCTGTTAAACTTACCTGCATAAAGATAAAATGACGGTTACTTATTTCATGAAATTAAAACCGGCCGTTTACACCCAGCTGAAAATACAAGGGAATAGTTGCTTTATTTTTCAGGTCCTGGGCCACGGTTTTACCAATCCTGATATAAACATCATTATTTTTAAATGACTTACCCGTTTGAATGCCATAAAAGAAATTGCCACCTGTGGGCATGTACCATCCATCTTTTATTCCCGGGTAAGATTCTTTCATGATGTCCTTATGTTGAACATGAGTGATTATGGCTTTGTCAAAGCCCAGTTCACCGGCTGCATGCCACGAGGATTTATAATAACCCATAACGGTAGAAAATTCACTTCCAAAGTTGAGCAGTCTCACATAATCAGATTCATTCCGCCTGAAGATGCCATAGGCTTTTACAGTCGCGGAAAACCTGCCTGCCTTTACTACTTCTGCCTGGCCACCCAGCTTTGTTTTAAAATCATCAAAGATTGTTTTGCCGGCAGGTGCGGAGTATTCAACGCTTAACAATAGCGGGAAGGATGTGTTTAATTTTTGGCCGTACCCGATTCCAATTGTGGCACTGTTATCAAAACCTGCATTCAGGTTGATGATGTGTTTCAATCCATTCCCGAAACTCGTCCAGTTAACGGTTTGAGCATTACCAGGTTTTGGAACAATGAAAATGAGTAGTAATAAGATGATAATTGAATTATTTTTCATTTCAATATTATTTTAATTGGTTTAAGTATGCTAAGGCTACAGGGTAAAACGCATCCCACCCGAAAAACAGGATTTCATGCCCTGTGCCCGGGATCTTTTCCATTTGAACATTGGGGTAAGGGGCAGATACCAAACGGGCATGTTGCAACCCATAGGCAGTATTGAGTTCACTATAGGTAAATAAAACCTTAGTAGTAAAGCTTCCCAGGTTTGTGGTCCAGTTAAACCCATCCCTGTCAGCTATTTCAAAAAGCGCTTTTGCAACTATGGCACCGCTGCGCCAGAAAGGGTAGTGACCTGCATTACCTATTCTATTGTTTTTTGCGTTTTCCTTTGCTGACATCAGCTGCATTTTATAATCCACAATTTCATGTTCACTTTCTTTCCCGGTGAAAACCTGGTCAAAGAAAATCGCATCATTTGTTTCTTCGGAGAGGAGATTGATGTTATTGGCCCTGCTGATATATTCTTTTGCATCATTCCATATAAAACCTCCCGGCTCGGCCAGTATCACACCCTGCACCCTTGTGGGATATGTATTGATGTAGGCTGTAGCCAGCATAGCTCCCCAGGAATGGCCCAGCAGAAAAACTTTTTGACCGGCCGAGTTTTGGTAATGCTGAATCACTGCAGTGAGGTCGTCCAGCATTAACTGTATACTGTAAATGCTTTTCTCATGTCTTTTAGACAGGCCACTGCCTCTCTGGTCGTAGAATACAACAAAATAACCGTTATCGGCAAAAGCCCTGCATTTCAGCAGGGAGCGGTAATCACCCCCGGGTCCCCCGTGCAATACGATGATGATAGCACTGTCCGGGTTTCCGAACGTTTCGGCATGAAGTGTTGTGCCGTTTACAGAAATGGATGATAGAGCCGGATCCTGCTCCACGGTTTTGGGAACTAACATGCCCGGCTCACGGGGGTCGATCTCTTTTTCACAGCCGGCAAAGGCAAATCCGGCAACAATGGCCAGGGCCATTAAAATTGATTTTGGTTTCATTGTAAGTTGGTTTAATTGAATGCAAAACTTCTTAAAACACGTACACAAGTCGCCCTTCCTTGTAAGTTGGCACGTTTGCACAGGCCCGTGAGTGAAAGGAAGCACCTATTAAAGATTTATGGCCTGAATAAATTCTTTAGTATGAAAAACTTCTTTACCGGGATGCCGGTTTTAAAACTATGTTAATTGAACTGTTGATGGGTTTATTCCGGAACGGCTTCAGGATGTAATTGCTTTAAATATTCAGATGGGGACTGTCCTGTTGTTTTTTTAAAGTACCGGTTGAACGATGACTTTGAATTAAATCCACATTCATAAGCAAGGGAAAGGAGGGTTAGGTTTTGATTATGAGGCTGTGACACCAGTTTTATAAATTCCTCAATACGCAGTGTATTGACATAGTCGTAAAGATTTTTTCCCTCCTTTTCATTGATCACCTGCGAAAGATAATTGGGATGTGTGTTTAGTCGCCGGGCCAGGTCGGAAAGCGATAATTCACTCTCTGTATATAACTTTTCAGCTTCCATAAGGTTGGTAAGCTGTTTGTGCAATTGTTCAGCCATTGTCCCACTGAGCCCTGATTTGGAATATTTCTTTTTATCACTACTCAGATCTTCCGGTATCAAAGCAGTTACGGTTTTTACTGAACTTTCATTTTCGACACTGGTCATATCGACGGGCAGCATTGTTTGTCCTGGCGGTTCAGCCGCTGGTTCAATTATTTCTTTATGTTGTATAGGTAAAACTTCTTGCAGTTGGGTAACCAGGACGGGATCTTTGTGACCATAGTTTGTACCCGCATTTGCGGGCAGCAAGGGCAGGGGATGATTAAAGATGCCAACCTGTTTAATACCAAAATATCCTATAAAAAGAACAAATAACACAACGGCAACAAAGGTTAATTCATCAGTGCCTGCTATTACAATCAACCAGATGGCGGCTATTCCATACACCAGGTATTGCATCCATTTTAAATTGATTTTATCGGTATAGGAATACTCATTAAGAATGGCAGACCTGTGTTTCCCCAATAAAATATGGGTGCAGCCAACATATACTATACCTGAAATAATGATAGCCCATAGTTTAATGGTCATAAACGTTTCAAACCCGACTCCCTTGTTCTGGTATACAAAGATCTTTTGATCCGGGGGCAACATAAAAAATGTAACCAGGTATAGATAACAAAGCAGGGCCGGGACAAAATGCAGCAGTGCGAAGTACTTCCTGCCGGGAAGCCGGTTGGTAAGAGCTGCCGTATACAAAAACAGGAAAGGACCATGTAAAAGGGGAAGCGGAATGTCTATGCCCATTAACCAGGGGTGTTCAAAGTAAAGTCCAGTATAGTACAGGTAAAAAAACAACAAATGAATCCCTATAATAAAAAGCCAGCAGGCAAGAATGTTATCAGCCAGCGTCTTTCCTTTCTTGCTGATCAATAAAAAATCAAGAAAGAAGGATATGCCTATGCCAGCAACAAAAAGCATTTTTTTGGTTTATAAATCCTGTTACAAAACTATTGAGTTTGCCCGGACTTGGAAGAAAGGGATTGCTGAAAGGAAGAACAGGATTGTTAAACCGTCTAAAAACTGTATGACGGATCCTGGAAGAACACAGCAATGAATTTATCCGCCCCCCGGTGTTTAATTGTTCCTCAAAACTATGATGACAACAGAGCCTATGATCATAATAGCGGAACCGACAAGTTTTTTGCGAATATCCTGTTCCTGGAAAAAGCGGTACCCGAAAAATACACTGATAATTGTTGAAAGCTGGAAAAGCGATAAAGCATATCCAACATCCATATGTTCAATTGCATAATTGGTAGTAAGCTGCATGATGCCTATGCAAATGACAAGGAAAATATATTTATAGACATCCACGCGGTCTGTTTTTTTTATTTCCTTGAGGAAGTCCGGTTTATATATAAACAACAATACAAAGGAAAAGAAAGCCCCAGAATAACACCAGGTCATAAAAGCTGTGGTTGTAGATGAGGCTACAATGACCTTCTTTACAAATACGGCTTCCACAGCAGTTAATATCATGGCCCACAGGCGGAACTGAATTTCGCTCTTCTTCAACAGGGCAATCGAAAACCTCTCTTTGGTGGTGTCCAGCACAAAATAACTTCCGTAAATAATTAATACAATTCCCAGTATGCCCCAAAGGTTTGGAAATTCACCAAGCAAAAAAATGCCGGCTATTATTCCAACAACCGACTTGTAGGAATTGATGGGTCCAAGCACCGAAAGATCTCCTTTTTGCAGGGCTTTTACTAAGAAGCCATTTCCTAAAGCACCTACAATGCCTCCCAAAACCGCATAAACCCAGAATTGTTGTGGCAATTCACTCCAGGGTACAGTGGTTGCAAAAAACAAGCAGGCAACAGATAAAAGAAGATAGGTTAGAAAATTTACCAGTAAGGGATGATTTCCTTTTGTGGTGAGTTGTTTTTGAAAAACATTTGCCAATGGATTTGAAAAAATGCGCAGCAGCACGGCTACCAGGATCAGAAAAGTTTCAGTCAAAAAGGATCAGGTTTATAGGTTTAAGGTAATCAACAACTCACAGGGTCTTCTCTTTTCTTTTTGTTTTTGATCTCTGCGCATTATGGGCAAATTGGTTTTATTTCAGACAGGCTTACATTCTTATACCCTCAGGGAGCCACGGAATCCCCTTGCTGCATAATAAGACTCTGCACCGTTGTGGTATACAAAAACATGGTCATACCGCCGATCACAAAAAAGGGCACCGCCACGTTCTCTTATGGCAGGTGGGGTTTGTATCCAGCTCGAAGTTTTTGTATCGAATGCTCCAAGTTTCTGCAACTCCCGGTATTGTTCTTCCGTTAAAAGCTGAATACCCATGTCCGTTGCCATATCTATAACGTTGTACCTGGGTTTATTTTCTTTTCTTGACTCCAAAGCCTCGTTATCGTAACAAAGACTTCGGCGTCCATTCGGACTTTCTGCTGAACAATCATAAAAAATATATTCGTTCCTCTCTTTGTCATAACCTGCAACATCCGGCTCACCCCCGGTTTTTTCCATTTCATTGATGGACCAGAGTTTCCCTGGGTTGGTTTCCAGCTTGGCCACCAGTTTATCCCAGTCCACACCTTTATGGCGCCTGCTGTTTTTATCAAATCGAACTTTCAATATGTTGAGTAGTTCTTCCCGTTCTTTGGATGATAACTGTTTTTTATTTCTATTCATCTGTTATTAAATTTCTGTTGAATGGTGTGCCCGTTTTTATTTTCTTCTTTCGATGTATTCATTTGAAAAAGATAATTTTCACGTTTTGCAACAGTTTGTTTAAGCCTCGTTGGTTTTCTGATGTAGTTCCGCCAAAATCGCTCTTTTTAGTTTTTAAAGCCCCGTGTATTTACCCGGGCGGTTTCCTGGTTTGGATAAACGGCGGGTACAGCCGGCAACATCCATCAGTTTAAGTATTGTAATACCAACAGTACCTGGATTCAGATTTCTACAAACTATCGTACCATAATAATTTTCCCGCAACCATGATAGCGTACAGCTCCTGTACTTCCTGGAGTTGTACCCATTTCAACTCCTGCCGATAACACCAGGCTGTAATCTTCACGAGCAAGGTTAGTGGGCAGGCGCAGCTCAAAATTAAGGCTGGGTGAACCTTTTGCCACTGTATACCAGTCAGACCGGGACTGAACGGGGAAATGGTTAGTATAGACATTATCGGGCCGGTACATTTCGTTTTTATAATAAACATCCGGCACCAGGCCAAGAACCACCACCAGCCTGTAACAGGAATAGGATTCCGGAGGAAAAAAATTAATTCCGGGCAGCAGTTCCGGGAAGGCCACTGAGGCCTCCGGCACTGTTTTGGAAACTGCGGCCTTAACGGAGTTACGAATTACACTATCAAAGAAATAACGGGTATTGAAATTAAATCCTTCCAAAAGAAAAGGTCGTTTTGAAAGCAATACATGTCTTTTCCCAAATTCACTTTCGGTGTCCAACTCCTGGATAGGTTTGAGCAATGCAGTAAGTGGTCCGGAACTATTAAAATTGATTACAGCATGTAATGGTTGAATAGACCTTCGTATCCATTTTGCCGCCGTGGAGCGTCCGCCAAATTCACGGTTGTTGCGGCGGGTAATATCGTAAGCTGGTTTGGTGGCAATGTCATGGGAGGAAGGCCCCCATGTAGTTCTTAAAATAATTTTGTCACTTTCCCTTAGGGTATAGGCAGTTATGCCACCAAGACTGCCGGTGAAGCCCCAGGGGCCAATTAATTTAGCCATAGGATTGATTTTATTATTGCATGCAAAATAGTTTCAGAAGAAACTTATAACAAGGGTGATTACACCATTGCAGGGCAGGTGTTTACCCCCTAATGTCCCGCCTCTTATAAATCCGGCTCAATACCGGTAGATATATGGGACATATGCGGAACATATCCGGGACATCCCTTTGCAAAACAGGTTAAGTAGGGAATATAGCACCAGCTTTAACGCCCGCTAACCGGGTTGAAGTGATCCTTTGTCAATTTTTCAGTAAACCGGGCACACAAAAAATGGGACCATTTGCCGGTCACTAAGGTAGCCCGTTAAAAACCAGTTTTACCTGATAAACAATGGCCGCTCCGGGGGCGGGGTTAATCCTACCCTTATATTGCGCATCTCTTCTTCTGTTATTACGTGGTTGGGATCTGCCAGGTGCTTACGAACCAGTTTTTTTGTATCGGATTCAAACCGGTTTACCACTGTGGCTTGTTGTTCTGCTTTGTTTTGTTCCTGCTCCCTTTGCATACAAAAGGTTTTTGATGAGAGTTTATTTTTTAGTTCAAGGGCAGGGATTAGTGGCGTACGACAAAAAAGCTTTTCAAAGGAAATGCCATTTTGCCTGGCTAACAATGATTTTTGTACAGTTCTGTTAATAATATTTTGGCAGGGTTGAAAATAAATTGATTATAAAGACATAACAAAAGAAAACGGTTTAAGCATTTTCATTGTCTTACAGTAAAGTATTAAATCATTATATGGACAACCCCATTCTGTATGCACTGGGTATTTTAGTAGTGGTGAGTTTACTGGCTTTTATCATTATTCGAAATCAAAAAGACAAAAGGGATCTAGAAAAACAATTGAATGAAGACTACAAAAAAACGAAGAAAGAAGAGGGTGATATTGATGTGGACCTGAAAGCCGATTAGTATGCTGACCACCTGGTCCCGGACATTCCGACACAAAAACCGGTACGAATTTCAACCTGCAACCGTATGAAATTATACTACCCCTGGTAAAAGAAAAACCGCTGTGGAAACAGCGGTGAAACAGATGGAAACTAAATTCTTTCTATGAACAGGGCCTGAAGCAGAAACCCGGGCCGTGTTGTAAAACTGCTAATGAAGAATACAAATTTCAGAGTCGTATGTAAACCTGTTGTTAACTGAATATTAAGTTCGTGTGAACTGGAGTGGCAATCCCTGTGCCGCCCGGAATTGATTAGCGCCGCCTGCAACAATTTTAACCCTGCCGTGTAAACGTAATTTTTAAGGGGGTTATATTTGATTAAAACAATTAAACGTAACGGCGTATGAAAAAAATTCTTTTCTTTTTGTTCCTTCTGACCGCAGGCCTTGTTATGCATACAGAAATAAAGGCCCAGGCAAGTCCCGTAGAAATTCAAAAGGTGCCGCCTGCTGTTCAAACCAGCTGGAAGAACCTGATGATAACCACCTATTATGATCAATTCAACAGGTATGGGATCACAACCTGGTATATTGATCATGGTGTGTTTTTATCAAAAACCGTATTCAGGGTATCGTCTTATTTTGTATCAGTTTACATCCGTTATACACCGCAGGGATCTGTGATCAGTGCAGAGACAGACCTGTAACTGCCTGATGTTGTTACCAGGTTTGATGATGTTTTATACCTGGTAACAACAATCCGGAGTATGTTATATTTTATATCCGGCATTAAAACTAACCATCCAGTTAACTCCAAACTTATCTGTGAACATACCAAAATAATCTCCCCAGAAGGCATCAGCCATGGGCATGGTTATATTTCCACCCGCTGACAAGCCGTTGAATAATTTATCTGCTTCTTCCTTAGTGGCGGTTGTAATGGAAATAGAAAAATTATTACCCTGTACAAATGGAGGCCCCCAACCACCTGTATCGCTACCCATGATCGTGGTTTCTTTGCTGGTAGGCAGGGATATATGCATGATTTGGTTTCCCATTTCGTTGGACAAGGGTGGCATGCCTTCCTGTGGTGGCATATCCTTAAATCGTCCCACGTAATTAAATTCACCGCCGAAAACTGATTTGTAAAAATTGAAGGCTTCTTCGCAGTTGCCATTAAAATTGAGGTAAACGTTTGTTAGTGGCATAGTTGGTTTTTTTGGTTTGATAAAATTATTCAATTATGGAATGGGATTCAGGTCTATGGTAAACCTTTGACGGAAACGACAGCGGCTTTTACCTGAAAGTATAGCGCCGTACAATTGTTACAGGCAAACAGTTTGTGGTATTGCCAGTTATACTTTTAATAACGCACTGGCCCATGTAAAGCCGCTCCCAAAAGCAGCCAGGCAAACAAGATCTCCTTTATTGAACCTGCCTTCCTGCCAGGCTTCGCATAAAGCTATGGGAACAGAAGCAGCCGTAGTATTTCCATAACGCTGGATATTGTTGTATACCTGGTCATCACGCAGTTTTAATTTTTGTTGTATAAACTGGCTGATGCGAAGGTTGGCCTGGTGCGGCACCAAAAGTTTAAGATCGGCAGGCGTGAAGCTGTTTTTATCCAGTGCTTCCATGATCACCTCCGGAAATTTCACCACTGCTTTTTTAAATACGGCCTGTCCGTCCATATTTGGGAATAACTGTGCTTTGTCGATCATTCTATGACTCATAAACATTTCTGCTACTTCCGCCTCATCAAAATCTGCCAGCCCTTCTTTCCAATGATTGGCATGGGTGCCGGGATTGTACATGGCCAGCACTTCCGCATCTGCACCGTCGCTATGTAAATGTGTACTAAGGATACCTCTTCCCTCATCACCGGTTGCCTGCAACACAACAGCACCAGCACCATCGCCAAATATCACCGAAATATTTCTGCCGCGGGTAGACATGTCCAAACCAAAAGAGTGTTTTTCGCTGCCCACCACCAGTATGTTTTTATACATGCCGGTCTTAATAAACTGGTCGGCCACACTTAAAGCATAAATAAAACCACTGCATTGGTTGCGTACATCAAGCGCACCAATTTCTTTCATTGCCATTGCTCTTTGCAACAACACACCGCAGCCGGGGAAATAATAATCGGGTGAAAGGGTGGCAAAAACAATGAAGTCTATTTCCTGTGGAGTCAGGCCAGCTCTTTCAATGGCAATCCTTGAAGCCTCCACAGCCATAGTAGTAGTGGTTTCTTTCGTGCGATGGGCATACCTTCTTTCCCGGATGCCGGTACGTTCCTGGATCCATTCGTCGCTGGTATCCATATAGCGGGTAAGATGCTGGTTGGTAATGATTGTTTCAGGTACATATAAGCCCATGCCTGCAATAAAAGATCGTAGCATACAAATGATTTAAATAAAAATAGGATTTCCGAAACTAAAAAACTGTAAGTGTTCAACAACCTGGTTTGCCATAGCATCAAAGAGAAGAAACGTGTAATCTCATATTTTCTCTAATTTAAATGTTCAATGGAAAGTTTTGCCGGATTCATTATTTGCGCTGTAATTATTTTCCTGGCCGGGAAAAAACTTTCTTATTATGGTGATCTTATTGCGGAACGAACCGGTTTGGGTAAAGCATGGATTGGATTGATCCTGATGGCCTCTGTTACATCATTACCCGAATTGGTAGTTGGCATCAGTTCTTCAGCTATTGTGGGCTCTGCCGACCTGGCCACGGGAGATATCTTTGGAAGTTGTGCAATTAACCTGGCCATACTGGCTATACTTGACCTTTTTGTACCGCCGGGGAAACATTTGTTTTTTATCGCTTCTTCCCGGCATGTTTTATCGGCTTCGCTCGCCATGATATTAATTGCTTTAGCCGGGATGGGTTTATTTCTTCCGCAAGATATTGTACTTCTTCCCGGGATTGGAATCATGAGTCTTGTGTTTGTGGTGATCTATCTGTTTTCAATAAGAATTATTTACCGGTTTGAAACGGTAACCAGGCAAGTGGAAGACGCAGTGCCAGTTGAAAGGAAAGAACTACCGTCATTAAAAAAAATAGCTGGTCTTTATATGTTTTATGCCCTCATTACCATAGGCGCAGCATTGTTCATTCCGCAGTTTGCAAATAAAATTGCACTTCAAACCGGACTGGGTGCATCGTTTGTAGGCACCCTCTTTGTAGCTGCCTCCACTTCCTTACCCGAAATTGCGGTATCCATTGCTGCTGTTCGTATGGGTTCCATTGATCTTGCCGTAGGAAATCTATTGGGAAGTAATATTTTTAATATCCTTATTCTAGCCATTGATGACCTGTTTTATACCAAAGGTGTTTTACTGAAAGATGCTTCTGAAATTCACTTAATATCAGCTCTTAGCTGTTTGGTGATGACGGCAATAGCCATAGCCGGTTTTACATACAAGGCTCCTGGAAAAAAATTTCTTATGGCAGCTGATGCCATACTGATGCTGCTGTTTTATTTTGTGAACCTGGTTTTGCTTTTTTATTTAAGCAGGTGATCTGGCAAGAGTGATTTTACATTCAAATGGCATTATTTTTTCTGCAAAAAAGGGTAACTAAAAATCTCAGTTATGGCTAACAAAAGCAAAAACCGGGGTGAACAACAAAGCGACCGGGATAACACCCGGAATGCTGACAAACAGCAAAAAACTACACAAACTGGTGCACAAAACGATGGTGGCCAGAGAGCCGGGAACCGTGAAGGCAACCGGGATCAAAGCAAAGATCAATCACGAAAGGGTGAAGACATGGGCAGCATTGGTCGCGGCAACAGGGGCATGGGTTAATCAGGCCCATAGAAGAAAGCCCGGTAACTACTTGCCGGGCTTTTTTGTGCCTGGAGTGAGTGTTGGATGGAAACCAGTTAAAATCAATGGCATTAGACCTATCTTTCCCAATTGACATGTTTTGTTTATAATAAAACAATTCTCTCACAAGGTGGAACACGAATCACTAAGACTAAGTCAACAATCATGCAGGAGCTGTTTATAAATGACAAACAAACTTACCTGCTGAACCACCATTTCTTTACGATGGTTACAATAGTATAATTACCCTATTATTTCCCGTATTCATTCATACAAAAAAAGCAGTTTGTCTATTGCAGGGGCATGCCCGCCGCACTAGATTTGTACCAGAAGTTGATTGATAGTTATATCAATCAAATCCAATCCTGAAGAAAGACCAGTTATCCAACAATCCAAAGGAAAACCAAACCAAAATCCAATATCAGTCAACTTCTTTTTCTTTATCCTTTTGAAAGCCTAAGTCCTTTACCCGGTAAAACCATTTTCCAAACCTATCTAAAACCAAAGGCATCCAATTATCCTTAGCCATAGGAAACATGCCAACTACAAATACTGACCCCTCCATTGAGGGGTTTTTACATTACCAGTTTGGCTTCATTAGGTTGGCCGGGGCTTTACTACCTGTTCATAAACATTGTTGGTTGATTTAACAGAAATGGCATGTTTTTATCAGGTAGCTTTTGTACGGCTTGGTTATTGGGAGGTTTTATTGATTAAACGCTACCAGTAAAAATTTAAGCTGTATAAAACCATGGATAATCCCAATAAAATAGAACTTGAAAAAGAATTAAAGCAACATCTTGAAGAAAGAAAACATAAGATACGGCTGTTGACAGAAGAGTTTTTAACTATTGAATACGATGTTCAGCATAAATGGATCTGTGCTGAATGGAGGGCCAACCAGACCGAGATCACTGTAAAGGAAGGGTGTTCACTATTATTGGAACTTGTAAAAGAATTTGAAGTTGAAAAAGTATTAAATGACAGTTCCACCATTACGGGCAACCGGACCATCCTGGCTAACTGGATAGGAACCCGGTGTTTTCCACAAATGAAAACTACCGGGGTTAAGTATGTTGCCTGGGTATATGGTCAAAGTGGTTTAAGCCAGGTAGCTATTGATGAAGCTTTGGATGATATACCAGGATGCGACATCGTAAAAAGCTTTTACAGCCTGGAAGAGGCTAAAAGCTGGCTTAAGAATAATTATTAGTTTTATTTTTAAACGCCTCGCAATGCTCCAGTAGTTTTAAAGCAATGGTTTCCCAGTCCTCAAGGATGTCGGGTTTTATTTCAACGCCTACTTCATATTCATCCAATAGAGCTGTATTATTAAAATGATGAGATGTAGTAAACATTACAACAGGGATGTGCCTGTACCTGTCGTCATTCTTTAAAATGCCCAGCACCTCTTCTCCCTGTAAACCATTCATTTTCTGATCCAGGATTATAAGACAGGGTAAACCTTTCTGATCCTTGTGATTTTCTAAAAATTTCAAAAGTTCATTTCCTGATGAAACCGCTTCAAGGTGTTTATCAAACACATTCTTTTCAAAGGATAAAGAAAGGAAGAACCGGTCATCTTCATCATCATCTGCATAAAGTACATAATCGTCTATCATCATTCGTTTCTTTTATCTGTTTATTATTCTTATACTAAATGGCGGTGTAGCGGTGAATGCTAATGTTTTTTTCTATGGCAGAGTTGTAGATTTATAATGAGCGTTTGATGTAAGGATGCAAACTCTGTACCATCATAGAAATAAGCCATTTTTTGATGAAGATTGCCGGGAAAGCAATGTTTTTTTCATTAGCACATTTTCATTGATCTGGTTGCATTTCCCAATAATTTTATTAAAGAGTTTGATGTAATCTTGCATACCCAACCGTTAACCAACATGGCTTATTTCACCAGGTCCCTGCCAACAAATGAAGGCAGGTCGCTTATCTTTCATTTCAACAGGATCTTTACCGTGAATGGTACACGGTATCATATCTCGGTAAAGACGGTTTCTTCAACTTATTATTTCCTGATGCAACAAACAGGAGAGAACTGGGAATTTACAGACCTTACCAATTTACCTGCCTGGCTCATTGATTTGAAAGAAGAACTTGAGCTGGTTATTGTTGAACACATTGAAGAAGTTATTAAAAACCAGGGGCAAAACCCATGATCTTTTTTGCAGCAACTTTTTTTATGACTGCGGGTATTTATGTTGTTCTCTACACTAAAGAAAACTCTCAGAAACTTGTTTGCTCACCAGGCCTGGTGGTGTAAATTCAGAATGTTTTAACTGTTATCATTAATAGTAGTATCTTAATAGTGCATCTTCGAAACCTTAACTAATACAGATACCTTTTATCTTCCCTACAAAACCTTATTCCTACTCTCTTAAGGCTATAGTATTTAGCATAGTATTTTTTAACTTAAAAAACTACGAACATGAGAAAGTCACTATTGGGCCTTATGGCATTGCCATTAATGGTTCTTGCGCAGGAAAAAACGGTTGTTTCAGTTACACGTGTATTTCCCAAACCCGACAAAGTTGAGGCTTTTGAAAAAGCACTGGCGGCACATGCACAAAAGTATCATACCGGCGATTACAAATGGCGTGTCTTTACCATCAATTCGGGACCCGATGCCGGCGGGTATCAAATTGTTGAGGGTCCAACAACCTGGGACGGAATTGATAAAAGGGGGGACATCAGTACAGAACATAATGCCGATTGGAACCAGACCGTACAGCCGCATTTAACTGATAAAGGTTCGGAATCGTATTCAGTTTACCGTGCCGACCTGAGTTCTGTGGCTATTACAGATTACAGTGACAAAATTGCCATTAACCATGTTTATTATAAGCCTGGTTATTATGCCGATATGGAAGAGATCATCAAAAAACTCAAAAAAACCTGGGAAAGCAGCGGGCAGTCTGTTGCCGTTTATGAAAGCAGCAGTTCAGGTGAACCCCAGTTTGCTTTGGTAACCCGTTATAAACAGGGTTTAAAAGAGCGGGAAAAAGGGTTCAGGGCTCCCATGAAAGAGCGGTATGAAAAAGACAATGGTGCCGGTTCCTGGGCATCCTATAACCAGCACATAAAAGAAGGTGTGGCACATTCGTGGTCGGAATTGTTAACCCTTAAACCGGAACTGGGATCCAAATAAACAAAAGACCGGCTTTTGCCGGTTTTTTGTTTATCATGTATGGAGCTTTTTGCAACTACAGCACAGCGTTAGTTATTGAACAATTTCAGCAGCTCTTTATAGCTCCATTCGTTTCCTTTTTCAAAAAAATTATAAGTCTTTTTCCAATCATCCCCGTTTCCCCAACCAATCATGGAAGAAACAATTTTTGTTTTTCCTGGTTCAACTTCTTCAAACTGGATCAGTTCCTGCAGGTTCACATCTTCTTCCTGCAGCTTCTTTGAAAAATGATTATTCAATTCAACTTTAAGGGTTAATAATTGCCCTTCCAGATAATTGATGATTCCAAGCCTGATGGAACTGGTGTCTGCAAGGCTTTTATCTTTGTTGTAGTTGGTAAGGATATAGCCACCATTTTTGAGTTCGATATGTGCCTTTGGTGCGATCCATTTTTCAAGTTCTTTATCCGTGGTAAATAAATTCCATGCTTCCTGTTTACTGAGTGGTATCATAAATTCAAAACGTAATACCTTTTCCCCGCTTTGGGTTTGATGTGAAGTGTTAACTACCTGTCCATGGGCGCCAGCACAAAATGATACTGCCAGAAATAAGAAAATAAGTTTTTTCATAAACCTTGTTTGATAAAGTGTAAAAAGCCCGGTAAATGAATTTAAAAAAAATCCTGCACTAAACATTATCCATCATCAGCCGATACGTTTTTTTTGTTGAGATAAAAACATCAACCCTGATTTATGGACCGAATGGGGATCCATATTTCTTCTTCTGAGTCAGGATCAGCATTCTTATATTTTTCGCCGAGTATTTCAAAATGGGGGCGGTTATCTAAAACGTAACCGGAACGGGGGAGCCATTCTGTAAAAATGTATTCAAAAGTTTTAGTGTCTGTATTGGAACCTTTATGAATGAAAACTGCATACAAGCCAGCTGTTAATACAAAAGTCTCCATTCCCGGGGGTACATTATCAAAATCGTTCACTTCAACAAGTGCCCATTTTTCAAATATAGCAGCCGGGTTAAAATGCTTGAAATAAAGAGGCTCATATACCTGCAGGGAATAAAGTTCAGTGCCGACAGAATGTTGAATTTTCTTACGTTCCGGCATAAGGCTTCTCCATAGCTCACCTGTTTTGTTGTCCTGTAATGACATCCGCAATCTTTTGCCTACCAGTTTTTTTTCCTGTACCATTTCTATTCTTGGTTCCATCATTTTTTATATGCCGGCAAATACAATTTCATTGCCCCTTTTTTAAATTTTACTTTATCTAAATGGCCCATTTTCTTTTTGTCGGTTGTGATGAGGTGCATGTGAACAAAACTATCGTGGTGTGTAAAAACGGCCTTATGTTCCGTAGAGAAAAAACCAAGGATCGTTGCCTGCTCATTATGTAAATCATAATTTTTTTGTCCCTGGTGCGCTTCCCCAGGTGAAGTTACTGTTGAGCCCCCGGGTAAATTCACAACATGAATAGTGGCCGTATCAACGGTGCCGCTCAACATAAATGCAAAGGGCCGCTTAACATCCTGTGAAAATTGGTGGAGATAGCTTTCCAGGTCTTTGCCGGAATGAATACTGTCAGGCAAAGATCGCTCATCCCAACCTGCAACTGTTGTATAAACAAAAAACGGGGCCTTTACATCATAGGTTTCTTCAACCTTCATTTCGGTCTCCGACAACACAGATGATCTGTATGATTTACCGTCAATTATCAGAAGTTCGCCGGATAAAAATTCAACTGGTCCCAGACCATACAGATTTTGTTTATCAGATAAGGTGTCCAGGTGAATGGTTCCGTAAAGTTGTCCTTTCCACATCACATTCCTCATGGCACCAATTACTTTTATTTCATTCCCGGAATGTTGGGCATAAGAAGAAACGGTTGTATAAAAGATAAGCATCAAAACCAGGAGGGTTTGTTGCAGTTTTTTTATTGTCATTGTATTCATTAAGCGCTTTCAAATATAATTACAGGCGATCGTAAAATGATTTGTGATTGTTTATATGCATCGGGATCATTTAATTCGTCTCCCTGTTTTGAATGTTACCCGGGTACTCAGTAATTGATACAAGTGACAACCGTAAAAAAATTGGCCTGACCACAAAATGTAAGGGAAGAGCTTGCCTGAAATAATTAAAATGCCTAATCTGTTATAGTTCAAATGAGTTTTTAAAGCTCATTTTTAAATTTTTATGTTCCATTAAACTTAGTTGGTCAAAACAGGTCAGACTTATGCTCTATTGGTGATTTTATTATTGCCCTTGAAAATGATCCGCCTCTTTTCTAAATTTTTAGTCCGACCGTTCCTAACCCTAAAGAAAAACACCCTATCTATGCGAAACCGGTAGTCATCTGCCGGTTTTTTTATTGCCGGCACACCCCTTTCAAAATCTGCTGCTTTCTCATTTAAATAGTGGCTGGTAATCGATGAACTATTAGTAAATTACCTATGTATTTACCCGCTATTTAATTAACTGATTATGGAAAAAGAAAAATCTTCATCCGGAATGGAAGACTTTCATAATGGCCGTCGCAATTTCCTGAAACAAACCTCTGCACTGGCAGCCCTTGCTGTTACCCCGGTTGCTATTGTTCAGGCAGCGGAAAAAGGGTTAGATGAAGAAGCAGCCGGGTTTTTTGAGAAAGTTCCGGTTGAACTGAATGTAAATGGTGTTGTTCATAAACTGGCTGTTGAACCCCGTGTAACAGTTCTTGATCTTTTGCGTGAACAACTTCATCTTACAGGATCTAAAAAAGGTTGCGACTATGGACAATGCGGTGCCTGCACCGTACATATTGATGGTAAAAGAGTTTTGTCCTGTCTTAGTCTTGCCGTTATGCAAAATGGTAAAAACATTATTACCATTGAGGGTATTTCAAAAGATGATGCCTTACATCCAATGCAACTATCTTTTATTAAACATGATGGGTTTCAATGCGGTTATTGTACCCCGGGGCAGATCATGTCGGCCATTGCCTGCGTACGTGAAGGGCATGCCAATTCAAAAGAAGAGATCAGGGAATATATGAGCGGGAATATTTGCCGTTGCGGTGCTTATCCAAATATTGTTGATGCAATTGTTGAAGTAAAAGAAAAGGGAGGCAGCATATGATCAACTTTCAATACAGCA
>DASTMJ010000113.1:0-18700 GCA_035714205.1 Flavisolibacter sp. | reverse complement strand
ATACCTCAAACCGGTCTCCAGGCTCATAGCTATTTATGTATGACAACATCAGCTGCCAGTCCAATGATTATAAAGTTTTTTAAGTTGTGGACCATCAAGCAACGGGAGTGGTTAAACGTACAACAGGAGAAGGTTCTAGCCGAACTGCAGTTACTAAAAGCGCAGGTACACCCCCACTTCCTTTTTAATACTCTAAATAATATTTATTCTTTTTCTCTAGAAAACTCTCCAAAAACTGCGGAACTGATTTTAAAATTATCATCATTGCTTAGCTACATGCTTAATAATTGCAAAACGGAAAAAGTGAAGTTGGAAAAAGAAATAGAAGTGATGAAAAATTATATTGATTTGGAAAAAGAACGATATGGCAGCAGGATTGAAATATCGTGGAGTGTTAGTGGAGAAATCAAGGATAAATTCATCGCTCCATTGTTGTTGCTTCCTTTTTTGGAGAACGCTTTTAAGCATGGCGCCTCTCAACAAATAGAAAAACCATGGCTTAAGGTCGACATTTTAGTTAATAAAGACCATACGCTTTTTTGTAAAATAGCTAATAGTAAAAATATAGAGGTTAAACATGGTTCTAATTGTATTGGAATAAATAATGTAAAGAAACGCCTTCAGTTTATTTATGAGGGGAAGCATGAATTAACTATTAATAACGAGGAAAACATGTTTGTTGTTTCAATGATGGTTCATTTGTCTGATTCAGTACGGGAACCTAATCTCGTTTACTCTTCGGTAATCAACTCACAATACAAAGAATATGAAACTTCGCTGTCTCCTTATAGATGATGAACCACCAGCCTTGAAAATTTTGGCGAGATATATTTCTTCCATTAAAGGATTGGAAATTGTGGGTCAATGCAGAAATGCGATTGAGGCTTTGGGAGTGTTACAGCAAAAATCAGTCGATGTTATTTTTCTTGATATTAAAATGCCCCGTATTCTCGGCACAGAATTTTTGAAAAATCTCCCGAATCCTCCAAAGGTTATTTTCGTTACCGCTTATAGGGAATATGCAATTGATGGATTTGAACTGGATGCCGTTGATTATTTAGTAAAACCAGTTTCATTTGAAAGATTTTTCAAAGCTATCATCAAATTAAACCGCCTTATGGGGAAAGAAACAAATGCAACAGTACCTGGTGAAACGCCTGGCCCTGCTGCTTTTGTTTACCTGAAAGTTGATAAGGATATGAAGAAGATATTTGTGAACGAAATTGAATATATCGAAAGCTGGAAAGATTACGTGATGGTATTCTTAACAGATGGAAAACACTTTATGGTAAAACAATCGATCAGTGCTATGGAAAACCTGCTATCTGAACATAGGTTTATGCGTATCCATCGTTCCTATATGATTTCCTTAAATAAAGTTTCGGGTTACAATGGATTATCTGTTCAGTTAAATTCAAAGGAAATTCCTGTTGGACGCCTGTATAAACAAAATGTAATTGAAAGACTTCACGACAGGTAGATTACAATGGGGTTTAATAATTATTATTTCAAAGTATTAGTAGATGCTCTATGCGGGAAAGGTAGCTGCTAATTAGTCTTTCAGTCACCTGGAGGCTTGTTTATTTTTATGTCTGCCGGTACCATTTCTTCTTTTTCTACTCACAATGTTCCCATAACTTTTACCGGGATTTACAGTTTTTTTCTATAGGTCCTATGCAGATAAAATCTTATAAAATCATTGACCTTCCCGCAAAATATACTTAAGTAAAGCATTTATGAAATGAATACATTAAATTTATAGAAAGCATTCATTTCTTCCTTCTTGTTTAACACCTGAATTCTTACCCCGTAGTTACCGGAAGACATTGTATATCCAATCGGCTTGTAAAGAATCGTAACCTTTCTAATTGCATTGCCAATGGCTACCACAATAAACAGCTTCTTTAATACAAGAAAAGTATTCCTGGTACTTATTCCCGTCTTACTGGTGGTTCATATAAAAACCATTGCACAAAATGAATCTGAAAAGGGACTGCCATTTATTACAAATTATTATCCGAAAAACTACAAAGCTCTTCCCCAGACCTGGTGCGTAATGGAAGATAACAGGGGTATCATGTACTTCGGTATCCAAAACGGCATACTGGAATATGATGGTGTGAAATGGCGTAAAGTAATGTTTAAAAACATTCCCGTAGTTACCAGGGCAATGGCAAAAGATAAAAAGGGAACTATTTATTATGGTGCAATCGGGGATTTTGGATATTTAACAAGAGACAGCCTCGGGCAGACTATTGGTAAATCTTTATTACAGTATGTCCCTGCCCAATACCGTAATTTTTTTGATGTCTGGACAATACATGTTGCCAGCGAAGGAATTTATTTTCAGTCCCGTGAACTGATACTCCGCTTAAATGAAAATAACCAGGTACAGGTGTGGAAGCCAAAGGCGAACTTCATGTACGCATTTTATCTTGACGATAATTATTATGTTCATGAACAGGGATTGGGCTTATTTAAACTGGTCAACGATTCGCTCCAATTTATACCGGGAAGTGAATTTCTGGGAAAGGAACGCATGCAGGTCATGCTGCCTTATTCGGCCCCCGGCATCGAAAAAACAAAAAGTCAAAATCAATATCTGGTCGGCTTGTTTTATAGTGGCCTTTTTCTGTTTGATGGAAAATCATTTCAGGCCTTTCAATCAGAAGCTACACCACTGCTTAAATCGGGCACATTATATAAAGGCGTAACAACAAAAGATGGTAATTATGCGCTGTCTACCACTGGTAAAGGTTTGGTGGTTATAAATTCCAATGGGAAAATTATACGGTTAATCAACCGGGATGTAGGCCTGCAGGATGAATCGGTATATGCCGTGTATGCCGATACAAAAGGCACGCTTTGGCTGGCAATGGACAATGGTATTTCAAGAGTGGAAACCTCATCTCCTCTCACGCAATTTACCAACCAGTCAGGTATCAATACCGCTACTCTTTCAATTGAACGGTTTGAGGATCAATTATACCTGGGTACAACAAACGGTCTGCTCAACTTCAATAATGAAACTGGGAAATTTGAAACAATTAACGGCGTTCCACCCAATCAGACATTTGCACTTCTTAAGGATGGAAATACATTGCTTATACCCAACGATGGCCTTTTTGCAGTTAAAAATAAAAAAGTAAGCACCATCCAACCTTCTATAGGTGGCGATATGCAGTTGGTTGGCCTGTTTAAATCCTCCATATTTCCAAATCTGCTTTATGGTGCCAGTGGTTCCGGCATCAAAATATTTACAAAAAAAACAGGGCAGTGGCAGTTTGCCGGTGAAGTTCCTGGCCTTGAGGACCAGGTTTGGACTTTTTCGGAAAATAAAGACGGAACGATCTGGGCTGGAACTCAAAGTGGTGTCGCTTATAAAATCAAACCGTCGTTTAACCGGGATGGGGATGTAGTTCTCAATGATTTTAAAGTAGAGAGGTTTGGAGAAGACCAGGGCCTTAAATCAGCATTGGGTAATGTTTATAAAATCAAAGGAGCTACATGGTTCCCGGCCGATTCATGTATTTACAGGTACGATGAGACCCTCAAAAAATTTGTAATCGATACCACTTTTGGAAACTTCAAAAACGGTGGGGGAAAAGATGAGTTTTTTATAGTTGAGGATAAAGGTGGCAGGGTGTGGGTTCGGTTTGGAAAAGAAACCGTTATGGCTATTCCGCAACCAAATGGAAAATACAGGATCGACAAAACCTCGCTGCTTCCTATTGGGGACCGTTCAGTAGCAACCATTTTCCCGGAAGATAACGGCATTGTATGGATCTGCACAACCGATGGATTGGTCAGGTTCGACGAAAATATAACCAAGAACTATGACGCTCCTTTTAAAACTATTTTACGGCATATTGCTGCCGGGTCTGAAGTGCTGAATACAGGTATAGATGATAGCAGTTTTAAAGCTCCATCAATAGCATTTAACAATAGCACTTTACGATTTGAATATGCTGCACCTTTTTTTGAACAGGAAGATAAAACGCAGTATCAAACCTGGCTGGAGGGGTTTGAAGAAGCATGGTCAGGTTGGGATAATAATTATTATAAAGAATATACCAACCTGCCTGATGGCAAATACCGGTTTCATGTAAGGGCAATGAACATTTACCAGAAAGCAGGTGAGGAAGCGGTCTATGAATTCAGCATTCTGCCACCCTGGTGGCGCACCTGGTGGGCTTACCTGCTCTATGCAATTATTACAGTGGCCATAATATACCTGGTGGTTCGCTGGCGCACCCGCCAGTTGCATGAAAAACACAGGGCATTGGAAAAAACAGTTTCTGAACGAACGGCCGAATTAAGTCATAGGGTAGAAGAACTGGCCGTAATTAATAGCGTACAGGAGGGTCTTGTAAGTGAAATGCACATGCAAGGTATTTATGAAATGGTTGGTGAAAAAATCAGGCAGATCTTTAATGCACAGGTAATTGATATTGTAACCTACGATAGTAAGTCAAACCTGATGGAAGACCATTATTCTTATGAAAAGGGTGACCGCACCCTGGTTGGAAAATGGGAACCGCAGGGTTTTAGAAAACATGTGATTAAGACCGGCCAGCTGATGTGTATCAATAAAAACTTGGATGAGGTATGCCGCGAATTTGGAACCCCGGTAATTTATGGAGAACAACCCAAATCCGCTGTTTTTGTTCCAATGATTTCTGGCGGTGAAGTAAAGGGTATGATCAGCCTGCAGGATCTTGACCGGGAAAATGCTTTTTCAGATTCAGCTGTCAACCTTCTGACCACCCTGGCTAACAGTATGAGTGTTGCATTGGAAAGCGCAAGATTATTTGATGAAACAAATCGATTATTAAAAGAAACCGGCCAGCGAAATGCAGAACTGGCAGTTATTACCAGTGTACAGGAAAGCCTGGTGGCCCAGATGGATATGCAAGGGATCTATGACCTGGTAGGAGAAAAAATGCGTGAGATTTTTAATGCCCAGGTTATTGATATTGTAACGTATGACCACCAGTTGAATGTAATTGAAGACAAATATTCTTATGAAAAGGGCGACAGAACCCTTCTGGGTGCAAGGGAACCACGGGGATTCAGGAAACATGTTATTGAAACCGGGCACATTCTCTTACACAACACCGGTGTAGAAGAGGCAACCAGGGTATTTGACAACCCGATCCTGATTGGGGAAATGCCCAAATCACAGATTTATGTTCCCATGATGGCTGGTGGTGAAGTAACAGGTGTTATCAGTCTTCAAAATATTGATGCAGAAAATGCCTTTTCAGAATCTGATATCAACTTACTTACTACGCTGGTTAACAGTATGAGTGTTGCGTTAAAGAGTGCCCGCCTGTTTGATGAAACAACCCGTTTATTAAAAGAAACCGAGCAGCGAACAGCAGAACTGGGTGTCATTACAAGTGTACAGGAAGGCCTTGTGCGGGAAATGGATATGCAGGCTATTTACGACCTGGTTGGTAATCGTATCAGCCAATTGTTTGATACCCATTCGGTGCTCATACGCACCTTCGACCTTCAAGCAGGACTGGAACACTGGCGTTATGTATTTGAAAAAGGGGAACGTATTTATAGTGAACCACGTCCGTTTATATGGGCCAATAAGCATTTGATTCAATCAAAGGAGCCTTTACTGATAAACACCAATTATTTAGAAACAGCAAAAAAATTCGGCGGAAGCGGTGTCAGCTTCGGACAGCCTCCTAGGTCTGCTCTTTTTGTGCCCATGATCGTCGGCGAGGTTGTGAAAGGGTCTGTGAGTCTTCAAAATGTTGATAAGGAAAATGCATTTACAGATTCTGACCTTCGGCTGCTCACTACCCTTACAAACAGTATGAGCGTGGCACTCGAAAATGCACGGTTGTTTGATGAAACAACGCACCTGCTGGCAGAAGCAAAACAACGGGCCAATGAATTAAGTACGGTAAATAATGTAAGTAAAGCGCTGGCTACCCAATTAAATCCGGATGAACTTATACAACTGGTGGGTGAGCAGATGAAAGATCTTTTTAATGCCAATATTGTTTACCTGGCCATGCTGAATTCTAAAACACAAACCATTTATTTTCCATACCAGTATGGCGACAATATGACTCCTATTAAACTTGGTGAGGGACTCACGTCAAGGATCATACGTAACGGACAACCCTTATTGATAAATAAGGATGTGGAGGAATTAAGAGCACAACTGGGCGTTCAGCAAATTGGGATTCCCGCTGCTTCCTACCTGGGTGTGCCTATACCGGTTGGCGATGAGATCATTGGTGTACTAAGTGTACAGAGTACTGAACATGAAAACAGTTTCGATGAAAATGATCTTCGTTTGTTGTCAACAATTGCTGCTTCAGTGGGAGTAGCCCTACGTAATGCCAAGTTGTTTGAAGAAGTACAATTGGCTAAGATGGAGGCCGAAGCAGCCAGTAAAACAGCTGAAAAAGCCAATGAAGCAAAAAGTGCTTTTCTTTCTACCGTAAGCCACGAATTAAGAACACCTCTCACATCTGTACTTGGGTTTACAAAAATCATCCGGAAGAGGTTGGAAGATAAAATATTCCCGGCTGTAGATAAAACAGACAATAAGATTGAAAAAACAATAAGCCAGATTTCAGAAAACCTGAATGTTGTAATTGCAGAAGGAGAACGCCTGACCCATTTGATCAATGATGTTCTGGACCTGGCTAAGATTGAAGCGGGTAAAATGGAGTGGAACATGGAAAAAGTTTCCCTGCCCGAAGTGGCGGAAAGAGCAATTGCTGCAACTACTTCTTTATTCGATCAGAAAACGCTGTCGCTCGAAAAAAATATTCAATACAACCTTCCGGATATTTCGGGCGACAAGGATAAACTCATCCAGGTGATCATTAACCTTCTTTCCAATGCTGTAAAATTTACGGAGGCAGGCTCCGTCACCTGTTCTATTTACCAGGAAAAAGATGAGTTGATTGTGCAGGTTAAAGACACCGGTATCGGTATCGCCCCGGGGGATTATGAGGCTGTCTTTGAACAATTTAAACAGGTGGGTGGCGATACCCTTACAGATAAACCAAAGGGCACGGGGTTGGGCCTGCCCATTTGTAAAGAGATTGTTGAACACCATGGTGGTCGCATCTGGGTGGATAGTGAAGTGGGGAAGGGCAGTATATTTTCCTTTGCGCTCCCCATCATTAAATCAGAATCACTTCAGCCCATACACCTGAACGAGTTGGTAAAGCAATTAAAAGAACAGATGGCTAATTCAAAAATTCAAATGAACGGGGGCCATTCTACAATATTGATCGTGGATGATGATGATTCCATCCGTTCACTTTTGCAACAGGAATTCAGTGAAGCCGGGTATTTGATAGATGAAGCAAGCAATGGCAAAGAGGCATTGGAAAAAGTGCGGAACAACCGGCCCGACTTAATCATTCTTGATGTTATGATGCCGGAAATGAATGGCTTTGACGTTGCAGCTATTTTAAAAAATGATCCGCAAACAATGGACATACCCATCATTGTTTTATCAATTGTTCAGGATAAGGCAAGAGGCTACCGCATCGGCGTAGACCGTTACCTGACCAAGCCAATAGATACCACACAGTTGTTTACAGAAGTAGGTATGTTACTTGAGCAGGGTAAGTCCAGGAAAAAAGTTATGGTGGTTGACGAAGACAGTGCTGCCGTCAGGTCATTGACCGATGTGTTACAGGCAAAAGGATATCATGTTGTTGAATCTGATGGCACTGAATTGTTGGAGAAAGCTATTGCTACGCAACCAGATATAATCATTCTTAATTCTGTTCAAACCGGGAAAAATGAAATTGTACAAACCCTCCGCTTTGAAAAAGGATTAGAGAATGTTGTTTTCTTAATGTACCAGTAATATCACGAACGCTACTTAAAAATTTAATGCTACGGAAATGGAAAAAAAACTTTTGATAGTTGATGATGAAGCGCATATAAGAATGTTGATTGAGCAAACCCTGGAAGAGCTGGAAGATGAGGGGGTGAATTTTCTCACCGCAGAAAATGGCGAGCAGGCCCTGGAAATCATTCAGGCCGAAAAACCTCAACTTGTTTTTTTGGATGTAATGATGCCGAAGATGAATGGCATGGAAGTGTGCAGACGGGTAAAAAAAGATCTGTCCCTCCATGTTTTTATTGTGTTGCTCACTGCTAAGGGACAGGAACTTGACAGGTTAAAAGGCCAGGAGGTAGGTGCTGATCTGTATATGACCAAACCCTTCGACCCTGAAGTAATATTGGAAAAGGCCAGGGAAGTATTAGAGTTGAATAATTGACAATCTGGTTTAATTATTATGGCAAGAATTAGTTTAAATAACATGTTCGGTAAAAAAGGAGAGGGTTTTTTACTCTTTGCAGTTTTGATTGAACGGTTAAATTGCCAGGTATGGATTGAGGATGATGAGAGTAATATAATTTATGGCGAAAGGCAGCAGTCACACCGGTTTGAGTTTCCAATACTTCACAACAGCCAGGTTTCAGGATGGGTAAAAGGAGATAAAGAAAGTGAACTGTTAGCCGGACTGATGAGTCAACTACTTCAAAAAGAAAGTGAGAAAAAAAAGCTTGGTAGTGAAGTGCTGAACCTGTACCAGGAAATTAACCTGATTTTTAATTTCTCGGAAAAGCTTGCAAAAACCATTGATGCTCCTTCCATCTGTTCCATCACTTTAAATGAAGCAAGCCATGTGCTTCGATCCGACAACGGAGTCGTGATATTATGGGATGATGTAAACAGGCAACTACAGGTGGTAACTTCTACAGGACAACAATTTTTTAATGCTGAAAAAATCAACAGGCATGTTCCATTACTAAGCAAAATAGTAATAAGCGGGTTATCTGAGATCATTACAGACACCACTGCCCTGGTTGAAGCTGGAATTATTTTGCCCCATGTTCAATCAATAATTTATTCAGCTTTAAAAGTAAAGCATCGTGTTATGGGCGCCATCATTTTGGCTAGCAATGAACCTATCCAATATACTGCTGCTGACTTAAAGTTATTAACAACACTTGCCCTGCAATCGTCTGGCTCCATAGAGAGTGCATTGCTGTACGAAAAAAATATACGGGAAGCTAAAGAAAGAGAAGAAGCCCTCAGGCATGTATACGAAGCAACTGCCAAATTTGTTCCTTATGAATTCATTGGTTCCTTGGGTCACAAGGTAATAACAGATGTGAGGCTGGGCGACCATATAGAAAAAATTGTAACGGTACTTTTTTCTGACATCAGGGATTACACCACATTATCAGAAAAAATGACACCTGAAGAAAACTTCCGGTTTGTTTGTTCTTTCAACGAACGTATGGGGCCTGTCATAAGAAAGAACAATGGATTCATCAACCAGTACCTGGGCGATGCCATCATGGCCATATTTCCTGGCAAAGCAGAAGATGCAGTGCGGGCAGCTATAGAAATGCAGTTTGTTTTAAGCGATTTAAATGAACAAAGAAGATTGGCAGGTCAGCGACCCATACAAATTGGTATCGGTATGCATTCCGGCCCCCTGGTTCTGGGTATTACAGGCGATCATAACAGGCTTGATGCAACAACTATTTCAGATACCGTAAATACAGCATCCAGGTTAGAAAGTCTTACAAAATATTATAAAGCCGGAATTATAATAAGCGATGCCAGCTATCAGCAATTGTCTAATAAAGAGGATTTCCAATTCAGGTACCTCGGCCTGGTTCAATTAAAAGGGAAAGTAGAGTTATTAGGAATTTATGAATGTTTTAGTGGCAATGAGCCTGATGATTTTGAAAAAAAACAGTCTACCCTTCACTTGTTCAATGAAGGAATGATGAACTATGTAAACCGGTCTTTTGTAAAGGCTAAGATTGCCTTCCATGAAATTCTATCATTACATCCGGCCGACGGTACTGCAGAATTTTTTTATAAAAAAGCAGAAAATCTAATGAATACACAAAGCCCGGAAGGCTGGTCGGGCATCGTGGAAATGCAGGAGAAATAACCGGAACATCGGTGTTATGAACATAAACCTGGTAATGTTAAAAAAAGACCACCGGTTTTAACTAACCTTTTTTGGTAGCCCTTAAGGTTTTACTTAATACGATATTTGCGCCATGAAGAAGGAAAGGGTTTTACTGGTGTTGCTGGCATCTATCAACTTTACGCATATCCTTGATTTTATGATCATGATGCCATTGGGTAACTACCTGATGCCATATTTTAATATATCCCCGCAACAATTTACCTTATTGGTAGCCGCATATACCTTAAGTGCTGGTACTTCTGGTTTTATTGCAGCTTTTTTTGTTGACCGGTACGACAGGAAAAAAATATTGCTGATTGGTTATACCGGTTTTTTGATGGGCACACTTGCTTGTGGTTTTGCACCAACCTACTATTTATTGCTGGCTTCACGCTTATTGGCCGGAACGTTTGGTGGATTAATAGGAGCACAGGTGCTGGCCATTATTGCTGACGCTTTTCCGTATGAAAAAAGGGGAGCAGCAATGGGAGCTGTTATGTCTGCTTTTTCAATAGCCTCTACCATAGGAGTACCCTTTGCGCTTTACCTTGCCAACGCTATCTCCTGGCATGCTCCATTTATATTAGTTGGTGGCTTAGGTTTTTTGTTGCTGCCTCTCATAAAAAACTATGTTCCGGTACAAACTGCTCACATAGAAATGAATGAAAATGATGGTGGTAAAAAGCTGGATGTTTTGAAAGATGTTTTAAAGAACCCTGTTCAACGTATGGCCCTGCTGTTTTCCGGTATGATTATGATGGGGCATTTTTTTATAATTCCATTTATCAATCCTTATATGGAGTTTAATAATGGTTATTCTAAATCTCAAACGCCTATGATCTACCTGGTTGGTGGAATAGCTGCCTTTTTTGCGGCTAACATCCTGGGAAGGTTGGCCGACAAATACGGGAAACTAAAAGTTTTTATTATTTGTGTTTTATTATCCTTACCACTTGTGATCATTCTTACCTCATTGCCACCAATACATTTTTCGTTTGTTCTTGTTTTTTTTGCTGTATGGTTTATACTGTCAACCGGCAGGGGTGTAACCGCACAGGCTATGATCAGCCATGTGGTAGAACCACAGAAACGGGGAAGTTTTATGAGCTTTAACAGCAGCATACAACAACTGGGTACCAGTGCAGCCTCACTGATTGCCGGACTTATTGTAATCAAAGGATCTAAAGGAGAAATTTTTCGTTATGAGTGGCTGGGATATATAAGCGTGGCCGTGTTGTTGGGCTGTGTTTTGTTAGCCAGGAAGATCTTCCAACAGGATGTTTCTCTTACCTGGTCGCTGAACGAAAAACAAAAAGCCGCAACGCAGGTAGAAGCTTAAGAAAAGCACGTAACGAATCCTGTAAATGCAATCACGGTTTCTTACTTTGATTCAATCCACAGCTGTGAGATAAGCAGGATGCCAGTCCGGCATTGATTGGAATAATACAGGAACACCAGCTTCAAAACCGCCTCATTACTATTAATGTTTGGCTGTTAAACGGTATACAGGGTATTGTAAATAAGCTGTTTCAAAATAGGGCGAATTCTGGAAAACAAAACTTAATTGCGCCCTGCCACTTTTTGCAAAACTGGAATCTGTTGACTTACGCTGTTCCAGTTTCTCTCTTACTTCCGGGTTATTTTTTAAAAAATCCGAAGCTATATCTTCAAAATGATAGTCAGAATAACCCTCTTTTTGTCCGAGTATGGGATCAAAGAAATTCCATGCAAAATAACTATCCTCTGCCTGGGGCTCCAATGTTTCTATCAAAAAGCGGTTACCTGCCTGGTTAAGCGGAATAAAGTAATCTCCTTTTCGAAAGGATACCGTTTTTACCTGTTTTGAAACCTTCACACTGGTATTTAAATGGTGTCCTTCAAAAGGTCTGCTACCCGGTTGGTAGCTTTCTATCTTATAGGCTTCCACCTCCATAACAGTATCTCTTACCAGTTGGCGCATCTGTATGTTGTTGGCCTGTAACCGTTCAATAACCTTCCACCATCCTTGTGGAATAATATAAGCCAGGGGTTTTTGAACAGATAGTGTATCGGTATAATGGTTAAAAAAAGGAACTTTTGTTTCATAGGGTTTTGTCCTGTCATAAAATAAGCGTGGTAAACCTGAAACCTCGCTAGGCTTACGGGTGGCTTCAAAACCTTTATAATTAATTTCAGTGAATTTGCTTTTGTCAAGTTTCCAGGCCAGTGGAAAACTGTTTTGTGACAATACCTGTTTTTTGGCCTTACTTCTCAATTCAATAATTTCCTTATTATGATCGGAAGTGAATTCAATAAAGCTTTCCATCAAAGCTTTGGTTGATGCAACCCTTTGAGCGTAGGGTTTCAACATGTGCGTTTCAGGCACAAATGAAAAACTATTCCATAAACTGGTATAGCCACTGCTATACCTAGGGCTATCCCAAAACTCTGTCCAGCCTTTATCCGGCGTATCACTAAAATGATTTACGTATGGCACAAGATCAAAACCTTTTGTTTTCATTAATGAATACAATGCCGGTTCAAATTTCTTGTTCAGAAATGCTCCCATCTCTCCACCCAGCTTATTGTGTTGCGATGTAAGCAGGGTCATTACATGCTGGTAATCGGCTCCATTGCTCACATGGTTATCTACAAACACATCAGGGTCCAGGTAATGAAAGATTTTGGCAAAGCTGGTTGCCTCTTTCGAATCGTTTTTTATAAAGTCACGGTTCAGATCAAGGTTTTGAGAATTTCCCCTGAAGCCAAATTCCTCGGGTCCGTTTTGGTCTACCCGGTAATTGGCACTCCTGTTCAAACAACCACCAATATTGTAAACCGGGATCAATGCCAGGACCACGTTTCCAGGCAGTTTCAATTTATTTTCAACGATGTCTCTCGCCAATAGCATACTGGCATCAATGCCATCGGGTTCTCCAGGGTGAATGCCGTTGATGATGAAGATGATATTTTTCTTTTTGGATTTAATTGATTTTATATCAAAGTCATTATTACCTGAAATCAACACAAGATGAAGTGGAAAACCAGCATCGGTGGGGCCCATTTCCTGCATTTGTATGATCCCTGAGGCTGCATCCAGCTTCTTCCACCATTCTATAATTTCAAAATAGGTAGGGGTTTGCTCACCTTTTGAGCTTTCAAATTTGGTCGTAAACTTTTGAGAAAAGCATGAAAAAGGAAGGGTAATAAAAAGAACCCGGAATAAAATACGCATGCCGCTAAGTTATGCCATCAGGAAATGCAATACATATTGAGATCATTGGTAAACCGCCGGGCATAAAAGAAAACGTCCCGCAAAAAGCAGGACGTTTAAATATTATTACTGCAAAGAATTATGCTAATGCATTAACCCTTTTAGTCAATTTGCTCTTTAAGTTGCTGGCTTTGTTCTTATGAATAACTCCACGTTTTGCCAGTTTATCGATCATTGCAATAACTTCAGGCGTTTTTTCACCGGCGGCAGATTTTTCTGTAACTGCTCTCAGGTCGCGGATGGCATTACGGGTAGTTTTACCGTAATATTTATTTCTTTCGCGGCGCTTTGCAGACTGACGCACATCTTTCTTTGTTGCCTTATGATTAGCCATTATTCTGAATTTGGACGGCAAAGGTAAGGGGACAAGCCCAAAAGGAAAAATTAAAAAGGAAAAATTTTGTCAAAATAGCTGCTCCTTAAGCGGTTTCCAGCAAAAGCCCGGGTGAATGGCCCGGGGAGGCTGCCATTGCATTTTAGAACGGTATCATTTTCCTATATAAACTAACTGGCATTGATACTCAATTTTAAGCGATATTTGCGTACCCAAAAAAATCAAATCTCCTTTCATGAAGGATTTCTCGTACATCACACATTCACACCCGGCTTATATTGAAAGTCTTTATAATGATTTTTTGAACAATCCGGAAAGCGTAGACCCTGAATATCGTAAGTTTTTTGAAGGCTTTGACTTTGCTTTAAGTAATACAAATGGCCATGCTGCAGTTCCAACAGCTGCACCGGCCGCACAGGCACCTGCTTCAAATCTTGAAAAAGAATTTGCTGTTTATAATCTCATTCTTGCCTACCGTAAAAATGCTCACCTGGTAGCTAAAACCAATCCGATCAGGCCGCGTAAAGATCGTGGGGCAAAACTTGATCCTGGTTTTTTTGGCCTGGGCGAGGCAGACCTGCAGCAAAGTTTTTATTCAGGTACGTTTATAGGTATTGGTAATGCCACTTTGCAGCAGATAATTGATCATTTACAAAAAGTGTATTGCGGATCTGTTGGTATAGAATATCAATACATTGTCAGCCATGAAAGATTGGAATGGTTGCAGAAGGAGTTGGAAACTACCCTGCAAAACCCAATTCCTTTAAAAGAAAAGAAAAGAATACTGGAAAAGCTTAATGAAGGGGTGATCTTCGAAAAATTCCTTCATACCAAATACATTGGCCAGAAACGATTTTCTTTAGAAGGTGGCGAAACAACGATTGCCGCTTTAGACGCCATGCTGACAATTGCAGCAGACCATGGTGTAAAAGAAGCAGTGATTGGGATGGCGCACAGGGGCCGGTTAAATGTGCTGGCGAACATTCTGGAAAAAACCTACGAACAGATATTCAGCGAGTTTGAAGGTACAGCCATACCTGACCAGACCATGGGAAGTGGCGATGTAAAATACCACCTTGGTTTTAGCAGTGACGTGGAAACGGCACACGGCAAAAAAATACACCTGAAGCTTACTCCAAACCCTTCGCACCTGGAAGCGGTAAATCCCGTTGTTCTGGGTTATTCAAGGGCCAAGGCCGATGTATTGTACCAGTCCGAATTTGATGCTGTTCTTCCTATACTGATTCATGGAGACGCTTCCATTGCAGGCCAGGGTATTGTTTACGAAATTTTGCAGATGAGCAAGCTGCCGGGGTATTACACCGGTGGTACTATGCATTTTGTGATCAATAACCAGATTGGTTTTACTACCGATTTTGATGATGCCCGCAGTTCTGATTACAGTACTTCTGTTGCGGCTGCCATTCAGGCGCCGGTATTTCATGTAAATGGTGATGACCCCGAAGCTGTTATTAAATGTGTGCAGATAGCAACCCGTTACCGACAGCAGTTTAATTCAGATATTTTTATCGATATGGTTTGTTATCGCCGTCATGGACATAATGAAGGTGATGATCCAAAGTTTACGCAACCCCAACTGTATGCATTGATCGATAAGCATGCAAACCCGCGGGAAGAGTATGTGAAATTTTTACTGAACAATGGTGAGTCTGATGCGCAGCAACTGGCAAAGGACATGGAAAAGAAATTCTGGACCGACCTGCAGGAACGGCTGGATGAAGTAAAACAAAATCCATTGCCTTATAAATACCAGCAACCCGAGCTGGATTGGAAAAGTTTACGACAGGCCACAGATGAAGATTTTAATCAATCCCCCATTACTTCTATTACCGAAGCGGAGTTCAGGCGTTTGTTTAATGGATTGATGAAATGGCCCGAAGGTTTTAAACCTTTACGCAAGGTTGAAAAGATATTACAGGATAAAATAAAACTGTTTGAAGCCGAACAGAAAGTTGATTGGGCAACAGGCGAATTGCTGGCTTACAGCAGTTTGCTGGTTGAAGGTAAAGATGTACGCATGAGCGGCCAGGATGTAAAAAGAGGAACTTTTTCTCACCGCCACGCTGTCATCTACGATGAAAACACAAATAAAGAACACAACAGGCTGAGTGGTTTCCAGGATAACCAGGGCCAGTTCCTTATCTATAATTCCTTATTAAGCGAATACGCCGTTCTTGGTTTTGAATACGGTTATGCCCTAGCCTCTCCCAATTCATTGGTGTTGTGGGAAGCGCAATTTGGAGATTTTGTAAATGGTGCCCAGATTATTATTGACCAGTTTATATCATCGGCAGAAACCAAATGGCATCGAATGAGTGGTGTAGTGCTGCTGTTGCCGCATGGTTATGAAGGGCAGGGGCCCGAGCATAGCAGTGCAAGGCTGGAAAGATTTTTACAATCCTGTGCCGAATTGAACATGGTGGTGACCAACATTACAACCTCGGCTAACTTTTTCCATGCCTTGCGTCGCCAGCTGGCATGGCCGTTCCGTAAACCATTGATCAATTTTTCACCAAAGGCCAATTTGCGTCACGCCGGTACCTATTCAACCATCAGCGAGTTTATAAACGGTGGGTTTAAGGAAGTCATTGATGACCCGGTTGTAAACGATGCATCCGCAATTAAAAAAGTATTATTCTGTTCAGGTAAAATTTATTACGACCTGGCAGAAAAACAGCATAAAGACAACAGGACGGATATTGCTATTATACGCTTGGAACAAATTTATCCCTTGCCTTATAATCAATTGGAAGCCCTATATAAAAAATACAACAAGGCTACCTGGTTTTGGGTACAGGAAGAGCCATTAAATATGGGAGCAGCCTCCTTCCTGCAAATGAATTTAAAAACCATTAATTATGGTATCATCAGCCGGCAACCAGGTGCGGCTACGGCTACCGGTTATAGCAAGGTGCATGGGCAGGAACAGGCCGAAATAGTTGAAACCGCATTTAGTATCTGATTAAGATGCTATTAAAAAGCTGGGCCGGGATACCTGCGTACAAGAGTGCGACGCAACAAAAGCTGAAGTAGTTTACCAGGGCTGATAACAAAAACAAAAATTGTAAATCTGAAACAGGATGATTGATATTAAAGTACCAACAGTAGGAGAATCGATTAACGAAGTAACATTGGTGAAATGGCTGAAGAAAGATGGCGATTATGTAGAACGTGATGAAGTGATTGCAGAACTGGAAAGTGAAAAAGCCACTTTTGAAGTAAACGCTGAAAAAGCCGGCGTATTAAAAACTGTTGGAAAAGAGGGCGATACCCTGAACATTGGAGATACATTAGCACAAATTGACGATACGGCAGCAAAACCCGCGGGAGCTGCAACCGCTGAAACACCGCAACCTGCGGCAGAAGCTCCAAAAAAAGAAGAAGCAAAACCTGCATCGCAGCCTGCACCTGCAGCGGTTGTTACTCCTCCGGCCGATGTAAAGGCCACGCCGGTTGCATCGGCTATCATTGCAGATAAAAAAGTAGATCCCAAAAGCATACAACCCAGTGGGTATAATGGTAAAATTCGGAAAGACGATGTGTTAAGTGCATTGGAAAGCCCGGGCAGAAAACCAGGTCTGGAGCTGTTTAACCGCACCGAAGGAAAAGAAAAAATGAGTAACCTGCGCAAAACAGTTAGCCGCAGGCTGGTTGAAGCCAAGAATACAACAGCCATGCTTACCACCTTTAACGAGGTGGATATGAGCAGGGTGATGGCCATACGTACGCAATACAAAGACAAGTTTAAAGAATTACATGGCGTAGGGCTTGGGTTTATGAGCTTTTTTACCAAAGCGGTTTGTTATGCCCTGCAGGAATGGCCGGCCGTGAATGCCTATATTGATGGTGACTCGATCGTGTATCATAACTATTGTGATATTTCCATTGCCGTTTCCGCACCCAAAGGTTTGGTAGTGCCGGTTATCAGGAATGCCGAAAGCCTGGGCATGGCCGAAATTGAAAAGAAAGTAATTGAACTGGCAACAAAGGCCCGCGATAATAAACTGAGCATGGAAGAAATGCAGGGTGGAACTTTTACCATTACTAATGGTGGTGTGTTTGGATCATTGATGTCCACGCCAATCATTAACATTCCGCAATCTGCCATACTGGGTATGCACAAGATTGAAGAACGACCTGTTGTGGTAGATAAACAAATTGTGATCAGGCCCATGATGTACCTGGCCCTGAGTTATGACCACCGTATTATTGATGGTAGAGAATCGGTTTCTTTCCTTGTTCGTGTAAAAGAATTATTAGAAAACCCGGAGTTGTTATTATTTGGGAAAGACCCGGTTAAAACCTTGCTTGAATTATAATATTCTTTCTCATAAATACATACCCAATGAATCAATTACTGACTGCTTTGCCCCTGTTGGCTGTATTATTATTTTCCTGCCAGAAAGAAATAAGTTTTGATGCACCAGGTCCGGGCACAAATAATCCCGACCCCGGTACTGCCACCGGGGATTTACTGGTTAAAACTGTAGCGGTAACCGGTTCGGAAACAATGACCACTTTGTATACGTATGACAGCCAGAAGCGGCTGGAGACGACCACCATGGATGGCAGTTCCGCCGGGATGTTGGTACACAATTATACAAAGCTGGAACGTGACGGTGCCGGGCGCATTTCCCGCATCCTGCAAAAACTGGATCAGAACGGTATGGCTTCCGATACTGCTATCAACCTTATTCATTATCCTGATGGTACAACTATGGAATACGACTATAGTGTGAACAATATCAGCATGTCCGGATTTGAAGTGATTGACAGCGCATGGTATACCTATACTTCCGGAAAAATGACGGGCATAAAACATTATTTGTCTTCTCCGCTTATGGGAACCGACCCGGTGGTCACATCACAATATGATTTTACCTATGATGCTGCAGGAAGGGTTTCTGTATTAAATATTTCGGCCGCGCAATCGCCAACAGGTGGTGCATTATCTGCCATTGCCAGGGAAACCTTTACGTATGGCAATTCTGCAAATTACCTGTGGACAACCAATAACGCTGCACAAAATTTCCTGCTCAATGGCCTTCCCAATACAGTCAACAATGTTGTAGACAGGTTGCAGATCGATGATCT
>DASTMJ010000112.1:0-5855 GCA_035714205.1 Flavisolibacter sp. | reverse complement strand
GGGTTAATTTCTTTACCAGGTGTTTGGGAACACCCTCAATTGCTGTAATGTATGGAAGATTGATCTCTGTTTCTGAAGATGAAGACAATTCGATCTTTGCTTTTTCAGAAGCTTCTTTCAAACGCTGAAGTGCCATTGGATCTTTACGCAGATCAACGTTTTCTTCTTTTTTAAATTCTTCGGCCAGCCAGTCCATGATCACTTTGTCAAAGTCGTCACCTCCCAGGTGGGTATCACCATTTGTTGATTTGACTTCAAACACACCATCACCCAATTCAAGTACAGAAATATCAAATGTACCACCACCAAGGTCAAAAACGGCGATGTGATGATCTTTTCCACCTTTATCCAAACCATAAGCAAGTGCAGCTGCAGTAGGTTCGTTTACAATACGACGAACATTCAAACCTGCAATTTCACCTGCCTCTTTTGTAGCCTGGCGCTGGGCGTCGTTAAAATAAGCAGGAACGGTAATTACTGCATCAGTTACTTCCTGTCCCAGGTAATCTTCAGCAGTTTTCTTCATTTTTTGAAGGATCATGGCCGAAATTTCCTGTGGCGTGTATAACCTGCCATCTATATCAATTCGAACGGTATTATTGTCACCTTTGGCAACCTTATAGCTCCAATGGCTGATCTCTTCCGTAACCTCATCATGACGGCGACCCATAAACCGCTTCACACTCATAATAGTGTTTTGCGGGTTGGTAATAGCCTGGCGTTTAGCCGGGTCACCCACTTTACGTTCACCATTTTTCAAAAAAGCCACTACAGAAGGCGTTGTACGGCGACCTTCATCGTTAGCGATCACCACGGGCTCATTGCCTTCCATCACTGCCACGCAACTGTTGGTTGTACCTAAGTCAATACCAATTATTTTTCCCATTTGATTAATGAATTTAATAGTTCACTATTGGTTATCAATGATTATGCCGTGCAGGTAAAGTGTGCAATTTTGTCAGAAACTGAGTTTTTTGTTGGGTTGCGCCAGCCATGTTGCAACTATGGGCTTCCGTTGTGTCACTCGCTTGTACGCCGGGTAATTTTATTGGGCTGCTTATACTAATAAAAAACCCTCATAGAAATAGCCGCATTTTTTAATTCCAGTATTTAGTTTAGCAGTAAATAGCCGGTTATGCCAATTAATTCCATCCCACAAAAATTAAGGATCAAAGAAGGTGATATAATACTGGTTCTTAATCCTCCTGTTGGTTTTAAAGAGAAGCTTGGAAAAGTACCTGACCGGGTTACTATTGTAAATTCAGCTAAAAACTATAACCAGGTGCATTGGTTTGTTAAAGACAGAGCCCAGATGGAGGAAGAATTGAAAAAAGTCCTGTTTTTAATAACCGGGAATGCTGTTTGCTGGATTTACTATCCAAAAAGCACATCTAAAATTCAAACAGATCTTACAAGGGATAAAGGATGGGAGGAACTGGAAAAACATACAGAATTCCAGTGGATCAGCCTTATCTCATTTGACGATACCTGGTCGGCCTTTGGCATCCGGCTCAAAAATGAAAAAGATAAATCCAACGAACGTTTGCCTAAGGAACGGGAGATCTTCAAGTACATTGATCCTATCAAAAAATTGATTTACCTGCCCGATGATTTTGCAGCAACCTTAAATAAAAATAAAAAAGAGAAGGAATTATTTAATTCATTGTCCTTCACCAACCGTAAGGAATACGTGGAATGGATCGTATCGGCAAAAAGAGAGGAAACAAGAATCAAAAGAATAAAAGAGTCCATTGAGAGATTAAAAAAAGAATGGAAGAACCCCGCAAACAGGTAAACATACTATACTTCTAACCTGTTTAATTAACGTTTCAAAAGTAATTCCATAGCATCCCTGATTTTATATTTGATGAATGTCGTCATTATGAGAATTGCTTTTTTATTTGTTTTACTTGTTCTTTCCAGGATAGTTCCTGCTCAAACTGCGTTGATTCATATTCTGGATTCCTTACCGGAATCTGAAATTGCCATTCCACTGCAGGTCAACCTGAAGTCCATTTATAAACTGGCCGAAAAAAATGTTGATACGGTTTTTACATCTCCCAATTATCCCGAAAACTGGGTGCAATCTGATTGCGCCACACGGTATAAATATCATTTTCGTCGCTCACCGCTTCAAATGAGCATGAAAGGCACAACCCTGAATTTGGGTTTTACCGGTTTTTACAAGATTATTGGCTCCACCCGTGCCTGTGTTAACGGTGCTGTACTCTCGCCCTGGACACCTTCCTGTCGTTGCGGGTTTGACGAACCTGAAAGAAAGGTGCAGGTAAATTTCACCAGCTCTTTTAAACTGTTACCCAACCATACTTTGCAAACAACGATTACCCGTCATGAACCTCAGCCAAAAGATAAATGTTCAGTATGTTTTTGGGGACAGGATGTAACAAAAAGTGTGATGAATGGATTAAAGGCCGAACTGGATCTTTCTAAAAAAGCAATGGAGGGTGCATTTGGGGCTTTGAATTTGCGGCCCTACCTGCAGCTGGCCTGGGACAAATTAAGTGATGTGTATGCTATACCAAATGTTGGTTACTTTAGCCTACACCCCAAAAAATTACGCATGCAAAATATAAATGCCCAGAACGATTTGCTGAATATCAAGATCGGTATAACCGCTACACCGGTCATTAGTTTTGAAAAACCTGAAGCTACGGTTACGGCTGTTCCCGACATAAATACAATGGCTGCACCAGAGGGCTTTAATATTCACCTGGAGGCGGCCCTGCAATACGACTCGTTGAGTAAGGTTTTAAATGGATACATGAGCAATAAAAGGTTTGACTTGGCTGACGGTATATTTAAAAAGCATATCATTATCCAGGAAACCATGGTTTCCGCAACAGAAAACGGTGACCTGTTGATCAGGCTTGATTTTACCGGTTCATTTGATGGCACTGCATTTTTTACCGGCAAACCTGTTTATAATCCTGATAAAAAGACGATAGAAGTACAGGACCTGGATTACGATCTCAGGACAAAAAATCTTCTTTTAAAAACAGCAAAGTGGTTGTTCAATAAACGTATTGTCTCCGAATTAAAAAAATATACATCTTTCGAGCTTTCTGAATACTACGCAACTGCAACCCTATCATTAAATTCATGGCTCAACCGGGAATGGACAAAAGGAATCAGGGGCGCGGGAAATGTGAAGGATTTGAAATTGACAGCTGTTCATGCCACACCACAACATCTGTTAATCAGGAGTAATTGCACCGGCAACTTGGGAATAACTATTTCTGAAATCGATCTGCAGTTTAAGCTTTGAGACCCTGTTTGCGTGCCGCTTGTTTATCTGATTTAAATGAAAAATGACGTTGAGAAAAGTAATTAAAGAGAATAACAATTCCGGTTGTTATAAGTTGGGATGGTGTTGGATACCAACCCAGCATTTCTACAAATATTTTCAGGAAAATATAATTGATCACCATACATCCCATGATCACTATAAAATACCTCATAAGCTGAATCCTTCTTTTTAAATACGATCCCTGAAAAATAACATACATGCTCAGGTAAAAGCCAACTGGAAAACTTACAAAAAATGAAATAAATAAGGCCGCAATGTGTGGTTCAAAAGCAATGAAACCAAGATCAAGAATTTGCCGGTTTAAAATAAAATTGTAGGAAATAAAATAGGTAAAAAGACTCAGAGCCGTATTCACGCCGCCACAGGCCGCATAATGATAAGTTTGTAAGGGCATGAATTTCCGGAATAATGGATAAAAAAAATCCAATATACTGAAAATGATGGCCCGTACTTTATAGTGAATCCTTCGCATGAAAGCTGCGAAAATAATCGCAATTCCGGCAGTTTGTGCATACAATTCGTTAACCTTGGCAGGGGCTCTGCTTATGAATACTTAAATTGCGTCGCAAATCAAGGAAAAAGAATGAGTTTAGTTCAGAAAATAAAGGAAATAACGGCAAAGGTCATTGAAAGTTTATACAATATACCCGTAGCGTCTAAAGATATTTTAGTTAACCAGACCAAACCCGAATTTGAAGGTGATTATACCATCGTTTTATTTGCACTCATTAAACAAATACGAAAATCTCCTGAACAATTAGGAAAAGAGCTTGGTGACTATTTAATATCCAGTCATCCAGACCTGTTCACTTCAAGTAATGTTATCAAAGGGTTCTTGAATGTAACAGTGAGTGATGATTTTTTTACCGGTTATCTTACCGCTCATGCAAATAGTACAGGTTTTGCCATTGATCCTCAAGGCCAGAAAGTGATGGTTGAATATTCATCTCCCAACACTAATAAACCTTTGCATTTGGGTCACTTAAGAAATATTTTCCTGGGATGGAGTGTTGCTGAAATATTGAAGGCTACAGGCAATGAGGTAAAGAAGACCTGCATAGTAAATGACAGGGGCATTCACATTTGCAAAAGTATGTTAGCATGGCAATTGTATGGCAATGGCGAAACACCTCAAAGCACAGGCACCAAGGGAGATCATTTTGTAGGTGATTATTATGTGCGTTGCGAAACACAGATAAAAACGGAAGCAACAGAACTTTCCGAACTTTTAAAGAAAGGTGATCATACTGCTTTGCAAGAAAAAGACAGGCAACGGGTTGTTGAATTGGAGGAGCTGGGTAATGCCATTGTAGGAAACACGGATAAGGACAGGGAGAAAATTAAAAAGATCGGTGAGGAAATAAATGACATTGTTAGGGCCAACACACCCATTATGAAACAGGCAAGACAAATGTTGCTTGATTGGGAAAACGGCAAACCGGAAGTTATTGAGCTATGGCAAAAAATGAATAGCTGGGTATATGAAGGTTTTGATAGTACGTATAAACGCATTGGTGCCGATTTTGATAAGGTATATTATGAAAGTAATACCTATTTATTAGGTAGACAGTTCGTTGAATCAGGACTTGAAAAAGGAGTGTTTTATAAAAAGGATGATGGTAGTGTTTGGATCGACCTTACTGACGAGGGACTGGATGAGAAACTGGTACTACGTAAAGATGGAACATCGGTTTATATTACCCAGGATCTTGGTCTTGCTCACCAGAAATATGAAGAGTTTCATTATGATCAAAGCCTGTATGTAATAGCTGATGAACAGAATTACCACATGAAAGTGCTGCAACTAATTCTGAAAAAACTCGGAATGCCTTATTCCAATGGTATCCATCATTTAAGCTATGGAATGGTGGAGTTGCCAAGTGGCCGTATGAAAAGTCGTGAAGGAACGGTGGTTGATGCTGATGATATTGTAAACGAAATGGTTATTGAGGAAGAAAAAAAGACAAAGGAAAAAAGTAAGCTAGAAGAATTTACTGCCGAAGAATTAAAAGAATTATACGAGGTGATTGCTCTTGGAGCACTGAAATTTTTCCTGTTAAAAGTAGATCCCAAAAAAAGAATGGTTTTTAATCCTGAAGAGTCAATCGACTTTCATGGATTTACGGGGCCTTTTATTCAATATACCCACGCAAGAATCAAATCTATTTTAAGAAAAGAACCCGATGTTGCCCAGGTAAAAATTGATCAATATTCTCCCTTGTTAAAACTTGAGAAGGAATTGTTGTTGTTGCTGGAACAATACCCGGAAGTAGTGAACCAGGCAGCCACTGAACACAATCCCGCTTCGGTTGCCAACTATATTTACAGCGTAGCTCAAACCTATAATACCTTTTATACAGCTCATAGCGTATTGAAAGCAGAAACAGAAGAAAAGAAACAGTTACGGTTGCAGATATGTAAATTGACTGCGTTAGCAATAAAACAAGGCATGCACCTGTTAGGAATTAAGGTGCCGGAACGTATGTAAGATTATAGAAACGAATAATAAAAAAAAGCTCTCCTATCG
>DASTMJ010000111.1:0-9851 GCA_035714205.1 Flavisolibacter sp. | reverse complement strand
ACCGGTAATTCCCAAAACCGGAACTTTGGCAACCTTTAATTGCCCATTCACAGATAACAGGCCATTTTCGGCATTGGTAATTTGCCGCGCAATGGTCCTGATATCCTTACGTTCGGCAAGTGTCATCGGCATTTTATACTCCCCGTTGCCGTTCAGGTTGAAATCGCATTTTTGAATTACGTCTTCAATCATTCCTTCCAGGCCCATTTTACGGCCATCGTCAGGAGAATAAATACGGGTAATGCCATAATCATGTAGTTCTTTTATTTCCTGCGGAAGAATGGTACCACCACCACCGCCAAATATTTTAATATGGCCGCAACCATTTTCTTCCAGCAGGTCCTTCATATATTTAAAGAACTCCACATGCCCCCCCTGGTACGAGGTGATAGCTATTCCCTGCGCATCTTCTTCAATAGCACACTCTACAATTTCTGCAACACTGCGGTTATGACCAAGATGAATGATCTCTGCTCCTTTACTTTGTAAAATGCGGCGCATAATATTAATGGCAGCATCATGTCCATCAAAAAGAGAAGCAGCCGTTACGATACGGATCTTATTCTGGGGTTGGTAACTCATATATTAGTTGTGTCAATCGTCAAAGGCAAAAATAAGGTGAAAGCAGTGTTCTTACAGTTTGAAGGGCGATGAAGCTTTTATTGAACCTGTCAAACAGCTGGCACGCATAACAAAGAATCTGTGTTCATAAAACGTATTTTATAAGCTCATCAATAAAGCAGATTCTTTTTGCAGGTTTGTGACGAATTAGTAAATATGTAAGCTTGAATGATTTTTATAAGCTTAGTCGGTTAAATTTGTTTTTATGCAGGCAATGATTGACGCAGTTTCGCAGGTGTTTCGTAATTGGTCGGGAAACGATCCCGTTAAGGTAGATGTGCTGCCGCAATCCGGTAGCGACAGGCGGTATTTCAGGTTACATGGGTCCGACGGGAGTACGGTGATAGCTACCCATGGCCTGAACATTCCCGAGAATGAAGCCTTTATTTATTTTACGGAACAATTTTATATAAAAGGATTACACGTGCCACAGATATTGGATGTAAGTGAAGATGAGTCTATCTACCTCCAGGAGGATCTTGGTGACCTGTCCTTGTTAAATGTATTGGAGCGGAAAGGTTTTACAAACGAAGTGTATAATTTATTCAGGGAAAGTCTTCATCAGCTGGCAACCATGCAGGTGTTGGGAGATGAAGGCCTGAATTATGATAAATGTCTTACCAATAGAGAATTTGGCAAGCAGGCCATAATGGCCGACCTCTTGTATTTTAAATATTATTTTTTGGACGGGCTTCGAAAACCTTACGATAAACAAAAACTAATAGATGATTTTGAGGCCCTGAGTAACTACCTCACTCACACCGAATACAAATATTTTATGTTCCGTGATTTTCAAAGCCGGAATATAATGGTGAAAGAAGATAACAGTGTGTATTTTATAGACTACCAGGGCGGCATGAAAGGTGCCCCCCAGTACGACGTGGCCAGTGCTATATGGCAGGCCCGGGCTAATTTACCTGATGAATGGAAAGAGGCATTGCTGGAAGACTACATGGATTCTTTTGAAAGCATCATCGGAAATTTTATTGACAGGGATGTCTTCCGCAGCCAGTATAATGGTTATGTTTTAATTCGTTTACTGCAGGTATTGGGTGCCTATGGTTTCCGTGGTTTGTTTGAACGCAAGGCACAATTTCTTACAAGTATCCCTCTTGCATTACAGAACCTGCGCTGGTTCATAGAAAACAACAGCCTCGGAATAGTGGTGCCTGAGTTTCGCAAAGTGCTTGGTGTCTGCATTGAAGATGATATCATTCAACGGTTTACCCCGGTACAGGCTACTGACGATACCCCGCTTGTAGTAAAGATCTGCAGCTTTTCTTATAAACAGGGAATACCGGAAGATTCATCAGGCAATGGTGGTGGATTTGTATTTGATTGCAGGGGCATAGACAACCCGGGCCGTCATGAAGTTTATAAAGAAATTCATGGCAGGGACCGCCCTGTTATTGAATACCTGGAACGTCAAACCCGGATGGAAGATTTTTTGAACAGTGTTTTCGACATCGTAGATATTTCCGTTGAAGAATACATCAAACGCGGCTTTAACAGCCTTTGCGTAAATTTTGGTTGTACCGGCGGTCAACACCGCAGTGTTTATGCCGCTGATGCTTTGGCAAAACATTTGAAAAACAAATACAAGGTGAAACTTGAACTGTGTCACCGCGAACAGGAAGCAAAAGGCTGGAAGAACCCCGTGATGAAAAAGGAAGAATTATGAAGGCAATGATTTTATCGGCAGGACTAGGTACAAGATTTAAGCCATGGACAGATGAACACCCCAAAGCGCTGGCACTGGTAAATGGCAAATCCTTATTACAGCGTAACGTTGAATACCTGCAGCAATATGGTATAAAAGACGTGGTTGTAAATGTTCATCATTTTGCTGAACAGGTTATAGATGCCATTGAAAAAAATAAGGGATGGGGGAGTAATATCATCATCAGCAATGAAAAAGATATGTTGCTGGAAACCGGTGGCGGCCTGTTAAAAGCCAGGCCTTTTTTGGAAGATGATACATTTCTTACTATAAACGTTGATATACTAACTGATGCCAACCTGAAATATTTCCTTGCATCCCACCAGCAGGAAAACTCCCTGGTCACACTTGCTGTTACCGGTCGTAAAACATCACGTTACCTTTTGTTTAATAAATACAACAGGCTTTGCGGATGGCGAAATACACAAACCGCGGAAGAAAAGATTGCTCTGAAGGCTAAAGAATATTTTGAAAAAGCCTATAGTGGTATTGCGTTGTTCGAACCCTCTGTTTTTGATTTGATCACTCTCACGGGTAAGTTCTCATTGATTGAACTTTATCTTTCATTGGCACACGATAACAAGATCGCAGGCTTCGATCACAGCGAAAGTAAATTGCTTGATGTAGGTAAACCGGAAAGTGTTTCAAAAGCAGAAGAATTATTCGCCTGAAATACACTTTCATTGAATGATAAAAACAAAACCTACCTGCATTATAGTAAATATTAACAGCCAAAAATGTGAAAACAGGTTTAGAATAAACCCTCATGCATTCGCTGGTAGATAAAAAAAATTAATTTACGTCCCACATTTATACCATTATGAAGAAACTTTGTTTGTTAGTGATGGCGAATTGCTTTTTGATCCTCGGCTATTCGCAATCAAAGTACGATCACAAATCATTATTTGATCCGCAATTCTATCCCGTAGCCAGTAACCAATACCGCAGTGCCAGTGGTGCCCCCGGTCCGGAATATTGGCAAAACCGTTCCGATTACAAGATCAATTGTACACTTGACACTGCGCAGCATAAAGTAACCGGCAGTGTTGAAATTACCTATACCAACAACAGCCCCGACCAGTTGAAGTTTGTTTGGCTGCAACTGGACCAGAATATTTACAAAGATGATTCAAGAGGCTCAGCTACAACCACGCAGACCGGGGGCCGCTGGGCCAACGCTTCTTTTACTAAAGGTGAAGTTGTAAAATCAATTTCTGTAGAAGGCGCCGACAACAAAAAATACACACCCGAATACACGGTTACTGATACCCGTATGCAAATTTGGTTGCAGCAGCCTTTAAAATCTGCGGGTGGTAAATCAAAGATCACTATCAATTACGAGTTCGTTGTTCCCGAATATGGTACTGACCGTATGGGTAGGTTAAAAACAAGGAATGGCTGGATCTATGAAGTTGCCCAGTGGTTTCCACGCATGGCTGTGTATGATGATATCCAGGGATGGAATACACTCCCGTATTTGGGCGCAGGTGAGTTTTACCTGGAGTATGGCGATATTGAATTTAATATAACAGCCCCTGCCAATTTGATCATTGTAGGTTCCGGTGAACTGCAAAATGAAAAAGATGTTTTAACACCGGCACAATTGAGTCGCCTTACTTCGGCACGCAACAGCGATAAAACAGTTATGCTGCGCAGCGCCGAGGAAGTAAAAGATCCAAAGTCAAGACCTTCCGGCGCAAACCTTACATGGAAATTTAAAATTCAAAACACCCGTGATGTGGCCTGGGCTGCTTCTAAAGCTTTTGTTTGGGATGCTGCAAGGATCAATTTGCCCAGTGGTAAAAAAAGCCTGGCTATGAGTGCTTATCCCGTTGAAAGCATTAAAAAAGATGGCTGGCAACGTAGTACGGAAATGGTAAAAGCTTCTATCGAGCATTATTCAAAAAAATGGTATGAATATCCATATCCTGCTGCAGTAAATGTTGCAGGTGTTGTAGGTGGAATGGAATACCCGGGAATCGTGTTTTGCAGTGCAGAAAGCAGCGGCGGAGATTTATGGGGTGTGACGGATCACGAATTCGGGCATACCTGGTTTCCGATGATAGTGGGAAGTAATGAACGCAAATATGCCTGGATGGATGAAGGATTTAACACCTTCATCAATGGTCTGTCAACAAAGGAATTTAATAATGGTGAATTCGCACAGTTTTCATTCTTCCCGCCCGATGAAATGACAAGGGTGGCTTTTAACGATAAAATGGACCAGCTATGGGCTACGCCGGATGTAATTCAGCAAAACAATCTTGGACTGGCAGCCTACTTAAAACCTGCCATGATGCTGGATGCACTGCGTGATGTAGTGCTTGGGCCGGAAAGGTTTGACAGGGCTTTCCAGGAATATATTAACCGCTGGGCGTTTAAACATCCTACTCCCTGGGACTTTTTCCGTACAATGGAAAATGTTGCAGGAGAGGACTTAAGCTGGTTCTGGAGAAGCTGGATCTTTAATAATTATAAACTGGACCAGGCGGTTGCAGGTGTAAAATATATAGATAATGTTCCCGAAAAAGGCGCTCTCATAACTGTTCAGAACCTGGCCCAAATGGCAATGCCTGTTTCTGTTTTGGTGAAAGAGGCTAATGGTAAACAACAAACCATTAACCTGCCGGTTGAAGTTTGGCAACGGGGTAATGAATGGACCTTTTCGGTAAAAACTACCAGCACAATTACCGATGTGGTATTGGATCCGGAAAAAAAATTACCGGATGTTAACCGGAAAAATAATGGGTTGAATACAAAAGGCTTTTAAACTATCCTGGATCATAAATAAATGGATCGGTCTTTCCGATCCATTTTTTTTATGTAAAAGGCTGATTAATCTTTTCAGTACTTTGTAGTAACTCCTCAAGTGGGGCTTCTTCAAGTATAATGCGATTGGGTACTCCGTCTTTAGATTGCCATTTAATAAGCCGGAAGCAGTTCTCTTCTATTTCAATACCCGTTATATCGCCATCACTAAAACAACAGCAACCGGTGTTAAAATAAGTGGGCCTTAACTTCAGGTAGTTATCAGAAACATAATTGTATTCAAATTTCCTTGTCTGTATTTCTTTTTCAAGTACGGTTATCATTTCCTTGTCCTGCATTTGCCTTGCAAACAGCAATTGCCTGTATAGTCTTTCAAGATGTGTTAACGATTCAAACAAGGGCTGGTGTGTATGACCGGTGATCAGGAACAAATCTTTTTGCAAAGCACTCCACTCATACATCAGTTGGTTATGTACGGTTTTTAATTGTGCATCGTAAGCAGGTGTGTTGGGATTGATCTGTAAAAATGATTGCAGTGGTGCCCACACCCTTGAAACAAACCATTTGCTGAACCAGTTACCGTCACTTACTTCATCGCCCTGGTGCCCATGAGTGCAAAATATATTGATGGTTTTATTGTTGATGATAGTTTGTAAGATCACAGCTTCATAAATAGGCACCTCATAACCGTACACCTCTTTCAATAGCATAGGAGCAAAGGGATCGTTATCCCAAAACAGGTCGTGGTTGCCAAAGATCTTGATAAATGCATTTTTTGGAATGAATTCAGCTTCCTTTGCAAACGAAGGCTTCTGTGCTTTCTTTACCTGCGGCCAGAGGTTTTCCCATAACTCTTCACAATCACCCAGGGCAATGTAATGATAACCGTGTAAGTTGTAATAATCCAGCGCAGCTAAATAATTTGCTTCGCATAAAGTAAAATCATCGGCCCCATTTCTGCAACCTTTATGGTGATCGGAAAAAATAATGAACCGCCCCGTATGGATATCAAAAGGAACAATAAGTCCTTTTTTGGTATTGCCTTGTAAAATGTTCCTATAAAGTTCTGATAATGCTTCAAAAACCCGCTTGGGATTTGGCCTGGAAGAATATTTTGCACCCAGCCACAGAACCGGTTTCAGTAATATTTTTTGCAAAAATTTACGCATGGTTTCAGCTTACGGCGCCAAGGGTCTTCAACAATCGTTCGAAAATAAAAAAGGCCTGATCGCAGGCCAATAATTCTTTATCCTGGAAGATCAGTGTTTTACCGCAATCATGCTGATCTCAACGTTTACAAATTTAGGCAGTGCAGAAACCTGCACAGTTTCTCTGGCCGGGAAAGCATCGGTGAAATATTTACCGTAGATCTCGTTCAGCTCACTAAACCGGTTCATGTCAGTAATAAAAATTGTTGTTTTAACTACATTGCTAAAACTCATTCCTGCCTCCGAAAGTATGGCCTTAAGGTTTTGCATCACCTGGTGTGTTTCTTCCTGTATATCCCTGTTTTTTAAATTGCCGGTTGCCGGATCAATACAAACCTGGCCCGAAATATAAACTGTGTTATTTACTAAAATGGCCTGGTTATAGGGACCAATAGGGGCCGGTGCATTGCTGGTAGTAATGATTTTCTTTTCCATTATTACGAATTTCAGTATTTATCGCTAATAACAACAAGAGTTTTCAAAATTTGTCCGATTGAATCAAATGACTGTATTTCGTGTCATGCAAATTGTTGTTGTTACGGATGACCTGTTAAAAGAAGAATTGCTGGCTGATGGTGTACTGGCTGGTGCCCGTGTGGAATGGATTTCTGAAATTGAAGAATTGAATAAGTATCCCAATGCTGAGGCCTGCATTGACCTGTTATTTACCCCGACAGGGGAGCGTATACAGCTGTTGCAGCAAAAAGATATAGTGATCATTAACAGTGTTGAATATACATTAACTGAAACGCATCAGGATTTTGTCCGTATCAATGGCTGGAATACATTTTTAAAATCTGCTACCATTGAAGCATCTGCAGGAACCGCTAATAGGGCAAAAGCCGAAAATGTTTTTGATTGTTTTCATAAAAAAATCAGCTGGCTCCCCGATACACCCGGGTTTGTTACACCAAGAGTGGTCAGTATGATGATCAACGAAGCTTATATGGCCTTGCAGGATGGTGTAAGTACCATGGATGAAATAGACATAGCTATGAAACTGGGTACCAATTACCCTTATGGTCCTTTTGAATGGGCAGAAAAGATAGGCAGGGAAAAAATTACCGCTCTACTGGAAAAACTGTCCCTGCAAAACCCTCTGTACACTCCGGCTTCGTCCCTTTAATCTTTCTGTTTGAACAACCTTAGCAAATATTAGCAAAATTGGTCCTTATTTTGCTAATATAATTAGTAATTTAGTAGGGTTAAACGAATGTAAACCAACAAATGATCATCTATGGAACCAGTTAATTTTCATATGCCGGGTTATCGTATCAACGAGTATTTACTGGTGATTACACTACCGGAAGAATTGCGTCATAAGATCGGTAAAGTGAAAGACGAGTTTGCAGAAAAGTATAAAGTTCCCTCTGCTAAATATCTGAAGCCGCATATTGCGCTGGTCAATTACCTGGCGCTGGATATGATGGAAGAAAAGATCATCCAGCGGCTCCAAACCATTTCAATGGGTTTGGCCCCTTTTAAAATGGAACTAAAGGATTATGGCAGTTATCCTTCACATACCATTTTGATCAATGTTATTACAAAACTGCCCGTACAAAACCTGGTGAAGAACATAAAGGAAATGCAGCGCATGCTGAAACTGAATAAAGAAAACAAACCTCATTTTATAGAAGAGCCGCATATTGGTATTGCCCGCAAGCTAAAACCCTGGCAATACGAAGAAGGATGGCTTGAATTTTCTCACCGCCAGTTCACCGGTCGGTTCATTGCAGACAGTATGCTTTTATTAAAACGAAAGGCCGGCGAAAAATCTTCCTACCAGGTAGCAAAACGTTTCGATTTTATGAACCTGCCTGTAAGCACAAAACAGGGAAGTTTATTTATGTAAACGACTTATGTAATAGCATTCAACATTGCTGTTATCCACTTCTGCCTTAACAATCCGGCAACAAAAAAACGGTTGCAAAACCATCTTTTCACAATTAAACCAAACCAATGGAACAGCTAACCAACGATCAACCTGTTGATACCTATAAAAAAGGAAGAGGTGCACAGTTTAATACAAAAAATAAATTCATCACCAACCAAACTGCTAAAGAACATATAGAAGGCATTGATGAATGGATTGAGCCGGATGTACGCACCCAATACCTTGAAGTGTTTCCAAAAACCATTGTCAATAAAGTGGAAAGCCCTGACCTGAGCATGATGTACAGCATGAACCCTTACCAGGGCTGCGAACATGGTTGTATTTATTGTTATGCCCGAAATTCATTCGAATACTGGGGCTATAGCGCCGGTGTGGATTTTGAAACAAAGATCCTGGTTAAAAAAAATGCACCAGAGTTGTTACGTAAGTTCCTGATGCATCCTAAATGGGAGGCAGCACCCATCATGTTAAGCGGCAATACCGATTGTTACCAGCCTGCAGAACAAAAATTCAGGCTTACCCGCCAGTTGCTGGAAGTGTGCAATGAATTCAACCAGCCAGTAGGCATACTCACAAAAAATGCATGGATCTTAAAAGACAAAGATGTATTACAGCAAATGGCCGAAAAAAAGATCCTGTCGGCTATGGTTTCCATTACCTCTTTCGATGAAAGCATTCGCAGTGTTATGGAACCCAGGACCACCACGGCAAAACAACGCTTAAGGGTAATAGAAGAATTGAGTAAGGCCGGCGTTCATATGGGTGTAATGTTAGGACCCATGATACCCGGGTTGAATGAACACGAAATGCAACGCATCATGAAATCGGCCAGGGATGCAGGTGCCACGTTTACAGCCTACACATTTATCCGCTTAAATGGAGCAATCAAATTATTGTTTCACGACTGGTTGTATAAAAACTTTCCCGATCGTGCAGATAAAGTATGGCATTTGATAGAAGCCAGTCACGATGGAAAAGTGAACGATAGCCGCTGGGGAACAAGAATGCGGGGGGAAGGAAATATTGCGCAACTGGTGGCGCAGCAATATAAAAAATACGGCAGGCTGTATGGAATGAATGAAGAACGATGGGAGCTGGACACAACACAATTCAGAAGACCAGGTGAGCAGGGGAAGTTGTTTTAATCAAAAAACGACATTCATGCTTATGGAAATGGGTAAATAATATCTTAAAGACTCCAAGAGCAATCGAAAGCCAAACAAGATTCAAATGTATTCTTCAACCTGCTATCGGCAGTGTTACAAGCATCTTTTAGTGTTTCGATGATAAATGGTCTTAGCCGTAATATTAGAAAATCTAAAAACTGCCATTGAACCATAATCTTAACTTACATCATCCTGGGTAATACAATAAAACTGTTATGAGAAGTATTTACATTTTGGAATTCCCTTCAAATCTCGGTTTAAAAGAACCGTTCCCGGGAAAGGAACCCGGTGTAAAAAAACTACCGGGTTTTTTACAACAACATCAGTTTCATTCATTACTAAATCCCGCTAAAATCCTGAAACTTGACCCGCCGCCATACAGCATGACGCTTGATAAAATTTCAGGCGTAAGAAATGCCAACGCAATTGTAAAATATGCTAAAGACCAGGCCCGGCTCGTAGAGAAGGTTCTT
>DASTMJ010000110.1:0-15568 GCA_035714205.1 Flavisolibacter sp. | reverse complement strand
ATAAAACATGACCTGAAGGAAAATTTAATTTGGTTTCCTGATCTGCAGGCAAAGCAGCATTTGACCATGACATCCAGGGATATGCTTTTGTTCCGGGGTTATAATAAAGGACGCGTTGTGTAAGAAAATGATCATCCGCTCCCAGTGAATATTCAACCGACCATTGCATACCAAATCGCAATTCACGTTCACCACAGGTGACATAGACCCTGTTTTTTGTTTTATCAATTTTATATGTTACGGTTTCATTTTGTGTTGGAGAATGTGAAATTGGAAAACTGACTTCAATTCCGCCTGCAATAAAATAAAAGCGCGGCAGGATCCTTGTATAACGGATCACTTCCGGAACATATAAAACTTCTTTACCCGATGGCTTGTTTATCATTGAATATACTTTGCCACCAAGATCAGGGCAGACAGTAACTTTTAAATGCCTGTTCTCCAGCACTACAAGCGTGTAATTTTTAGGCACAGGCCTGGCTGATGTTTCCACATACGTTTCGTAAGGATAAACGCCGTTAGGGTCAAACGCTGTTGGCACAGGACCCGCCGGTGTTAATTGGTGAGTCAAAATGTATTTGCTGAATTCAAAAACCTGCAAACTTTTGTTTTGTCCAATACAAACCATTACAGGAAAGCTGATAATCAATAACAGGAAGTTTTTTGTATTCATTAGAACTACAAAGTTTTAGTTGCCAGCTTTTCACTTAATTGCTCCAGAATCTTTTTTCCTTTATTCACATCTTCAATGATTTTTTTTGTATTAAAATCTTTTTCAGCAAGGAAGATCTTTAAATGGTCATCTAATTGTTTTACCAGTACCCGCACGGAAGGATCAGTCGATTTTGAAGCAAGGCCTTTCAGTATTCTTATCTTTTCAAAATCAACAATACCTTCCCTTAATTTTTCATACCGTATACCACTGTTACCACCGGGATAAACAAGGTAACAATCACCCGCCGGCCATAAGGTATGGCGGGCATCTCTTGCCGGGTCCGCAGGCCAGGCATCGTAAGCCCAACGCAAAAATCCTTCATAGCCATGGGCTGAAGTGTACCAGCTGATCCAACGGCCCTCTACCGGGGGAGAAAAAACAAAATTGTTAGGTACCGGCGGATTACAACATACATAATATGAAGTCGTCTGTCCCCTGGCTGAACGCCTTTTCACTACATCAACATCCGACTCTTTTCCATATAAATAACTATAATCATCCAGTAACAGTTCCAGTTCCTTATGCCAGTCGCCTGCATACGTTATCTTCCAGCTTTTTGAATGGTCCTTTACCACTTTTATAGCTGCCAATGTCTGCTCCATTGGATTTTCATTGATACCAATATAGGTTTTATCAAACCACCCTTTTTGTTCCAGGTGCTTTTTAAGGTCCGTTAAAAAAATGTTCCAAAAGTCCTTAAATTCTTTTGAATCAGGTGACCATGACACATCTATATAGTTGCCGGTTTTAGCGTCCAGGTAACGGAAACGGTTGCCCCACGGCACAGGAGTATAAATGGTTATCGCCTTGTCAATTCCAACTTCCATCGCTAATTGTACATACTCATCAAAAATGCTGTAATCAAATTTCCACGCGCCATTTGTTTGTTTAATCCATTCGATCATCGTGCCTTCAATCATGTATGAATTATCTGCCCACGGAGAATGAACCGCATACGTGGTTATATATTTCCCACCTGCATCGGCATACAACTTCAAATGTTGTTTCAGTAAAATCTTATGTTCTGATGACCAGGGGCTAAGATTATTTTTCCAGGCAATGACCCAGGGGTTTTGCCATAAATCAAGCCGGTGTTTCCATTCGGAAGGATTGGGTAACACCTGGTTTTGTACATTGATGGACAAACTAAGAGTAGCAGAATCTTTGTCAGATTTCACCACAACTTTTCCTGTATAAACGCCGGCTCCTGCCGATTGCGGAATGTCAATAGAAATCCAGACAGGCCGTAAGGTTTTTGCGGGAACATCAAACCGTTCAAACTCTTCAAAACGATCTGGCATTAAGAAAAGATCTTTATACGGGCTTTCTCCACAGGTTACATCTTTCGCAGCATATGGATAGTTACTCACTACATAACGTACCATATTTAGATGCATATTTTTTTTATCGATCACAAGTCCTTTATCATTTTTAAAATCAGCTACAGAAAAACGAACTTGTTGCATTGTGTCTTTAGACCATACCAGTACCTGTGCATTTATTCTTTCACCTTTCCATGCAGTTACCTGCCATTGCAAACTATTATTTATCGTCGGAACTTCTGATCTGAAATGCAATTCATCAGTTGATGCAAATGACACGTTCATGCCACTCTCCTGTTTCAACCAGGCCTCCTCATTTACAGTTGTGTCAAACGTATACTCCTGCTGGTAATGGTGTGATGGCGAGGGTAAAGGATATTTTACCTGTCCCGGGTAAATTTGTGCAGATAGCGTACTAACAAAAACAAGGAACAAGAAGGTGAGAATACTGCGCATTATAAGTAATTAAAGTGTACAAGATAGTTTATTTGGAATGTGCCTCCACAAACCGGTCCCTGAATTCTGAAAAGAAATAAAATTACAAACTCTTAATAACCAATACTTAACATGCCTGGTTCGCTATTTTTAAAATTGGTTCTATATTTGTGTACCTGGTACACACTTATTACAATGAAACTTTTCCATTCCTTTTGCCTGCTATATAGAGAACAGATTAAAAGACAGTTTAATAAATATGCCGGAAATACTTCTTTCTCTACATAAAGCAAAAAGAGCTTTCAGGCTTGCAGTCGGATGTTTATTCTTTCTGCAGGGTTTATGTTTTGCCAGCTGGGCATCCCGTATACCCAGTATACAGCAAAACCTGCAATTATCTGATGCTGCATTGGGTGCACTTTTGTTTGCTCTTCCATTAGGTTCAATGATCGCATTACCCTTTTCGGGCTGGCTGGTTACACATTTTGGCAGTAAACGCATAGCCACCAATGCACTGCTCTTTTATAGTCTTCTTTTGGTTTTGATCGGATTTTCAAATAACATCCTAATGCTTACAATTGGTCTTATGTTTTTTGGAATGGCAGGAAATATTTCCAACATTGCTATCAATACGCAGGCTGTTGGTGTGGAAGCAAAATACGGCAGGAATATCATGGCCTCTTTTCATGGCTTATGGAGCCTTGCAGGCTTTACTGCTGCGGGCATCGGTACATTTATGATTGGCCAGGCAATCATTCCATTAACACATTTCATCATCATTGCAGCAATTATCATGGCCGGGGTAGCTGCAAGTTTTCATTACCTGTTGCCAAAGGAAGTAAAAAATACGACGGCGGTAAAACTTTTTGTAAAACCCGATAAGTCGCTGGTAAAGCTTGGTATTATTGCTTTTTGTTGTATGATCTGTGAAGGTGCCATGTTTGACTGGAGCGGAATTTATTTCCAGAAAGTTGTGAAAGCCAATAAAGATTGGATTGGCGCAGGTTATACTGCATTCATGTTGACAATGGCGGCAGGGCGTTTTATTGCAGATTGGGTGGTAAGTAAATTTGGTTTTACAAAAACAATTCGCATTAGTGGTTTATTAATTGCCACGGGCCTGGGACTGGCAGTTGTCTTCCCTTATCTTTCAACTGCTATCACCGGTTTTTTTATTGTTGGTTTTGGAGTTTCTTCAGTTGTACCACTTGTTTACAGTGAAGCAGGAAGATCAAAAATTGTTTCTCCAGGCGTTGCCCTGGCCGCAGTTTCCAGTATTGGATTCCTGGGCTTCTTAATAGGTCCGCCAATGATTGGTATTGTGGCCGGTCTTTTCAGCTTGCGCATTTCTTTCCTGATCATATCCATCATCGGCATTGTTGTTATGATCATTTCCGGGTCGGCTAGAAAATAACATAATCAGAAAGCATTGTAACAACATTATCTTAGGAAACTAAAAACCATCCATGACTGCAGAACACCTCAGACTTCAAGAGAATCAAAAAAAACCAATACCGCTGGAACAATGGGGACCTTATTTGAGCGAGCGGCAATGGGGTACTGTTCGGGAAGATTATAGCCAGGATGGAAACGCCTGGAGTTATTTCCCTTTTGATCACTCGCATTTCAGAACTTATCAATGGGGCGAAGATGGTTTGGCGGGCATATCGGATCGGTTTCAAAACCTGTGTTTTGCAGTAGCCTTATGGAATGGCAAGGACCCGGTTTTAAAAGAGCGTTTATTTGGTTTACGGAATGGCGAGGGTAACCATGGCGAAGATGTAAAAGAACTGTATTATTATCTTGACAACCTTCCTTCACACTATTACATGGAATATCTGTACAAGTATCCACAACAAAAATTCCCGTATGACCATCTACGTGAAGTTAACCAGAAACGAACCAGACTTGACCCTGAATATGAAATTCTGGATACCGGCATATTTGACAAGAACCGGTATTTTGATGTGTTGGTAACTTATGCCAAAAACGGGTCCACGGATATCTTCATTAAAATTGAGATCACCAACCGGTACAACAAAGGAGCAGAAATCACTATACTACCTACACTTTGGTTTTCAGATCACAATCAAGATCTGCAGAAACAGCCCCTGATCGCCTACCGGGATGGTTTTTCAGTAGAGGCTATTCATGAAAAACTGGGTCACTATTATTTTTATAATCAGTCACCAACAGAATTTCTTTTCACCAACAATAAAACAAATCAATTTAAAATAACCGGTGAACCCAATGCCAACATATTTGTAAAAGACGCTTTTCATGATGCCATCATCAAAGGCCAAAACCGTAAAGAATTCATCGATATAAAACACGGAACCAAATTCGCATCCGTATATAAATTAAAAATTGGACCACATAGCAGCAAAACAATTTATTGCCGGCTTGTGGACCAGGAACTGGAACAGCCATTTGAAACAGGATTTGAAGAAGTTTTTGCAATACGCAAAAATGAAGCCGATGCGTTTTATAATTCGATTCTCCCCAAAGGATTAAACGGCAATATGGCCAGGATACAAAGACAGGCATTAGCGGGTTTATTGTGGAGTAAACAGTTTTATTACTTTGATATTGAGAAATGGGTGAATAGCAGCGATGGCATCTCACCGCTTAGTCAACAGCGTCTATATGGAAGAAATCATGACTGGCAGCATCTAAAAAACCAGGATGTTATTTCAATGCCGGATAAATGGGAATATCCATGGTATGCGGCATGGGATCTTGCCTTCCAGTGTATTTCCATGGCTGTTGTAGACCCTGTTTTTGCTAAACACCAGTTGTTGCTCATTATGCGGGAATGGTATATGAAACCCGATGGCCAATTACCTGCCTATGAATGGAATTTTGGTGACGTAAATCCTCCCGTACAGGCATGGGCTGCACTGGAGGTTTACAATATTGAAAAAAAGAATACAGGCGTAGGTGATATAGCTTTTCTTAAAAAGATCTTTCATAAACTACTCATCAACTTCACCTGGTGGATCAATAGAAAGGACCGGAATGGAAATAATATTTTTGAAGGCGGATTTCTCGGACTTGATAATATAGGTGTCTTCAACAGGAGTTTTCATGGAGAGCATATGCAACTGGAACAGGCCGATGGCACCAGCTGGATGGGTACTTATGCATTGAACATGATGGATATGGCCCTGGAAATTGCCATGCATGATGAGACATTTGAAGATGCCGCCACCAAGTTTTTTGAACATTTTGTTTTGATTGCTGAGTCACTAAATGAACATCATTTGTGGAATAAGGACGATAAATTCTTTTATGATGTTTTGTGTGTACCTGGTGCCGCACCTCTTCCATTACGTATCAAATCAATTGTGGGTCTCACATCGTTGTTTGCAGTATCAACCATCAGTAAAAGAAAACTGGACAAACTAAAGGATTTTAAAAGACGCTCCAGTTGGTTTGAGAACTACCGAAAAACCAATAATAAATTCTGGCCTAATGAAGAAAGAGGCGATGGTGAAGAAATCTTATTATCGCTGGTTCCAAGAAACCGATTGTCTTATTTGCTGGAGCGACTTCTTGATGAAGACGAATTTCTTTCCCCGGGTGGTGTTCGTGCCTTATCAAAATATCACCAGCAATACCCCTATTCGGTTATAGTTGATGGCTACGAACATACCATAACGTACGACCCGGGTGATTCGACTTCGGATATTTTCGGAGGCAATTCTAATTGGCGTGGGCCTGTATGGGTACCGATCAACTTCCTGATCATCCAATCTATCCGGAGGTTTGGAACTTTTTACGGAGATAGTTTTTTAATTGAATATCCCACCCGCTCAGGCAACAAGATAAACCTTTGCCAGGTAGCTGATGAATTGACCGAAAGACTTATCAATTTATTTATAAAAGATGAAAACGGTAAAAGAAGGATCTATGAAAACTATAACTGGTTTTACCAACAACCAGGTAATGAACACCTGGTATTATTTTATGAATATTTTCATGGAGATACAGGGAAGGGACTAGGCGCTTCTCATCAAACCGGTTGGACAGCACTGGTTGCTGAATTGATCAGTGAATATTATACTAACGGGAATAAAAACATTGATTAAAGTTGACCCAATCAATATGTGGCATCAATTACCTGTTCGTTTTTATTGAGCAGCCCATGAGCTTGAAAGATCTTTATAAGCACCGGTTGCATTTCCTGAACCATCCTGTAAAAACCAAGGTCGGTCGGGTGAATACCATCAGCAGAAGCTTCATGATCATGCCCTGTTAAGTTGTCCGCAGGAATGAAATATAAATTTTTGATTCCTTTCTTTTGTAAAACTTCAAATTGTTTTTTGATCTCTATATTCTGCTGTTTAACACGTTCACCAACCTTCTTATTAAAGTACCCATGTTCACGTATTATACTTTGCATAATAATAATTGGCGCTGTTGATTGCGTCTTCCTGATCTGTTCCACTAAATAAACTGTGCGTTCTTTAATCTGTTCAGGACTTGAATTGGGCACACAATCTAAAATATAAGCTTCTGCGGGTGTTGCCGCCACTGCGTCAGCAACCTCTTTTTCCATTTTGGCGCTGGCACTCAAACCCATATTTAAAAAGTTCAAACCTGTAGCTCTTGATAATTGTGCCGGATATGCCAGTCCCGGTCTGCTTGCTGAAGCTCCCTGCACAATACTGGACCCATAAATAAGAACCCGCTTTGTGAAAGGTGATGACAGAAGTGTTATGCTTGCCCCAGGCGTTATACCTATTTCAAGACTGATCAATTCATCATATAAGGGCAAATAAACCAGGCACTCCTTTTCTTCATTGTCCATGTTCTCAACCATGATTGAACGGTTACACTCAGCCGTTGGTCTTCCCACCCCGGCAAACTGCCACTTTCCATTTCTTTTAATGTAGATGTCCAGGCCCTTATCAGCAATAGGATTAAGATTACTGGCCGGCCTGGCTTTTGACACACACCATTTAGCGGCAATTACGGTGCTGTTTGTTTTGAATGAAATGGCAAGTCCGGCACTATTGGTTAATAATTTTTTTACCGCTGCAGGAAAACCAGGATATAACGAAGTATCCAACCTGTGATAGATATTTTGAGTTGCTGCAATTTTTCCAACCATTGTTAAGGAAGATGCATCAGAATACTTTAGTGTGTCCGTTTTTTGCGCACCAACTGAAAAATAATTTATAGAAAAGATACCTACCAGGATAACTTTAAAAAAGAGCTGCATGATCACATTTTAATTGAGATGTCATTTGAGGTGCTGCCAGCAAATAATCAGAATTTACTTACAACATTATAAACAACGGCTGCAAGTATTGCACCGATGATTGGCCCCACAACTGGCACCCAGCTATAACTCCAGTCACTGGTGCCTTTGTCTTTAATTGGCAAGATGGCATGCATGATGCGTGGACCAAGGTCTCTTGCTGGATTGATAGCATAACCGGTGGTTCCTCCTAAACTCAAACCAATACCCAAAACCAGAAGTGCAACGGGTAAAGCATCAAGAGCTCCTAAACTGCTGGATGGTGCAGCAATGTACAATGCTCCAAATACCAATACGAAACTTCCTACTACTTCGCTGGTTATACTATAAGCAGTATTTCGGATAGCTGGTGCTGTGCAAAAAACAGCCCTTTTTAAACCCTGGTCTTCTGTCAGCGAAAAGTGCGGACGATATACAAGCCATACCAGAAAAGCACCTGTCATCGCTCCCAAAAATTGTCCGCCTAAATACAAAGGAAGCTTGTCAGGTGTTATTTTTTCAAGATACAGTAAAGCAACTGTGATTGCAGGATTTAAATGAGCCCCGCTATTTTTAGCGGCAACAAATACGGCGACAAATACGGCAATAGCCCACCCGAACGTGATGACGATCCATCCACCGCTATTACCTTTTGTTTTATTCAATACAACGTTGGCCACAACTCCATTTCCCAATAATATCAGCAAGGCCGTACCAATCAGTTCAGAAATAAATATAGACATAGGTGAAAGATTTTAAATTTTAAGCTTCGGGTTCAGCCCAGATCTGTGCGGCTTTAATAGTAGTATGCCATTTAGTTATTTGCTTTTTAATGGTGTCATCTTGCGTTGCCGGTTCAAAGGTTTTTTCTTCTTTCCAGTACTGTTGTATTTCATCAAGATCTTTCCAGAAACCTATTGCCAGCCCGGCAAGGTATGCAGCACCCGCTGCAGTAGTCTCTGTTATCTTCGGACGAACCACCTTGCACGTAAGCACATCACTCTGGAACTGCATTAACAGGTTGTTTACTGTTGCGCCACCATCAACCCGTAATTCTTTGATGGCAATACCGGCATCAGCATTCATTGCCTTCAATACATCCATGGTTTGGAAGGCAATACTTTCAATGGAAGCCCGGGCAATATGTGCAGAAGTAGTACCTCTCGTTAAGCCCATTATGGTACCGCGGGCATGTCCATTCCAATAAGGTGCACCAAGGCCGGTAAACGACGGCACAAAATATACACCGCCATTATCTTTTACAGAGGTTGCCAGTTGTTCTACTTCTGCTGATGTTTTAATAATACCCAATCCATCACGCAGCCACTGAACAACTGCACCCGCAATGAATACAGCCCCTTCAAGAGCATAATGAGTAGTATCACCAATTTTCCATGCTATGGTTGTAAGTAAATTATTTTTTGATAAGATGGGCTGTGTGCCTGTATTCATCAGCATAAAGCACCCGGTACCGTATGTATTCTTCACCATTCCGGGCTGTGTACACATTTGACCAAAAAGTGCTGCTTGCTGATCACCTGCAATACCGCAAATGGGTATAGTTGCTGCTGTTAAAATCTGGTCTGTGTACCCATAGATCTCACTACTGGAACGAACTTCCGGTAAAACAGATTTTGGAATATTAAACAGTCGCAACATCTCATCATCCCATTGGAGTGTGTTGATATTATATAGCATGGTGCGGGATGCGTTGGTTACATCTGTTGCGTGTAGTTTACCATTGGTCAGTTTAAATAACAACCATGAATCTACCGTGCCAAAACATAGCTGGCCCTTGTCAGCTTTTTCTTTAGCACCTTTTACGTTCTCAAGAATCCATTTGAGTTTTGTTGCTGAGAAATAAGAATCAGGAATCAGTCCTGTACGTTTTTGAATATCCTCCGCATAGCCATCACGTTTCAACTCATCACAATACGCAGCTGTCCTCCTGTCCTGCCATACGATGGCATTACAAAGAGGCTGGTGGGTTTCACGGTCCCATACAACCGTAGTTTCTCTCTGGTTGGTAATGCCAATGGCGGCTATATCCTGTATGGACAATCCGGCTTTTATTACTGCCTCAGTAGCCACACTTAACTGCGTATACCAAATTTCGTTGGCATCATGCTCCACCCAGCCGGGTTGCGGAAAAATCTGGGTAAATTCTTTTTGAGCGATGGTTACCACCTCTCCTTTTTTATCAAATACAATGGCTCTGGAACTTGTAGTGCCCTGGTCAAATGCTAATATGTATTTTGACATGCGTAGGGATTCGTTTTATTTGTGTAAGCAATCTTATGATCAATAATAGGTATAATTTTAAAAAAGCTGCCCTAGTTACACTGTTTTCATTTATTTTAATTGAAAAGATCAGGATAATCACTTATAACTCCATCCACTCCCAGTAATTTTAATTTTTCGATATCCTCTTTTTTGTTAACTGTCCATGGTATGATCTTTATTCTTTTATCATGACAGGCTTTTACAAGTTGAGCTGTTACCAGTGAATAATGAGGACTGTAGACAAATGGGATAAAACCTAACTCCTGCAGTTGGTCTTCCAGACTGCGTTTATCATCATCTTCAATAAGCATGGAAGTTTTTAAAGCAGGATATTTATTATGAACAACCTGTAGTGTACGGAAATCAAATGATTGTATCACCGTACGTTGAGCTATCCCTTCATTTTCAATAACTGCAACCAACAAGTCAACAAATTCTTCAGGTGCCGGGTGTTTTGTGCCGTCACCGCCAGGTTTTGATTTTGTTTCTATATTGTACCAGACAGGAGCTTTGCCCTTTTGTTTTGTATACGCTTCGCTTTCTTTAATAAGATCAGAGAGCAAAGGCTTTTGTACAGCCATTTTCTGCTGACGCGGAAAACCAGGATGTGGCTTCATTCCTACATCATACTTTTTGATGTCATCATAGTTCATTCCATATAACAAAAGTTTAGAAGCTTCATCTTTTGACAGGTATTTTCCATCTGGTGTTGTAGTAATATCATGATTAAAATACGGATCATGTGAAACCAACACTTTTTTATCTTTTGAAATAGATGCGTCCAACTCAAGTGTAGTCACATCCAGGTCAATTGCTTTTTTCATGGCAGGAATTGTATTCTCCGGCATTAGCCCACGACTACCCCGGTGACCTTGTTTGTCAAAAGAAGGAAAAACCGGTTCACTGGTTTTCTGAACCTGTCTTTGTTCCGCACAGGAAAATAATAATGCAAGCACCAATGGAGACCACGCAAATTTTTTCATACAATTAGATTGTTAATGAAGACTGGTAAACTTTACCAAACCTGTCTGTTGCTTTTACCGAAACTTCTTTGGTTGTTGATGGCAGCACTGCTTTGAACAAATGGTCTGTTTTTTTAGGTTCCGCAAATCCGCGGGGTTTTGGAAGATCCGGGCCCAGCATTGTGGAGTAAGCCAGCGGATCAAAACCTTCAAATTGTTCCAGGGGCCCCTTGTTTACACCATCAACTATCAATTCCGTTTTCCAGGCGGGATCAAAATTCCAGATGTTGGCGATCAGTTGTTTCTGTGAGGCGTCGGTATCATTCAAAAATAATTTCATCTGGTAATCAGCAGGCAATCCTGTAGACTGGTAATGCCAGCTGAGCTCATTGCCTTTTACTTTATAAACACCATAACCACCCGGTGTGCCATCTCCACATATGGGACCTGTCCACCAGGCACCACAAACGGTTCCATGATTGTGTTCATAAATGTTTCCTTTAATTGCATTCACATGATAATGTGTATGCCCCGACATAATATGCACATTCCTGCCCTGTAAAATATTGTAGAGGTCAGTATTGTTTTTTGTACCGCTGTGCACCGGAATATGTACACACAAAACAATCAATTTATCCTGGGAGACAAATGAAAGATCTTTTTTTAACCAGTCTAACTGGTGTTGCTGAAAATAACCATCATAATCCCTGTCGGTACCCAGGTAACGAACATTGTCCATTACCACGTAATGCACCTCTCCTCGGTTAAATGAATAATAGGTTGGACCATATGTCTGAATGAATGTATCGTCGGATGTTTCATCACCTCCCTTGCGATAGTCCATATCATGATTACCCAGGCATTGGAAAAATGGCATACCCATCCGGGCTATTGCTTTATCATATTCAGCAAACAACTGCAATTCATCCCAAACTATATCACCCACTGTAATTCCATGCAATAAAGTATCTGGTCCTGCGGCTGTAACAAGTTTCTGAACATCGGGCACCGATTGGCTCATCATTTTTTCCACATCAGAAGCATTTTTTACCTGGGGGTCTGCCCAGATAATAAATTGATGTTCGTTATCATCTTTATCTAATGGTACCAGGTCAAAATTTACTTCCTTTCCGGACGTTACGTTTTGCAATAGCCGGTAATGTCGTGCTATTCCGTTGGAATGCTTAAATTCATAACCTTTTGGTGTTGAAATAAAGACAGCATCGGCATTGGGGTTCATTTCAAAATCATATGCACCTTTGTCATTGGTAGCCACAACATTGTACCCATCACTCACTATAACATTGGCAATTCCTTTTCCAGCTGATTTTACAAAACCCTTTAGTTGTCTGCCTGTTTCCGAAGATGAAAATACTTTTTTGTTACACCCTACTAATAAACCACCTGTAAGCCAGGCAAAATTTCTTATAAATCGTCTTCTTTGCATGAATGATTATTGTAAATAACAAGTAAGTTGACAAACTTGCGCTTGTCAACTTACCTTACTTATAAAATTCAAAACTTATCATTTATCCCACCAAACTTTCACATTAATATCGTCACCGCCCATTGCTTCAACTGCTGCCTGGTAGTTTTCAGGATTGCTTATTCGCACCGAGATGGGATATAATAACCGTGAAGGCATAATGCCGTCATTCAGCATTCCTGGTCCGACAGGTAATACCGGTAAACCAGTACGGCGGTATTCTGACCATTGCTGGTAATCAACAAAAAACAATGCATAATATTTCTGCAACATGATCTGCTCCAACGTACCATCATAAGCCGCAAATGGATTAAGAAAATAATCTGCAGGTAAGGTTAACCCCCATTGTTCGATGGCGGCTTTCACTCCTTTTTGATAGGCTGTTTGCGCGGCTGCATCATTACCGGATTTCCATTCCAGTTCGGCCTTAATAAATTCTACTTCAGCATAGGGTAGAATCGGTACGATCATGGGTGCAGTTACCAGTGCCTGCAGGAAATTAGAAGGCTGGTACTTAAACTGCGATTCGCTTCCTGTATATCCACTAGGAATTCCTTTATACCCGATAGTTGGATTTCCCGGATCTAAACTGCGGGCCTGCGATACGAATTTAGGAAGACGGGGATCGTTCATCGCAACAAGGCTGTCAATAAAAAATTCACCGGCCGCACGAAAAGTTGGAAAATCAACCGGTCTGCCCCAGGGCGATACCAAAGGCGTTATACCTGTAAGATTCAAAACTGCTGCATCTGCATTGCTGGTAAAGATGGGATATGTTACAGGGTCACTAACAATTGTTCTGAGTTTTGTATAAGCATCTATCGCCGGAACATTGGACAATCTTAACAATAAACGCATGTGTAGGGAATTACAGAACTTTTTCCATTTGCTTACATTATTGGCAAATAAGATCTCGGTACCATACACCATTGCTTTGTTGGTAACAAATAGTTTATTGGCTGAATCCAGGTCACTCAACAATTTAGAATAGATCTCTTCCTGCTTATCAAATTTTGGATAAAAAACGCCTTCATCTCCGCGTAAAGCTTCAGAATACGGAACATCTCCAAATACATCGGTTAAGTTAGATGTAACCCAGGCATTTAAGGTCATAGCAATTGCCTGGTAATTGGGATCCTGCGCTGCAACAGAAGCATCATACATTTCCCTGATGTTCTTTAACCAGCGATAATAGGTATTCCAGGTACTGCTCCCGGTATTTTCAGTGATTTCATAGCGGTGAATGCCACCAGTAGCACTAGGAAAATTCAGCATTACCTGCATCAGGTCGAATGTAATGGCATCGGCTCTTTGCATATTAAAAGATGCCACTTCATAAATAATAGGATTCAGCAAGGTTCCCGGACTGATCTTATCAATACGGTTTGGATCAGTATTGATCTCAGTAAAATCTTTTGTACAGGAGAACATTAAGCTGGAGGCTGCTATAATGCCTGCAATTATTTTATTTCGCTTTATCATTTTTTGAAAGTTTTGTTTGAATGACAATGTCATCCGCAATTAAAATTTAAGTGTCAGATTTATTCCCATTGTTCTTGTTGAAGGCAACTGTCCCATTTCAACACCTGGTATCAAAGTAGAACCATTCAAGGCTGCTGTTTCCGGATCGAAAATCGGGAAGTCAGTCCACATCAAAAGATCACGACCATAAATACCAACAGAAGCCTGCCTGATAAATGTTTTTGACAATAAATTTTTTGGTAAAGAATATTCCAACCTGGCTTCTCTCAGTTTCAGGTAAGAGGCATCGAATGAATTTGATTCCACATTGGCACGGCGGTAATAATCGCCATAATAATCAGCCGGCAAAACCTGTTTGGTGTTGGGAACAAAATGACCTGGTGCATCTTCAACCACACCTTCACCAACGATATAACCTTCCTCACGGCCACGAAGTGTATGTTTTAATTTTCCCTGCTCAGACATTTTGTGATGCGTTTGGGAATAAATGATACCTCCATATTGACCATCTAACAAAAAGTTGAACCTGAAATTTTTGTAACTGAATTCATTCAGAATGCCACCTTTCCAATCCGCAAATGCATTACCAATGTACTGGATCTCGGTAGGGCGTTTAGGCAATCCATTGGTGTTGTAAACAATCTGTCCATCAGGTGAACGAACAAAACCAAAACCGTAAATATCACCTGTGCTTCCGCCTACTTTAGCAATGATAGTTGCATTACCCCCGGTACCAATGATCTGGTTATCTTCACCACCTAAATCTTCGGCAAGAGACAATACCTTGTTTCTGTTTTTAGACCAGTTTATGGTGGTATTCCAGCTGAAATTTTTATTGGTGATATTTTTTGAATTGATCACAACTTCAACACCACGGTTGCGTACTTCTCCCGAGTTCAGGAAAGCGGCTGAATAACCCGTAGACCAGTTCATTGGTACTTCTACAATCTGGTTACGTGTAACGCTGTTATAGTAAGTGAGGTCAAGCCCTATTCTGTTTCTTAAGAACCTGATATCAATACCAGCTTCATAGCTGGTTGAGATCTCTGGTTTCAGGCTTGCATTATATAAAACATTGTCAACAGAACCTGAACTGGCAAACTCACTTGTTCCATAATATCTCTGCGTTTGATAAGGATCTGTGTCATTACCAGCCGCAGCCGCTGACATTCTGAACTTTGCAAAAGAAATAGCTGAAGGCAGCGCAAAGATGTCACTCAGAATAAAGCTGGCATTTACTGAAGGATAAAAGAACGACCAGTTACTGGATGGCAAAGTACTTGAACAGTCGTTACGGGCTGTAAAGTCCAGGAAATATTTGTTTTTATAGCCAAATGCCGCCAAACCATACAAGCTATGTACATTAAAATTCTTGTCGGTCACTTTCATTTGGGGATTGGCCAAACCATTATTTAATTTATACACAGCAGGTATCACCAAACCATCGATATAGCTATCTACCCGATTGTAACGGTGTACCATTTTATTTCCACCAACTGAAGCAGTAACAGTAAGATCTTTAACGATGTTATCCTTATATGTTAACAGGAAATCAGAGTTGGACTCAAAATCTGTAATAGCCTGCTCTTTATAATAACCCTGGCGGAAGTTTGCAGTGCTGTACGGCCGTGTTTGATT
>DASTMJ010000109.1:0-4526 GCA_035714205.1 Flavisolibacter sp. | reverse complement strand
CCCCCGGTTGTTGTATCACTAAAAAGCCAGGGGAAAAAATGAAATAGTAAAACAACAAATACAAAACTGTTTACGAAAAGAAACATTTTAAACTTACCAAATCTCATGCCCCTGGTGTTGTATGGTTAGTTTTACTTTTTTTGGCTTGTAGAAAAACACAACTAACTACGCTGCCTATACGTACAGTACATGGCATAATATTTACAGTTGTTTTAATATACTCTCAATTATGCATGAAGATAAAAAAGTTTTAGAAGGATATTCCGACAGGGAGAAGGGTGCATACCTTGGTGCTATTGCATCTATTGCTACTGCAGACAGGGAGGCAACCCCCGAAGAGCTTGATTATATTTCCGGGTTGTGTGATGCGGCTGATATTTCAGAAACACAAAAGCAGGCAGTGCTTAGATCTGCAACAGATCTTTCAGGTAAAGAATTGACCGAATGCCTTGATGTTTTGAAGAACAGTGAATTGCGCTATCCACTGATTACTGATCTTATGGCTTTTGCCAAGACTGATGATACGTATAGCGAGGAGGAAGAAGAAAACATTCACAACATTGCCGAATATCTAAATGTAAACCAGCAACAGTTTTCGTTGCTGGATGAGTTTGCTGATAAAGCAGTTACTACCAGAGCGCCGTCAGAAGAAATAGCACAACCTGGCTTTTTATCCTCGGTTGGATTGAAAGAGAAACTGGATAATGCGGGAATAAACGGTAGTTCCTTGTTGAAAGGCCTGATCAGTATTGCCGGTCCAATGATTTTGAGCGGTATGTTGTCAAAAGGGTTGGGCGGCAGAAGAGCACCCGGGACTGGCGGTGGTTTACTGGGTGGCGGCCTTGGTTCATTGATCGGGATGTTAAGCGGAGGTAGGGGCTTTGGAAGTACAGGTGGTTTGCTCGGCAGGGTATTAGGTCGTGGCGGACATTTTTAATTCCGGCTTATGTATTGGATCCTTCAATTATTGGTAAATGCCGGTGTACTTTTTCTTTTAGCGGGGATCATTCCGGAAGTAAAAGTAAAAAGTTACGGAACTGCCATTGTAGTGGCACTGGTCATTGGCTTGTTGAATGCTACGGTTGGATTTTTGTTACGGCTGCCTTTAAATATTCTCACTCTTGGTTTATTGACGTTTGTTGTACGTCTATTTGTTACAGCAATAGTTATAAAACTCACCGATAAATTTTTTCCCGGTTTTGAAGTCCGCACTTTCATGGCAGCTTTTCTATTAGCGATTGCTATGGCTTTAGCAGGAACAGTGCTGGATTTTATTCTTTATTAATCATCAATACAACTTAAAACATGAAACAAATGAATCTAAAACTTTTAATGTTTGGAGCTATGTTAAGTACAGGCCTGGCCATTTCTTCCTGTAAGGGAGGTGCCAAGGATAGTGACATCCAGACATCGTTTAATGAAAAAGTACAGGCAGACGCCCGGTTATCCGGTATTTCTGCAAGCGTAAATGAAGGGGTTGTAACATTAAATGGACAGTGTCCGGATGAATCGTGCCGCAGTTATGCAGAACAATCGGCCAAGGAAGTTAAAGGTGTAAAATCCGTGGTGAACAATATCACCGTTATGCCAGCTGCCGGTGTTGAAATAAGCCCGGACGCTACCCTGGAAACTGGTTTGCGGGATGCAACCAAAGATTATCCCGGTGTAACAGCAACTGTTGTAAATGGCGAAGTGACTCTTACAGGTACAATTGAAAGAGACAAACTTGCCAACCTTATGCAAGCTGTTAACTCCTTAAATCCAAAAAAAGTAAATAATAATCTAACCATTAAATAAAAAGTCATGGCAGTACAGGAAAAATATGCAGAATTGATTAATGCTGCAAAAAGTTCAGGTGTAAACAACCTGCAGGTTCGCGAACAGAACAATGTGCTTTATATTGATGGTGAAGCACCAACAGGACAGGTTAAAGATAATTTGTGGAATATCTATAATAAACTTGATCCCGATTTCAGGTCAGGAGATGTTGTATTGGATGTAAAAGTTTCGGGAATGGCAGCCGGCAGTAAAGCTAAGGTTGTAACTGAAAAATCCAATTTAAATGTGCGCAGAGGACCCGGTACCGATCAACCTATTGTTGGCAAGGCTGCGCACCACGAGATTGTAACCGTTGTAAGCCAGGCTAATGACCAGTGGACATTGATAAGAACCGATGCCGGCGAAGAGGGTTATGTTTACAATCAATATCTTGAAAAGGTATAAAATAAAAGTTCATGTAAATAAAAAATGGCTGCCTGAAAAGACAGCCATTTTTTATTTAAAGTATTAAAATCAGGCTTCAGCATATACTTCAGTTGGTAAACACACGCAGATCAAATTCCTGTCACCATATGTATCATTTACCCTTGATACAGAAGGCCAGAATTTGTTTTGTTTGATAACATCAATTGGAAATGCTGCCATTTCTCTAGAATAAGGTTTGTTCCAGTCGTCACTACAAACCGTTAACTGCGTATGCGGTGCATTTTTTAACGGGTTGTCTTTTTTATCAAGCTTACCTTCTTCAATCAAAGCAATTTCTCTGCGAATGCTCAATAATGAATTGCAAAAACGATCCAATTCTTTTTTGTCTTCACTTTCTGTGGGTTCAATCATAATTGTACCAGGCACAGGGAAGGACATGGTAGGAGCATGAAATCCATAATCCATTAAACGTTTTGCAATATCCACTGCTTCAATTTCAGCTGTTTTTTTGAAGGGTCTCAGATCAACTATAAACTCATGTGCACATGCGCCGTGATGGTTGGTATACAAAATGTCAAACTGGTCTTTCAGGTTGGCCAGCATATAGTTGGCATTTAATATTGCATATTCAGTTGCCATGCGAACACCATCGTTGCCCAACATCCTGATATATGCATAGGATATAAGAAGTATACTTGCGGAACCGTATGGTGCTGCAGAAACTGCATTGTGTCCTTTGCCTTTGTTGATCATTTCCAAACCATTCATGAACACATGGCCGGGCAGGTGAGAAGCAAGATGTTTTTTTACGCAAATAGGGCCCATGCCCGGGCCACCGCCGCCATGCGGAATGGCAAATGTTTTATGAAGGTTTAAATGGCAAACATCAGCACCAATTAAACCGGGGGCGGTCAATCCAACCTGTGCATTCATATTGGCACCATCCATATACACTTGTCCGCCGTGTTGGTGTACGATCTCTGTAATTTCCACAACCGTTTCTTCATAAACACCATACGTAGAAGGATATGTTATCATGATCCCGGCAAGGTTTGCTGCATGTTGGGCTGCTTTGGCTTTCAGATCTTCTACATCTATATAACCATTTTCCAAAGCTTTAACTACAACAACTTTCATTCCGCACATTACGGCAGAAGCAGGGTTAGTGCCGTGAGCTGAAATGGGTATCAGCATTACATCGCGGTGACCTTCACCATTGGCTTCATGAAAACCTTTAATAGTTAACAAGCCCGCATATTCGCCTTGTGCTCCACTGTTTGGTTGCAAACTACAGGCATCGAACGCTGTTATCTCGCATAAATATTTACTGAGTTCTTTAACAATGAAACTATATCCTTCCACCTGGTCTAAGGGTGCAAACGGGTGCAGCTTGCTCCAATGCGTCCAGCTTAACGGTATCATTTCAGAAGCGGCATTTAATTTCATGGTGCAACTTCCCAACGGGATCATGCCATGTACAAGCGAAAAATCTTTGCTTTCCAGGTTGCGTATATAACGCATCATCAGAGTCTCGCTGTGATAGCTATTGAAAACAGGAAGGGTAAGAAATTCAGATGTACGGGTTAATGCTGTAGGAATGATGTCGAGTTGTTCTTCATGTTCCAGTTCGTAAGCAACCGGGTCTACATCATTTACAAATGAATTAATGATATCAAAAAGGTCGGAAGGAGTAGTGGTTTCATCCAATGAAATTCCAATGAGTCCGGCTTCTTCGTAATATCTGAAATTGATTTGTTGGCGTTGTGCTTTTTCTTTGAAAGGAGTTACATCTTCAACCCTGATAACAATCGTATCAAAGAAATATTCATTAACCAGGTCATAACCTCTTTCTTCCAATGCATTAGCCAGTGTTTGGCTTAGCAGCGCAATTTTTTTGGCAATGTTTCGCAAGCCATTGGGTCCATGGTAAACAGCATACATAGCTGCCATGTTTGCCAAAAGGGCCTGTGCCGTGCATATATTAGAAGTTGCTTTTTCACGTTTAATATGTTGCTCTCTTGTTTGTAAGGCCATTCGCAGGGCACGATTGCCTTGTGCATCAATACTTACGCCAATAATTCGGCCGGGAATGCTGCGTTTAAATTCGTCTTTGGCAGCAAAAAAAGCCGCATGTGGTCCGCCGTAACCCAATGGCACGCCAAAACGTTGTGCAGAACCCAGAGCCACATCTGCACCCAACTCACCGGGAGGAGTTAATAAAGTTAGTGCCAAAAGATCGGTTGCCATGGCCACAAAACCTCCTGTATCATGAACCTTATTGATAAAGTTGCGGTAATCTTCCAGTGATCCCTTATTGTTGG
>DASTMJ010000108.1:0-8780 GCA_035714205.1 Flavisolibacter sp. | reverse complement strand
AAACATATGTACGTTGCGGGGTGATACAAAGATCTAAAGGTACGTCAAATTCATGCCTGTCTTCAACTTCTTCAACAGGTTCAAAATAACACAAACCAATTTTCAAACAATCACGACGGCATTGTTTCAGGTAACGATCATAATATCCCTTACCATAACCCACCCTGATGCCATTTAGATCAAATGCAAGCATAGGAATTAAAACAATATCAAGATCAACGGGATCGGCTACCTCACTATCAGTGGGTTCAGGAATATTCCACCCATTGGTCTCAAAAATGCTATCGGCATGGCAAACAATTGCCTGCATGGTATTTTCTTTCATATTTGTTTTAGGATAACAGATTGAAAGATTGGGATTTTTGAAATGCAGGTAATCTGTAACAATAAAAGTATTTACTTCTTTATTTTCTTCTATTGGGTAGAAACTAAGAACATAATTGATAAATGGCAGATCAATGGATTGAAACTGTATCAGCATCAAATCGTCCCACTTTATTTGCTCCGGAGCCGAGATGGCTTTTCTTCTTTTTGTAAACAGTTCTCTTATTTCCTTCTTTAGCATTCCTTAGTCCTTTGGTTCATTCACAAATATTGAAAATACTGTGGTGCCATAATTCCGGGCCGATTTGAAGAAAGGAAATGTTTCATAATTATTTCGGGGTGTATGCTCCAATATAAACCATCCACCTTGCTTTAATAATTTTTTTTCAAAAATAAGTCCTGGCAGATCATCGATTGTTTGCAAAGCATAAGGCGGTCCTGCAAAAATAAAATCAAATTGTTCGGTACAGTTTTCTATAAAGCGGAAAACATCAGATTTTACTACGTTAAAATTTTTTAACCCCAGGGCTTCTGCTGTTTTTTTTATGAATGAAAACATTTGCGTATCCTTTTCAACAACCGTTAAATCCTGTACACCTCTTGATGCAAGCTCGTAACTGATGCTGCCGGTACCGCCAAATAAATCCAGCGTTTTCAATTCTTCGAAATCAAGATTGTTTTGGAGAATATTAAATAGGCCCTCTTTTGCAATATCTGTTGTTGGCCTTGTATAAGGCATTTTTGATGGAGGATTTATTTTTCGGCCACCAAGGTCTCCACTTATGATACGCATGCCGCCAGGTTGTATGTAGATGAAAAAAAGTGCTGAGGGTAATCATGTTGCGGCACCGTTACTTCTGGTGGATGTGAGAAATGAAGATTCATAAAATAATTCTGCATCTCTTTATACAATGCCGATGATTCATCAACAAGACCGGAAATGATTAAATAGATCCCGGATTGATGCAATTCCAGTTCAGAACAAATCTTTAATAAGTAATAAATGACATCCAGCGGAGTTTTATACGAATAGATCTGCGCCAAATGTAATTGTGCTGATTTCTTTACAACAATGCGAAAATATTGAGTTGTAAAATGAACAGCGATCTGATCTTCAGATGCAAAGCCATTGTATACTTTTAAAACCGGTGTGTATACATGAAGAAACTTCCCCCCCGGGAAACGGTATTTTAAAATTTGCAAAATATCGGGCGGGATTGAATAAGCATTCACTATTTGCCATTCATTTATAGTATCATGCAGGATCTGAAATTTTGGTTGATCATACACGAGATCCAGCAAGTTGTTACTTTCATTTGAATATTGAAGCGGTGTCAACATAGCTGTTGGATAAGCCGAAGCGATCACCACGTCCTCGAAAGACTTTGAGCTCAGCTCCTCAAGTAAGGTGCCTACATCGGCTTCAGCTGTAAATTCATCAATATTTGCAAATTTCAATCCTTCAATGCTGTTGCTGGTCTTATTAAAAAAAGCATAGCTACAGTGGTCAGGACCAATTTCCAGGATCAGCATTTCATGATGCTTTTTATCTGTTATATCGCCTATCTGGAAAATAGTTTTCAAATTTTCTATTTTTTGCAAAGTACGGATTTCATACAGATGATAATACCATAAAATAACAGGATCACCAGTTATACAAACTTGATATCACTGTATTAATTAAAGATTTTAGTATAGGTTACTTCAACTGAACCGCGAAAATTAGTAATTGGTGGGTTAAGTTTACGAATGGAAATTGTGATCGTTTTTATGGCTGTGCATTTTTGCCCGACCTGGCTCGCAATATTCATAGCGCAGGTTTCAAGCAAATATTGGTGTTTATTAAATTCTTCCTGAACAATCTGAAATATGGTGACATAATCAATGGTTTGATCCAGGGTTGAAATAGTTTCCTCCGGAGCCTCAGTGTCAATTGATACATCAACCTCAAACTCATTACCCACTTTCAGTTCCGCCGGGTAAAGGCCGTGCTCAGCAAAAAAGCGCAGCCCCTTTAATTCTATGGTAAAACTGCCGGGCATGCTCAATGTATACCTTTTTCTGACAGGTAACGTTCGGCATCCAATGCGGCCATACATCCACTGCCCGCAGCTGTTACAGCCTGCCTGTAAATCTTGTCCTGAACATCGCCTGATGCAAATACACCTTCAATATTTGTTTTAGAAGAACCGGGAATAGTTTTGATATAACCCGCTTCATCCATGTCTAAAAAGCCTTTGAAGATTTCAGAATTAGGCGTATGACCAATGGCAACAAAAAAACCTTTGATAGGTACTTCTGTGGTTTCACCAGTTTTATTATTTTTTATCCGGACCCCTTCCACTGTTTTTTCACCTATAATCTCGTCTGTCTCAGAATTCCAGTAAATTTTGATGTTCCCCGTATTCTTCACTCTGTCCTGCATTACTTTACTTGCACGCATCTCATCTCTTCGAACCAACATATGAACCGTAGAACAAAGCTTTGATAAATAAAGAGCTTCTTCTGCTGCTGTATCCCCCGCACCAACAATTGCTACTTCCTTCCCGCGAAAGAAAAACCCATCACAAACGGCACAGGCACTTACACCATAACCATTCAACCTTTGCTCACTTTCAATACCCAGCCATTTGGCAGATGCACCAGTAGAAATAATTACAGATTGAGCTTCAATTAATTTTTCATCATCAATCCAAACCTTATAGGGCTGCGAAGAAAAATCTACTTTGGTGGCTAACCCATAACGAATGTCAGCCCCCATTCTTTGTGCCTGCTTTTCAAAATGGACCATCAACTCAGGCCCCTGTATGCCATCCGGGAACCCGGGATAATTTTCAACATCAGTTGTTATTGTAAGCTGTCCGCCCGGCTGAATGCCCTGGTATAACAATGGCTTTAGATTAGCTCTTGACGCATATATAGCCGCGGTATACCCTGCAGGCCCAGATCCGATGATCAATAAATTTACTTTTTCTGTTTCTTTGTTCTCCATGCTCAATGATGTGCTTAATAGTGCACGAATTTAGAAGGAAATAGGTTAATACCTTGTTTAAGAAATGCACAACTAATGTGGAATAATATAAGTGCGGTATTGTGAAGCATATCCCCCAAAATAACCAAGCGCATTATTGCTGATATTACTGAGCACTTTTGTGGGGGTAGAAAACGGGTTTCCCACGGATGCATACGAAAACTCCATGGTTCGCCAGAATTCATACGTAGCCTTATCAATATTACTCAACTTAATTGTCAGCGTATCCCCCCTGTAAAAAAGGTCATTATTTGTATCAAAATCTGCTACATTCCTGTCCACGCCGGCACTCAGTTGCAGTTCATAGGTTGTGCCATCTATAAACAGGTCATCAAAGGTTGAATTGAGCGGCGGGTAAAAACGTTGGTTGTTGATTTTTGTAAAATAACGAACATAATCTCCAAAACCCGGCGGATCTGTAACCTTTACCATAACAATGGCCTTTGCCGTATCATCGTCATTTGAGGGTTTAGCCCAAATAGAATCAATGCGTTTGGTAATAGACGGAATAGTGGTTGTTGCTGTGTATTCTTCACCATCCGTAGTAATTAGAAGTGAATAGGATTGATTTAGCTCTCCCACAAACGAGGATGCAAGGTTGGAAGAATCAATTGTGTAATAGGAAAGCGCAACACCATTACTAATAGGAATTGTATATTCTTTTAGTTTATGTGTTTTTGTTCCGTTTGAAACAAAGACGTTGGCGTCGTGTATAAAACTTTGTGTTAATGCTTCGGCTGTAATGGTAGAAAAAAATGCGGTGGAGCGGGTTAAGATAACAACCGGTGGCTTTTCATTTTCAATGGTGGCTTCAACAACCAGTTTGGGTGGTGTGTCATCCAAATCAAATTCAATATTCTTTTCGCAGCCGATTAGTAAAATTAAGAGCCCGGCTATCCAAAATTTTCTTTTCATAAAAATGCAAATTTACATAAAGAAACAGCCCTGATCTTTATGACCAAGGCTGTTATAAACCCATCAATTTGCTATTTTACTGTGAGATGCTGAATGAAACCAGTGATGGGTAGGTTTGTTTCAAATCAATAACATACTCACTTCTGATTATCCCAAATAAGCTTTCAAAGCATTGCTGTAGCGGGCTTTTTGTAAACGTTTGATGGCTCTTTCCTTGATCTGGCGAATTCTTTCTTTGGTCAGATCATATTTTTGTCCTATCTGCTCTATGGTGGTACCATTTTCGCCATCCAGGCCAAAATACGCATTTACAATTTCAGCTTCCCTTGGAGAAAGTGATTTTAATACCCTGCGAATCTCGTTTCTTAAAGAATCTTTCATTACATCATCGTCTGTATCATCGCTTCCTTCCAAAAGATCGCCCATAGCCACGTCTTCAGCCTCATGCACCGGTGCATCAAGCGAAGTGTGACGGGTATTGCTTTGGAAAATATTGTTGATCTCTGTTTCGCTCATTTCCAGGATGTCGGCCAGTTCCTCAGTACTTGGCTCTCTTTCATGCTCCTGTTCAAAAGCCATGTAGGCTTTATTGGCTTTATTGTAGGTGCCAATTTTATTTTGAGGCAAACGAACAAGACGGCCCTGTTCAGCCAAAGCCTGTAAAATTGATTGGCGAATCCACCAAACTGCATATGAAATGAACTTAAAACCCTTGGTTTCGTCAAAACGTTGAGCCGCTTTGATCAAACCCAGGTTACCTTCATTGATCAAATCACTTAATGATAAACCCTGGTGTTGGTATTGTTTAGCTACTGATACCACGAAACGAAGGTTCGCCTGTACTAATTTGTCCAATGCCCGTTGATCGCCCATTTTGATCCTTTGAGCAAGTGTTGTTTCCTCTTCGGGAGTGATCATGGGAATTTTTGAGATCTCCTGAAGGTACTTCTCCACCGCTTGAGAATCCCTGTTCGTGATCTGGGTAGCAATTTTAAGCTGCCTCATAATTAAATCCTTGAATTAATAAGATGAATAAATAACTTGACAGTCGCTGTTTGCAGAAAGTTGCAAAAGGATAGTTAATCCGTCCAAGACTATCTGCAAAGGTAAGTTTCAAACTTCAAACCTCATAATGGTTTCCGACATAATGTTATCTACAAAAACTATACTATAGTTAAATTATAGGAAATTGTGTCGGGTTAAGCTTTTCAAAAGATCAGAGAAAACGAACAATAGAAGTTATTCACAGTCTTTGGGGTGTGGTACGGTATTTCCTGTAAAGAATTATCCATAGCAAAATACCAAATAAAATCAAACTAAACGAAATCAATTCGGCTTGGGTCAGTTCCATTCCTAAAAAATAAAGCTTGTTATTAACCCTGATCTTTTCGATAAAGAATCGTTCAAATCCATTCAGAATCAGGTAAAGGCAAAATAAACCCCCTGCTGGCTGTATTCTTTTTCGTACCATCCAGAGTATTGCAAAAAGCAAAGTACACATAATGGTTTCGTAAAATGGAGTAGGAAATACCGGGATAGGAAGCTGGTTACAATACCTTTCATGACAGCCGGCAATTGGAATCCCGTTCTCATTTACATTATGAGGATAATTATAGCCAAACATCCAGTTTGGCAAAAAGCTTAGTGCTGCAGGCTTGGCAAAACCGGAATGATCAATAGAGTCTAAATTTTCATAATGCGAAATAAAGTAACTGGCATGAGCCTGGATCGAATCCCGGAAATCGGACGGAACAGCAAGCTCTGTTTTATTTTCTGCAGTTATTTTATAAGCCGAATTGAAAATACCCCAATCTCCGTCTCCTGCCGTTTGGCAGCCTATTCTGCCAATTGCATAGGCGATCATTAATGCAGGAGCCAAAGCATCGGCCAGGTGCCTGACGGAAAATTTATTTTTACGGGCATACCATACAATTGCAAGTCCCGCACAAATAAGTCCACCGTAGAATGTCAGTCCGCCACCAGAAAATATATAAGCAGCAGGTCTTTTGAGGAAATCAGACCAGTTTTCAAAAATATCGAACAGTTTGGCGCCTACCAGACCTACAACCAGGGCTATGATTGTTATCTCACCCACCCGATCGTGTGGCCAAATGCGTACGACCCTTTCTTCTGGCTTTGCCAGCTGATGTTTTTTCCCATCCCGCCATTTTAACCACGCAAACAGCCCACCTACTAACAAACCTGCAGGCAAACTTCCTGCACCAGAAAAAATATAAGCCTGTGTATCCTGTGTTTGTTCCGGCGATAAAAAAAACAAGGCAATGATTTTATAGCCTACTATAAAACCTAAAACAAAATTCAGCAATATGTCGGATGTTGAAGCTGGTTTTCCTACAACGATTTTTGATTCGGTAGGAATAAACAGGCCGAGTTTACTTTTTCTTTTCAGTTCGCTGGCTAACAAGGCTGCAGCCACCAAAAAAGCTATCGCTACAAAAAAGCCGAAAGAATTAATAAAGCGTAAAATTCCAATCTCAACTCCAAAGAGATCTTTAAAAACGTAATATAGGTTGGGATACATAAGCCGGGAAAGTAATGAACAGCAATGTTAGGGCAAAATATTGTAACTAATAAAAAAGCCTCTTCATATTGGAGAGGCTTTTAAAGATTCAGATGAATATTAATTACAATATTCATCAAAAGCGTGAATTAAATTGCTGGCGATCATTTGGGCCGAACGTCCTTCTATTTGGTGACGCTCAATAAAATGCACTAGTTTACCATCTTTAAATAAAGCAATTGCCGGAGATGAAGGTGGGTAAGGCATTAAGTGCTGACGTAATGTTTGTACAGCTTCCATATCAAAACCCGCAAAACTGGTAGTTAAATGATCTGGCCTTTTTTCAGCATTGGCAACAGCCATTAATACCCCCGGACGGGCAGTACCGGCCGAGCAGCCACAAACCGAATTGATCATAACAAGCGTAGTTCCCTGTTCTTTCAACTGGTTTTCTACTGCGTCTTTAGTTATTAATTCTCTGAACCCGTTATCAATGAGTTCTTCTTTCATGGGTTGTACTATTTCTATTGGATACATTTTGAAAAATTTTCTGCAAAGTTAAGGAAGTGCAGTGGACTAAACAGCATAAGAATCTTACAAACTGTCATACAAGAATCATTTGAAGTGCAGTTCTGTCAGGCTTTTTATCAAAATTTGGTGTTGGAACACAGTTTGAAAATCTAATTGCATATCAAAAAAAATAACTCACCAAAAATTTATACAATGACACTCGTACAATTCAAGAACAGGCCTGGGGCTACCGCAAGTTTTAACAATTTTATGGACGACTTTTTTCCTACCGTTCCGTCTTTATTTCGTGAGGCATTTAAAACTCCGGCGTCTAAACATTTTGCACCGGTAAATGTTAAAGAGAATGAACAGGGTTATATTTTAGATGTGATTGCTCCCGGATTTGATAAAGAGGATTTTAAGGTAAACGTAGAACACAACATTTTGACGATTGTTGGAGAAAAAAAAGCAGAAGATAAAATTGAAAATGAAAGGTTGTTACGTAGCGAATATAATCTCCAATCTTTCAAACGCTCTTTTACAATTGATGAAAAAATTGATGCGGACAACATTTCAGCAAAATATGTTAATGGTGTTTTATCGTTAAACCTGCCGAGGTTGGCTGACGTCAAAGAAGCAACAAAACAAATTACGATATCTTAATTTTTTAAGTTTTTCTCATAAGCAGTTGGTTTTGGTTTACACCCTCCGTTTCTACGGAGGGTTTTCTTTTATTGTTTAATATTGCAAACCATTAAAGCTTTACCCCGTTGCACATGAAGAAACTGATAACTGTTGGTGTATTCTTTTTTTGTTTACTGTTTATTTCAAAAGCCCAGGATACTTCTCAAATTGGAACGATCGATTCGTCGATGCAGGTTTACCATCCCGATTCATCCTTACGCATTCTTGATCTCAATCCATATTTTACTCTACATGTAGATTCAACGCTTAACTACCAGCTACAGATCAATAAAAACCCGGCAAATTATTATTGGTATCTAAAAAATGCACCAGTAGGACTGCGCATTCAAAAAGAAAATGGTCTTATCAGTTTTAAAGCAGACAAAGCGTATTTCGTTTCCGGTAAATTAAAATATGATGTGGACTATAAAGTAAACATCGGTGTTCAAAACTTGAATGATCCCACGGAAAGAGTTGACACCAGTTTTACCATTGTGTTTTTTAATACAGAGATCATTCCTTCAAAGGTTAAACCCACGGTCAGCGGAACAATCTGGATGGAAGAGGGAGAAACTGCAAGTTTTAAGGTGATGTGCGAAAGTGGCACCAATCCCATTGAAAATATCATTACTTTAACCAATATTCCTATTTCTAATTATACCAACATCCAGGAATGTGGTGAGGAGTTTAAATGGACTCCATCCTACGAACTTGCCAAAGAAACCGATACTGGTAAATCCAAAACCGTTATTGTATATTTTATTGGCTCTAATAAGTTCAAAATAAGGGATACAG
>DASTMJ010000107.1:0-20186 GCA_035714205.1 Flavisolibacter sp. | reverse complement strand
TACGCTTTTGAATCTTCTTGAAAGCAGTTAAAATTTCCTGCGGGCTTTTATAAGGCATAAATCTTTTATTGGTTTTCATGAAATGAAAGAAAGCATTGATATCGCCAGTGAAACCAATACTGTCCTTAATCCGTTCCATTTCTATTTTTATTCTTTTCACTTCAGAAAGTCCAGTCTCATAAATTTTGTCAGGTGATAAACTGGTTGTTGTCCACAGGCGAGCCAGGTAAGTATAAGTCTCAGCACCGTTTGGCAAAGAACCAATACCCGTAGAAGTTCTTGCCTGTGGCAGGTAATCATGTTCAAGATAATGAGCCAGTTTTTTATACGATTTTATCAGGTGTTGCCTGATAACGCCGGGCAAAAAAGCCCGGATGGAATCTTTTTCTGCTGAAGAAAGGTATTGCGGAAGCTGTTGTAAAGGGCCAAAAAAAATATTCTTCGAGCTATCGGCATTTGCCAGCTCTTTCATTTGCGGGATCATTTTGATCACCAGGGCTTTAGGCAGAACAACACCTTTTTCTATTCCTCTTTTAAAATAAATAATGGCCGAATCGGTCCATGCTGAAAAACTCCGGGCCCGCTGTATCCAGTTTTGATAATCTGAAAAAGTTAAAAAAGGCTGGCTTCCCTGTCCCGAGCCTAACTGACCCATATCCAAAGGCAACCCCCAGAATTGATTAAAGGGAATGTGATGAGTTGGATACTTAAGACCTTCCAGTTGTATTTCCATTTCTCTTTTGAAAATATCGTAACTGATACGATCATTTTCTTCCAGAGCTTCTCTTTTGAATTGTTGAATCGTCTGCAGGTAACGTAAGTAAAAAGTGTTGAGTGTATCCCTGAATGAATCTGTAAAAGAAATAGTAAGAAGGTGGTTGAAACGGGCATCTCCATTTTGTGTTGCCTCTAATGGATATAGCCTCATTCTCTCATCCCAATAGTCATCAAACAATTTGCGTAAACAATTTTCTTTTACAACAGGCATCTCAATAAATCGACTATCTGAACAGGCAAAAAAACAGACAATAAGAAAAAAAAGTCCCGCAATTCTCATCAGGAAAATTTCATTAAAAATATTTAAACCAGACCGACAGGCAATTACTTTATCCGAAACTGAATAGCATCTCTTTAAAATCATTTCCTGAAATTTGCCATCTATGATTTTTGATCTGAACCAATTAAAGACTACGGAAAAACAATATTACTTGCAGCATATAATTGCCCCCCGACCTATCTGTTTTGCATCTACAATAGATAAGGAGGGCAATGTAAACCTCAGCCCCTTCAGTTTCTTTAACATGTTTTCATCCAACCCACCAATTGTTATTTTTTCACCTGCACGAAGGGTTCGGGATAACACAACAAAACATACGCTTCAAAATGTTTTGCAGGTTCCCGAAGTCGTTATAAATATTGTAACGTATGATATGGTTCAACAGGCCTCTTTAGCCAGTTGTGAATACCCAAAAGGAACTGATGAATTTGTTAAGGCTGGATTTACAAAAGAACCAGCAACCCTTATCACTCCTCCTATGGTAAAAGAAAGTAAAGCAAAGCTGGAGTGTAAAGTGCTTGAAATAAAATCGCTGGGAGAAGAAGGCGGCGCAGGCCAGTTGGTTATTTGCGAAATATTACGTTTACATCTGGATGATAGTCTTGTTACCGAAGACAAAAAACTTGATCAAACAAAGTTAGAATTGGTGGCGCGGTTGGGCGGCGATTGGTATTGTAGGGTATCGAAGGAAAATTTGTTTATGGTACCCAAACCAAATGTTCAATTGGGCGTTGGGGTAGATTCCTTACCTGAAAGCATCCGCTACAGTACCATTCTTACCGGGAACCAGTTAGGCAAATTGGCCAATGTTCATGAAATGCCCGTTATTCAACCATCTTTTGATGATGAACATCTGAAAAACATTGTACAGTATTTTTCGGTGAATCCAGGTGAAATGGAAAAAGAACTGCACGCCTATGCTGCAAAATTGCTTGACCAAGGAAAAATAGCGGAAGCGTGGCAGGTATTGCTTGCAATTACCTGATAATTGAAATTCAATAATCATAAACCATCATTTGAAATCAGGCTTCTTAACAGGTCCTCCCTTATCACCCCTGCACTACCATTTTCGTCGTTATCCATATCAACATATTCACCCCGGTTTTTGCAGAAAGGGTACAGGTGCCGGATTAATTTGTATTTAAAATTAGATATATAATCCGAAGGAGTAAAATGCCAAACAGGCATTTCAACCTGTAAAAGAGAATTGCGACTATTCATAATAAATAGTAACTTAATGTAATGGCACCAAAACTAATTGCAATTGTTTTTGTAAGCCTATTACTCTTAAATAGCCTTACGGGTTATTGTCAGCAAAACATTCAGGTGCAGGAACATTATCTTCAAAAAAGTAAAAACCAGAAAACAGCCGGCTGGGTTTTATTAACTACTGGTTTTATGGCCGCTGTAACCGGGCTGGCTATAACAGGCAATAATACGCTTGATAATATCATAAACGCAGAAGATAAAGACACGGGCGGCGAAGCTGTTACTATTGCCGGCATAACAGTTATGGCAGGTAGTATTCCGTTTTTTGTAATGGCTTCCAAAAACCGAAAAAATGCTTATTCGTTGTCAGCATCACATCAACAATGGCCATCTACACACAAACAAAATTTAAGCTACCATCGTATACCTGTTATTAACTTAAAAATTTGTTTTTGATTGAACGGGAAAGTGATCTTAATTAAACCTACCCTTATTTTGAAAACAAATGTACCGTATGATTTGAGAACTACCTTAAAACTCATAATATGGTACAGAAGTTAAAAGAATTCAAAGGCTTATTATTTTTTCTTCTATTGTTTTTGCTGGTGATTAGTTGTCAAAACTATTACAAAGCTTCTACCAAAAGCAGCTCATCAGCCAACTTAGATTCCCTTCAATCTGTTAACCGGTATTTTGTATTGCGTAACGGCACTAAAGCATATGCCATGAAAAACCTGGTTTTGAGCCCTGAGAAAAATACAGTACAGGTTCAACTGGATTCTCTATCGTGGCTTCACAAACTCCATCTTACAAATGGGTACAAAGGCAAGCTGCGATATAAGAAATCTAAAATTGATCATTATCCTGTTTTGAATGAAGTACATTTCTACATTCCATATGACAGTTCCATTCAGGAACAAAGTTCTTTTACACTGGCACTTGATAAAATTCAAAAAATTGAAGTACTTGAAAAGGACAAGACGCGGACGACCAATAGCTATGTATTAGGAGCTATAGGTTATACCGCGGGGGCATTGGCTTTGGCTGCTATTATTATTGCCGCCACAAAAAGCTCTTGCCCTTTTGTGAGTGCCTATAATGGAGATGGTTTTTCATTACAAGGTGAAATTTATGGCGGTGCCATATACCCGCAACTTGCCAGGCATGACTATCTGCCTTTGAAATTGTCTGCCTCACCAAATGGAAACTACGGCGTCAAGATCAGCAATGAATTACAGGAAATACAATATACTGACCTGGCCGAATTATGGGTGATCAGCCATAAAAATAATGTAAAGGTTCTACCTGATGTTGAAGGCAATTTACACAGCATTTCACAACCACAAAAACCACTCTCTGCGTCCTTTGCTTCAAGAAACAATGTACTTAAGTTCATATCAGAACCTAATGATTTGAAAACTTTTTATTTTGATGATAGTACATCCAAAGATGGAGTAAACGAACTCACACTTCAATTTACCAGGCCGGCTTCAGCGCAATCAGCCAAACTATTATTAAACCTGAAAAATTCCTATTGGCTTGACTACCTGTACGGTGAACTGGCAAAAGGTTTTGGAAGTTATTATGCCACTTATGTAAAAAGCCAGCGTAAAAAAACAGCAACTGAATTAATGAAATGGGTGAAAGAACAAAAAATACCACTAGAGGTAACCATTAAAACCAATGAAGGTTGGAAAGTTGTTACAGAGATCAACACAATTGGCCCACTGGCCAACCGGGAACTGGTGATACCCATAAATCTGGATGGAGTTGATACCGGGAACCTGGAATTGAAATTACGTTGCGGCTTTATGTTCTGGGAATTAGATGCTGCTGCAATTGATTATTCTTCATCTGACGATTTTATCCTTGAAAAACTTCCACCAGCATCGGCAATAGATGAAGCCGGCAAAAACGTGACTGCCCTTTTACTAACAGAAGATGGTAAGCACCTGGAACAACCTGCCATTGGGAATGTAGCTACAATTGAGTTTGCAGGAACTCCGCAACAACAAGGATTGACACGGTCTTTTATTTTACACAGCAAGGGCTATTATGAACACATCAGGGAGTTTACAGGAAAAGCCGATATAAAATTTTTGAGACAATTTACGACCCCCAATGCATTTGCTCTTTATGGACTAAAGCAATATAAAAAATTTGCAAAAACAGATCTGCAGCTAATGGCAGTTCAAATACCTGACTAAAACTAAAAGTATGCAAACAACCATATCATTAGAACATCATCTTTACCAATCAGCTGCTGAGGTAGATGCGATATCAACATCATTAACTCATGTAAAAGGCTGGCAAAAAGGATTCACCTGGTGGCGTATAAAAATGCGGATCTTTTATTTTACCTGCATCATATTAAAACACCCAAAAAAGATCTGGCAAGTGTATAAAACGATGTTATCTCTACGCACCAATGTTTGGGGTGGGGATCTGAAAAAACTCTACAGGGTAGATAGAAAATATTACTTCAACCAATACACACCGGGATGGCCATCCAAAGCTTATGATGCTTTAATAAAAAGCGAATTGCGGCGACACGCTAACCCGGGTTTTATAAAAGAGAAACTATCATTTATTTTTTTAGCCATCACTCGCAAATGTCCTATGCGTTGCGAACATTGTTTTGAGTGGGATAATTTAAACAAAAAAGAATCTTTCACCTTGGATGACCTTTACAAAGTAGTGGATATGTATCAAAAGGAAGGTGTACTGCAAATTCATTTCAGCGGCGGAGAGCCAATGGTACGCTACCGGGATCTTATCAAGCTTCTTCGTTTTGCCTCTATAAAAACAGAATGCTGGGTGCTCAGTTCCGGGTTTAATGTAACAGAACAAACTGCACAGGAATTAAAGGCTGCCGGTTGTAAGGGGATGGTCATCAGTATTGATCATTACCTCCCTCATAAACATGATTTGTTCCGGGGAAAACAGGGATCGTTTGCCATGGCAACAAAAGCTGTCCGGTGTGCCCAAAAGGCCGGCCTTGTAACTTCCATAAGTGTATGTGCCACCAAACAATTTATTGAGGAAGAACATTTATTGCCCTATATGAATTTTGCTAAAGATCTTGGAGTGCAGTTTGTACAGGTGCTGGAACCAAGACAGGTTGGTCATTATGCAGACAAAGAGGTTCACTTAGAGACCAGCCATATTGATCTCCTTGAAAAAACATTTGTTACTATAAATCATTCTCCTAATTATAGAGAATACCCGACTATGTTGTATCACGGTTATCACCAGCGTAGAGTTGGTTGTTTTTCCGGCAGCCGAAGTGTGTATATTGATTCTGCAGGCGATGTGCATGCCTGCCCATTTTGCCACACCAAATCTTACAATATTATCTCGTTGGTACGCAACCAAGAAACTATACTCCCTGAAAAGAAAAATGAATGCCCAAAATTTGATAAGATTGCCTGATGAATACGGATCTTCCAGTAATTGTTGCAACAATGAAGTTTGTGGTTGCAAAATTCAATTACCATTCAGGAGGCATGCATTATAATTTTAGTGATAAGAAAATTCCTGACCGGAGAATTCAACATTAAAATATATTGTATGAAACTGCTTATGCTTGCCATGGTTGCTTTTATTTTTTCAAAAGCCTTCACCCAGGATTCAGTATCTATCAAAAAGACGCTGGAATCGACATTTAAGCTTACTTCCGGAGTAACATTTGATGCCTACCTTGCTCATCCAACTGACAGCGGTGTTTTTGTGAGTAAAAAAAGCCCTTTGCATAAAAAACATATGGAAAACGTCCGGTTTATTGCGGCTGAGTACCTGTCGACGATTGAAATTAATTACAGGACGACTAAGGGCAATATTGCTAAGGGTATGTTTCTGGGAGGAACTACCTTTTTCGGGCTTGGCTTTTTACTCTGGGGAACATGGTGCTTCGATAGACAGGATAACGGTGGAGACTGTACGTTTATTGATAGGTTATTCAATTTTAATCGTTTTGGAGAATCTACCCATTTACGGAACTCCATTATTTCAGGAGGGTTAATGGCACTGCTGGGAGTTTTCCTTGGTGCAAAAGCTGCAACCGTAGAATCGGTTAAATTCTCTATCAATGGCAACAAAAACAAACTTTCGCCATCGGCTATGCAAAATTATCTTGTATACTAAAAAGCATGGCCGAACACTATACGAATCAGCCAGGCTAATAAAATATATCTAAGAAATACTAAAACCTGCTGCTAAACACCTTTTTTAGTAATTCAGTTGTTCGGGCAACAGGGTTTGCCCTTATGTTGGCTTCTTCCTGTGCTATCTGGTCAAACAAAGCGTTTACGGCTTTGCCAACTACGTATGATGGCAGATCCGGATTTAATTTATTAATAGTGGTTGGGAAATTATTATACGTACTTACTACATCTGTATAATATTTAGTAGCGCTGAATTTATCAAGGGATTGCTTTATAATGGGAGTGAAAGCAGCAACCAGTTTAGCTGTTGTTTTCTCACGAAAGTATTGAGTGGCTGCATCATTGGTGCCCTTTACAATATTAATAGCATCAGTGATCGTCATCTCCCTGATAGCATCAACAAATATGGGTCGTGCATGGCCTACTGCATCTTCAGCAGCCCTGTTAATTTGAAGAATTGCCCTGTCCACCAACGAACCCATTCCTACTTGGCGTAAAGTATTTTCTATCTTCTGAGCATCGGGTGGTAAAAATAATTTGTAAACCTGATTACCAAAAAAACCATCTTCTTTGTTCAGCAAACTAATTCCCCGCCCAACACCCTGGTCCAAAGCTTCACGAATGGCTTGTGCAGCCTCAGTTTGGGTTACCGCGGTTGTTGACGTAGGAAGGTTTAGTGTTTCGCAGGATAATAATCCGCAAGTGAGTGTTAAAGCAATTAATTGAGTTTTAAGTATTCGCATAACTTTCTTTCTTTTCAAATTTTCGGCCAGAAATTTTTTTTGATGATTGCCAATGATTTATACTTTCAGTTTTTGCTTACGGCTCTGAATTTTCTGTCTTATGCTTTTGAAAAAATAATTCCGCTCCCGCTCACTAACGGCACTGATTAACGTTGATTTCTTAAGCAGGTTTTGAATGTAACCATACATATTATCGCAAAACGCTACATCCCTGGATATAAGCACATTGATGACGTTATGTACCAGGAAAGCCATTTTTTTCCCATTCAGAATGGCTAATATGGAATTTTCAAGAATAACGATTTCATTAAAGTATAACTGGTATTTACCCAACGGTTCACTGGTTCCGTTCCCTGTATTAAACTTATACCCTTCTGTTGCCTGCAATTCAAGATGATCGATCAATCTTTCAAGTGCTTCGTAAACAGAGTAAATATCAAGCTCACTAGTATAAAGATCAGAGTCGTGGTAAAAGGCCACTTGTCGTATAGTGCTGTTGATACTCTCAATATTCCAGACCTCAATAGTATTCAGGTTATTATAGTTATCCAGGGCTTTTCTCCCTAATTGAAAATATTCATCAGGATAGTCTGTTAATGCAAATTTTTTGTTAGCAAAACCGGCATGGTGGATAATGTTCTTCATCCAGAAATAGTATTTAAAAGCCGCCAGTTCTCTGAAATGAAAATGATGAAAAATGGGGATGTCTTTTGCCAGGTAGATCATTTGTCGTTCCTCAAACGTATTCATGTACTGTACCTGTTTCAAAATATTTGACATATACTCATCGAACCGGAAGGAATCAGCTTTTACAAAATTGCCTGTAAATACAAATGAATTTGATTGCAGGTTCAACACATGATCCATGGAGAGTTGGTACCGCGTACACAGTTTATAGGCTTCTTCAAGACTTAATAGTTTTTCTCCTCTTATTCTCCTATATGCACTATCAGTGCTTACATCCAAAACAGCGGCAATTTCATCCACCAGGGAAACCTGGGTGGGGAGCATGGTTTTAACTGATTGAAAAATATTGGCCTGAATTTCCTGTATATCCATTGCTAAACAGTTTTTAAACTAACTGAATCCGCTTCAACAATGTGTTGAAAAAAATGTTTCGTTGTTTTTCGCTTACATTACTCAATATGGTAGCTCTGCGTATAAAAACCTGGAGTTTTGTATATAGGGTATTACAAAACCTCTCGTTTTGCGTACTTATATAATTCAAAACATCATAATTGAGATACAATGTTTTTTTTCCATTCAGAATGGTCATTATTGCATTATCACCTAAAACAAGATGGTTGTTGTAAAATTGAAAATTCAGTTTTTTGCTTTTGTAGTTCTCTCCCGGCAGGAATTTGCACCCTGTCTCTGCCTGGAGCCTTAAATGTTCAATGACCTTTCGCAAGGAAGCATAAACAATTTCCACATCCTGGTCAGATTTAAAATAACCGGCTTCCCGGTAGTATTCTATTTGTTCTATATAAGTATTTAAAGACGATAGACACCAAACTTCCGTGGAAGGGATCAGGTTGTATAGGTTAAGAATATCCTTGCCTATCTGCTCAATATCTACAGGCAGTATATCCAGAGAAAATTTACTGGTGATAAAATCCGGGTGTTGCACAATAGATTTCATCCAGAAAAAATAACGGAAAGCAAAAAGTGGTTGCAACAAAAAATTATGAAACAAAACAAAATCTTTACTTAAATAAATGACCTCTTTTTCGCTGAAACTATTTATATATTTCAGCTTATCAAGAATATCCATAAGGTAATGCCTGAAACTATAGGTGCCATTATCAATATGTACTGCCGAAAAGGCAATAGCATTTGTGTCGTCTGTTTTCAAAAGTTGGTCAAGAGATATGGCATATGTATCACATAAAATCCTGGCTTCTTCCAATACAAGCGGCGTTTCTCCCCTAATACGACGGTAAGCACTGTCATTGCTGATGTATAAAAGTTCAGAAACTGCATCGGCCAACGAAACCTCTGCAGGAAGTTTTTCCCTTATGCGTTGAAAAAGATATTCCTGGATAGAAATTTCACTCATGGTAAAAACCGCGAAAAAAGTGCGTTAAAAAATGCTTTCCTTATTAAGATACTTTAAAAAAAACTCATACCCAACAAGCATTTGGTGATTGTTGCAAAAAATGCAACCATCGCCTGATAAGATGGAAAATTCAATTAGAAATGGCCTATCTGCATGGATAATTTGCCTGAAATTAATTGGTTATGAAAAAGAAATGTTTACTCCTGGCAACTATTGCTTTTAGCAGTTTTATTTTTTGTTCATGTGCCTCGGTGGCACCTGTAAATGCCAGTTACGAAAAAGCAGGCACCCTAGGTAAAGGAAATGTAGAAGTATCCGGAAATTTTACACATTACATAGTGAGCGGAGGTGGGGAATCAGACGCAATTAATAACAACTATGGCTTCAGGGTTGGATATGGTTTGTTTGATAAAGTGGATCTTAAATTCCGTTACGAAAAACTGGTCCCGGTTAACCTGGAAGAAGAATCACAATTCAAGGTGAATTACATGAGCATTATTCCCAAATTTAATCTTGAAGCCAAAAAACTTTCCCTGATGATCCCTTTCAGCCGGTATAGATTTAAAGACCAGGATTTTGATGGCAACACTTACAGCATTGCTCCTCAGGTCATTAAAACGTTTACATCCAAATCTAACCAAGCCGATTTTTCAGTTACCATTAAAGGCGATTACATCATCAATACAGGTGAAGACGCGGAAAATGATTTTTTATTAGGAATGAATCTGGGTGCGGGGCTAAGTGAAAATCTTGACAAATGGGCTTTCCGCCCGGAGATCGGTTATTTATTTAAACCAGGTGAAAGTATTGGTTTCTGGAATTTTGGATTCGGAGTTCAATTTATGATCAAACCCCGTTCTAAAAAATAAGTAAACCTGGTATTTAGTTGTTACCCTTATTCGATTTGTTACATTAAAATTAAATGATATAGTTCCCGAGGTATCCCCCTTACTGAACGCCATGCCCGGTTGTGGTGCTGTGTTAACCAGCATCTTACTATAACCTTGAAAGTGATTCGTAACTGATGCAGTCGTGTTCTTAGGAAACATAGTTGTGATTGCAAGAATACATAAGCATTCCATTAGGCAGACATCCGGCCCCCAATGATCAATAATTAGTACTAAACACTTAAACTAACAATATGAAAAAGTATTTATCGCAGATAGTTATTACCCTGCTAATGCACTCATTGTTGTTTGCACAAAAACAAGTCATTAACGGTAAAATTGTAAACATAGAAACCCGGGAAGCAGTTCCTTCCGCGACCATTTCTTCCAGGGATGGTAAATCCATTGTAAACGCTGATGAAAAGGGAAGCTTTTCTATTACAGTACCATCATTGCCGGTAGTATTGATCTTTAGTTCCGCAGGCATGCAAACAAAAGAGGTAAGCATTTTCGTAAACCAATCAGTAACAGTTGAATTGTTACCACACATCAAAATGGAAGATCCTGTAGTTGTAGGTGCAGACAGAAAACCTGTAAGATTATTACAAACTGCAACTTCTTTGGAAGCAGTCACCCTGGCTAATATTAATGTTGCGCCGGGATCTTATTATGACCTTTTAGCCAGGAAAAAAGGGGTGGATGAAACTACATCAAGCATGACATTTAAAACGATTAGCACCCGGGGTTTTAACGGAAGTGGCAGCACAAGGGTAAACCAATTAGTAGACGGTATGGATAACCAGGCACCTGGTTTGAACTTTTTCCTGGGACACTTTCTTGGACTTACTGAACTGGATGTAGAATCGATGGAGATCCTTCCCGGGGCTTCATCGGCATTATATGGTCCGGGAGGCATCAATGGTACTATACTAATCAATAGTAAGAATCCATTCAAGCACCAGGGATTGAGTATATTATTTAAAGAAGGAATAAACCACTTGGGTGCCAGCAACCGGGGTAAATCTGAACCCTACCATGACTTTTCGTTGCGTTATGCAAAAGCCTTCAATAACAAATTTGCATTTAAAATAGGGGCTCAATACCTCAGTGCTACTGACTGGCTGGCCAGCGATACCTCCAATTACATAGGGGCAGGCCCCTTTGGAAAAGTAGGACCTGGAACAAGACAAAGCGACCCTAATTACAACGGCGTAAATGTATATGGAGATGAAACATCAGTAGATATCTATCCCTTCCTCCTGGCTATGGGAGATCCTAATCCTGAGCACATGTTTGTATCCAGGACAGGATATCATGAAAAAGACGTTATTGATCCCGAAACTAAAAACATAAAACTATCCGGTTCTTTAAATTATAAGCTTACAAGCAATATAGAAACGTTGCTTATGGGTTACTGGGCTACAGGTAATTCAGTGTACACCGGAAATAACCGGTATGCATTAAAAGATGTAAAGCTAGGACAGTATAAATTTGAAATTAAGCATCCTGATTGGTTTATCAGGAGCTACACCACCCAGGAGGATGCCGGGGAAGCTTTTACAGCCACAGGAGCCATGCAGGTGTTCAATGAAGTATGGAAGCCGAGTTATAATTCTGCTAATCCCGCTGCCAGTTGGTATCCGCAATTTTCCGGGGCTTATTTACAGGCAAGAATGTTGGGTGCGGATAAAGCAACCGCTTTAAATATAGCCCGGGGCTATGCAGACCAGGGAAGACCCGAACCGGGTTCCGATCAATACAACCAGATCTTTAACCAGGTAAGAAAGACACCTATCCCGAGTGGAGGACTCTTTCGTGAAAAGTCTCAATTATGGATGACTGAAGGTCAATACAATTTCAAGCAGTTAAAGTTTGCAGATATTATTGTAGGAGGTAATTACAAGAAATATATTCTTGATTCCGATGGAACATTGTTCATTGATACACCAGAAGAACCTATTAAAATCAATGAACTTGGAGCGTACGCTCAAATATCAAAACGATTATTTAGTGAAATGCTTACACTGTCCGTATCCGGAAGATTGGATAAAAACGAAGACTTCAAAGAACAGTTCACTCCAAGGGTAACGACCTTGTTCAAAGTTGCAAAAGACAACTTCATCCGCGCTTCTTACCAGACAGCATACCGGTTTCCAAGTACACAACAGAAATACATCAGGCTTAATGTAGGTTCTTATGAAATACTGGGTGGACTGCCATGGGTGATGGACTATATGGAAGCAGATAAAAACCAGGTGGTCGAGTTCATAAATGGTGCGCCTGCCTCCATCCCTTATGAATACAAAGAATTTAAACCGGAGAATATGACCTCTTATGAAGTAGGATACCGTGGGTTGATCGCAGAGAAACTATTAATTGATGCTTATGGTTATTGGGGTCAATATGAAAACTTCCTTGGCAGAAATATCCTGTTTCAGCCTGCTACCGGAAAAGTATTTTCCACCGTTGTAAACAGCCCAACTAAAGTAAAGACCTATGGATTTGGAATAGGTGCTGATTATAAATTAGGCAATAATTTCTCTGCCTTTATTAATGGATTTTCAGATAAGCTGACCGACGTGCCAACCGGTTTCCAGGCTTTCTTTAATGCTCCCGAATACAGGTTTAATGCAGGTATCGCAAACAGCGGCTTTGGAAAGAACAAAGAGTTTGGATTCAATGTCAACTTCCGCTGGCAGGATGATTTCATGTGGGATGGTGAACTGGCAAACGGTCCTGTGAAGTCATTCAGTACCATTGATGCCCAGGTGAGTTATAATATCAAAAACGTAAAATCTACTTTTAGATTGGGTGGCACAAACATTTTCAATAAATATTATAAAAATGCTTATGGTAACCCTGAAATTGGTGGATTGTACTATATAGCTTATGCATTTAATCTTTAGAAATTCTAAAGCTATTAAAATGAGACTTCTCATTTCCATTTCAACACTTTCTCCCGCTACCTGCTAAACACCTTGCATAATAAATTCCAACAGGTGCCGGGCTAAGTGAAAATCTTGACGAATGGACTATAAAACCAGAAGTTGGTTACCTGTTTAAACCTGGTGAAAGTTAGTTTTCTGGAACCCGGGAATTGCCGTTCAATTTTTCATTCCCAAACAACACAAAAAAAATCAGAACTGGTAACCAATTGTTGCCCTTATCCGTTTCATCACGATGAATAATATAATCCAACCTCCTTAGTCTAATGAGCTTAATGCCTGGAGGGGCTTGTATACCATAAGCTTCGGGTTTGATCCTAAAAAATATCCAAAGCCCTTCCAGGTGTACTCTTTTCTTCAACTTAAAAAAAATAGTTATGGATTTACTTACCATAATAAAGAAAAAAACGGGAACTTTTTCACGTGTTTTTTTAAATCAGCTTTCACTTTTAGTGTTGGCCATTTTCAGCATGCTATTATCAAAAAGCCAGCAACATCAATTGGTTTATTCTATAAAAAAAGACGGAAAGAATATAGGTTTTCTTAACGTTAAACAAATTAAGGCGGGTAATAGAATCATTTACAAAATGAAATCGGAGATCTCAACACGGTTTATTTTCAGCTTTACGGCTACAGGCGTAGAAGAAGCTATGTATGATAAAGGAATTCTTGTTTACTCCCTGGTTTATCAAAAATTAAATGGCAATGAAAAACTCAATGCACAAACCATGCTAAAAGGTAAAAGCTACACTATAACCAGGAATGGAACCGAAAAACATGTAACCGATGATACCATCCGCTACAATATGGTTTGTTTATATAACAATGAACCCACCAAGAATTCACGCCTGTTTTCTGACAAACATCAAAAATTTCTATCCATAGAAAAATTAGGTGATCACCACTACAGAATCAATTTCCCAAGCGGAGGATCAAACGAATATTTTTATACCAATGGCATTTGTACCAGGATCGTCGTCGACCATTCGTTTTACAAGGCAACCATAGAATTAAAACTATAGGCATATCAATGGCAGTGCAAGGCATAATTTGTATCGGTATCGCTTTTTGGCTTTCTATACTTAACCAGTACATTTGCACCATTTAGAAATAGTGGTGTAATGCAAACTCAACATTTATCAGAACAGGAACTTGTCCGCAGGGAAAAAATGGCCGAATTACAAAAATTAGGTATTGATCCTTACCCTGCAGCCTTATATCCGGTGAATAACTATTCAACCCAAATCAAAAGCACTTTTAACGATGACAATAAAGATGCGCTGGCAGATGTATGCCTTGCCGGCCGCATTATGAGTGTACGTGACATGGGAAAAGCTTCTTTTGCAGAATTACAGGATTCACATGGTCGAATCCAGGTTTACGTCAGAAAAGATGACCTGGCAAAAGAGGGCGATACCTCTATGTACGACATTGTTTGGAAGAAGCTGTTGGATCTTGGCGATTTTGTTGGTGTGAAAGGATTTGTGTTCCGCACTAAAATGGGTGAAATTTCTGTTCACGTTAAAGAACTAACCTTTCTTGCAAAATCCTTACGTCCCTTACCGGTTGTACGTGAAGCAGAAGGACAGGTGTTTGATGCAGTTACTGATCCTGAATTTAAATACCGTCAACGGTATGCAGATCTTGTGATCAACCCTTCCATCAAGGAAACTTTTTTAAAACGCACCAAATTGATCAACTCCATCCGCGGGTTTTTGAATGAACATGGTGCCCTTGAAGTAGATACACCGGTATTGCAAAGTATTCCAGGTGGTGCAGCTGCCCGCCCATTTATTACTCATCATAATGCACTTGATGTGCCGTTCTATTTACGTGTTGCCAATGAATTATACCTGAAACGCCTGATTGTAGGTGGTTTTGACTGGGTGTATGAATTTAGCCGCAATTTCCGCAACGAAGGCATGGACCGTACACACAATCCGGAGTTTACCATTCTGGAGTTTTATACGGCATATAAAGATTATTTGTGGATGATGAATGTTACCGAACGTTTACTGGAAAAAGCAGCAATTGATGTTTGCGGAACTACCGAGGTGCCGGTTGGTGATAAGATGATCTCTTTTAAAGCCCCCTTCAAACGCATCAGCATTTACGATGCCATAAAAGAACATACCGGGTTTGATGTTAGTGAACTGGATGAGAACAGTCTTCGGGAGGTTTGCAAAAAACTAAGGCTTGATGTTGATGAAACGATGGGTAAAGGCAAATTGATAGACGAGATCTTTGGTGAACGCTGCGAACATCATTATGTACAGCCCACTTTCATAATTGATTACCCTGTTGAAATGAGCCCCCTTACTAAAAAGCACCGCAGCAAAGCCGGACTGGTAGAACGTTTTGAGCTGATGATTAATGGAAAGGAAATTGCCAATGCCTATACAGAATTAAACGATCCTATTGATCAGAAAGAGCGTTTTGAAGAGCAGGTTAAGCTAATGGAACGCGGTGATGAAGAAGCCATGTACATCGATTATGATTTTTTAAGAGCACTTGAATACGGTATGCCACCAACATCAGGAATTGGTTTTGGTATCGACCGGTTATGTATGTTACTTACCAACCAGCCTTCCATCCAGGACGTATTGTTATTTCCGCAAATGCGGCCCGAAAAATGGGTGGTAGATGCAAATGAAGAAAATAAAGAACAGGATTAATCTTAAATCAGTGAACGTCCTTCTTTTGTGATGTGATAATCAAACTCACATGAAAGTAACCGGCTTTTCATTTATAAAAAATGCCATAAAGTATCAATACCCTGTTGTTGAAGCTTTACAATCTATTTTGCCCCTTTGCGATGAGATAGTTGTGGCAGTTGGAGATTCGGAAGATGATACTAGGAGCCTGGTATCTTCTATAGATCCTAAAATCAGGATCATCGATACAACCTGGAATACTGAATTGCGTGAAGACGGAAAAGCTTTGGCCGATGAAACCAATAAAGCCTTCCGGGCAATTGACAATAATGCAGATTGGTGTTTTTATATACAGGGCGATGAGGTAGTGCATGAAAACGACTACAACGAAATACAAAAAGCCATGCATGCTTATAAGGATCAAAAGAACGTGGATGGCCTTCTATTCAAGTACCGTCATTTTTACGGCTCCTTTGACTATATAGGCGTTTCTTCAAAATGGTATAAAAGAGAAATCCGGATCATTAAGAATGATAAGTCTATTTTTTCTTACCGCGATGCACAGGGGTTCAGGAAAGCCAATAATCAAAAACTGAATGTAAAACCATTAAACGCTTACATTCATCATTATGGCTGGGTACGGGAGCCGGAAAAAATGAGCCGTAAACAAACTGATTTTGGAAAGCTTTGGGGCGGTGCGGAATGGCAGCCACCAAAAGTGTATGAAGCCTTTGATTACAAAGAACAAATTGATGCATTGCAGAAGTTTAAAGGCACACATCCCAAAGTAATGCAGCAACGCATTGCTAATATGAACTGGCAGTTTGATTACGATATCAGCTATAATAAGCTACATATTAAAGAAAAATTCAAAAACCTCGTTGAACAAATCACGGGTCGCCGGCCTTTCGATCATAATAATTATAAGATCGTTTAAGAATGTACGAATCCTTCCTTTGAATTTAATCCAGGAATATATCCTTCATTAACTTTTGTTGAGGGTTTACAGCATAATTTGCCAGGTCTTTTATTCCTTCTTTGGCCAACACTTCTTCGTCAATAAAAAAGTTGCCTGTGCATTCAGTTGACGATTTTGATAAAATATAAAAAGCCGCATCAGCCACAATTGCGGGTCTGCGACTCATTTGCATAAGCATATCACCACCTAATAAATTTTGCACAGCAGCTGTAGCAATAGTGGTTTGCGGCCACAAGGCATTTGCTGCAATATGGAACTCCTTTAATTCCTCCGCAAGTCCTAAAACAATCATACTCATACCATATTTGCTCATGGTATAGGCCAGGTGCTGCGCCAACCATTTTGGATTAAGGTTCAGTGGTGGAGAAAGATTTAGAATATGCGCATTGGTTGATTTTTTTAAATATGGAATACAGGCTTTGCACATAAAAAATGTTCCCCGCACCTGAATACCATGCATCAGGTCAAATCGCTTGGGCTCCGTATGTTCAGTAGGAGTAAGACTAATGGCACTGGCATTGTTTACAAGTATATCAATACCACCGAAAGTGTTTGCAGTTTCTTCCACTGCAGCCTGTATCTGGTCTTCATAGCGTATATCGCATTGCAACGGCAAACATTTTACACCTAATGCTTCAATTTCATTGGCAGCCGTGTAAATAGTCCCCTCCAATTTAGGATGCGGCTCTGTTGTTTTGGCCGCGATAGCTATATTGCATCCTTCTATAGCCAATCGTTCTGCAATAGCTTTTCCAATGCCACGGCTACCGCCGGTAATGAGAGCCGTTTTATTTTTTAAACTCATAAACAATTTGGTTTTAATATTCCGGCATTACCGGTTTTGTACCCATAATGTCATCAATTTTTTGCATTACCTCAGGTGTAAGTTTTGGTAACAGTTCCAATGCTTTTAGATTTTCTACCAATTGTTCTTTTTTGGTAGCACCCAAAATGGCCGTGGTTACATTAGGGTTTTTGATTGTCCAGGCAATGGATAACGTTGAAACAGGCGTACCTAATTCACCAGCAAAAGAAGTTAACTTTCTTACTCGTTCCAGCTTTTCTTCAACCATCCATTTATTTACCAGCCAGTCAAAACCTTGTAAAGCAAAGCGGCTTCCTTCAGGAATGCCATTATTATATTTACCGGATAACAAGCCGGAAGCTAGTGGACTCCAGATAGTGGTGCCCATGCCAACCGTTCTGAAAATATCAAAATATTCTTTTTCAATTTTCTCTCTTTCCAGGATATTGTATTGTGGCTGTTCCACTGAAGGACCAATCAACCCTGATTGGGCTGCAGCCCGGTGGGCTTCCATAATTTCTGCAGCACTCCATTCACTGGTGCCCCAGTATAAGATCTTTCCCTGCTGTATCAAATGATTCATTGTCCACACCACTTCATCTATTGGCACATTTTTATCGGGACGATGACAGAAAAAAAGATCAAGATAATCTGCCTGCAACCGTTGCAGCGCTTCATGACAGGCTTCAGTTAAATGTTTCCTGCTTAAACCAGATTGGTTAGGTTTGTTTTCTTTTCCCCTCCATCCAAAAAATGCCTTACTGCTTACTACATAGGATGACCTGTCCCACCCCTTTTTTTTCAGCACCCTACCCATCATTTTTTCACTTTCACCTAACGCATATACTTCTGCGTTGTCAAAAAAATTAATCCCGCTATCGTATGCCAACCCCATTAATTCTTCGGAAATGGAGTCATCAATCTGTTTGTGAAAAGTTACCCAGCTGCCAAATGAAAGTACACTCAACTGCAGCCCCGATTTTCCCATTCGCCTGTATTCCATATCTATCGATTAAAGATTTACAAAGTGAATTGAAGGTATTGAGAAAATAATGAAAAGGAGTACAGGAATTGATTGAATATGCTCTGTTGATTTGTTGCTTATGAAACTGATTAGCTATTGTACAGCCAGGCTATCGGGAACAATCATGGTTCCTGTAGGTTGTTTAATTATGATATCAGACAGATCTTGCCGGGCTTCAAGACCTTTACCGCCAAAGATGCGGTTGCCCTTTTGGTAAATGCGTACTTTTTTATCTGTATAAAAACGTTGTGTATTTTGATCCCACCACAAATCAGGTGTCCATAAAGTATCCCCGTTAACATTAGCCACTACCACACTATCCCGCAGGTAAGCTTTATTCAGGTTTTCCATGTATTTCCCATAACGGGCATCCAACCTGCTTTGTTCCCGGCCCACACTATCAAAAAAGATCATTCGTAACGATTTTGGAAATTCAACCATTACCGTATCACCAGCATATCGCAACATCAGTGGCGCCGTAAGCTTTGACCGCATATTGCCCCCCTGGCTGAAGAAGGTTTGAATGTCTCTTGCTTCCTCCACCATTTCTTTTTGTTCCTTCCATTCATCCAATGACCGTTGTGAGTTTTCGCAGCCCACAACAAAGAGGCAGCCCCAAAAGAAAGCTGCCTGTTTTAAAAATGTATGGAAAAATGTTTTATTCATACTTCCGCTTAACAAACCAAAGATCGGTGAAGTTAAACCCTAATGAAAGGCGGTATAAATTTTCCTTGAGTATGTTTTCGTTATTCCCTCTTTTTATAAACTCGAAAGCCACATTCACTGCATTGAATTGATTTGGCGCAAAGCGGCTTGTACGAATGGGAAGTGCCAGCCCAAAAGATGCACCAAACGTGGGTAGGTCATCCTGAACTTTGATATAATCCTTACCTACTGAAAAGCCAAACCTATAGCCAACACGACTAAAATACCCGGTGCCTGGCTTTGGATTGATCTGTCCGCCAGCCTGCAATTTCCAGCTATCCTGCACGGAATCTTCCTGACCAAAAAAGCGGTACCCGCTCCATTTATTTTGAGTCAGGTCTACACCAAACAAAAATCCCCGACCGTCATTTTTAAAGCTATTGAACACAAAACCGGCTGTATAGGAAGCAGGATATTCAATTTCACCCTTCAGATCTGCCTGTTGAAATACACTATCAATTTGCAATGTTTCCCCGGCTGTGCCAAGGGTGAACGTTTGTCTCAGCACATCCTGGTTACCATTGATTTTTTGTTTCCAGTTTCCGGCTGCTCCAAGTTTAATGAATTTGCCACCACTCAGATCAATACGATATTGCAAACCAGCATTAAAAAACAGGCTTCCGAAAGAGTAATTGGTATTGTGTTCAGAAGCGTAATAAGTAATAGAATCATTTGCAATTGCACGGCGGGTACTGATCTCTTTGCGTCCAAACATATAACCCACATTTACTCCCGCACTTAAATTACCAATACCAAAACCGGTACCAATTGAAGGTAAGAAGCTACCGCCTGAACCGTTGAACTGCGTTAATGCTGTGTCTATATTATTTCCGGTGACCGGGTCGATCAACATTTCTTTACGGTTGATCTTATAACTGACTCTTGTCAGCGGACGAAGACCAAAACTTAAACCCCAGTTTTTACGCAAAGGAATCCCCACCTGTAAATATGAAAAA
>DASTMJ010000106.1:0-1925 GCA_035714205.1 Flavisolibacter sp. | reverse complement strand
TAATATTTTGTCTTTGGTCAAGATTTATAATAATCTTGGTTATTTCATTATTTATCCTGTTTAAATCATTCCCAATATGATCTATGAGGAGGAACAAAGCTTTATTGTTTATTGTATATCCTTTCGATTTAATCAAATTATTTGTCCATTCAGGTAAATCTTTTTCATAAAGTTTTTTGGTTGTTAACATCACACCTTTTTCCTTTAGAACCTTTGCTAATTTGGTTCTGCCATCTACTTTTTTCCCTTTATAACCAATAAACAGCAAGGTGGAATCGAGGGGTTTGTCAACGTAGGCTTCCAGTTTTTCAATATCTCTCATCGCCTGGGCTTCCTTGACTAAAACCACCTGTTTATCTGCAAACATGGGGTATCTTCTGCAAGCATTTATTACAGAACCGTAATCTGTATCCCGACCATAAAATACCGTTAAATTGAAACCAACCTCACTTTCAGGTAGAATTTCGTGCTCTGCATAATTCATGATCTCATCTATAAAAAATTCTTCCTCTCCTTCCAGCCAGTAGACTGATTTAAACTTCTTCTTTTTTAAATCCGAAATAATATTATCAGGCTTCATTTTTATAACACGTTAATAATCAGCAGTTTATTATTCTGGCACGGTTTTCGGTTTATTGCGCACCAAGAAAAACCACAGTATTTTTCCAATAATAAGTAAAGATTTTCCAACTAAAACCTTATTCACATGGCAAACACAAACTATCCATCCGCGAACGACCCGCAAAATCGTCCTGTAAGAACCGGCACAAATAACAATACCAAAAATATAGCTATTGGTGTTTTAGCCGCAGCATTGTTGGGAACTTGGGGATTTTATCTGTATGATAAAAATCGTTCTGAAGAAAAAATTGATATGACTCAAGCTCAGGTTTCTACAGCTATGACTGCAAGAGATTCAGTTCAGTTGCTGTATAATGAGTCCTTATCCCGCTTAGATTCTATTACAGGCAGCAATAATAATCTGCAAGGTCAACTAAGCGAAAATCAATCTGAGATTAGTAAATTAAAAAATGAGATAAACAGCATTTTACGTAAAAAGAATGCTTCTGATGCGGAATTGCGCAGAGCTAAATCATTGGTTGCCCAGTTGAATGGCAAGATTGCCAATCTTGAAGCAGAAGTTGCAAGATTGACAGGTGAAAACCAACAATTAGCTTCATACAACACGCAGCTGACTCAAGAAAAGCAAGTGCTTGAAACTAACCTTCAAACAACAACAGCACTCAAGGAAGAATTAGCTCAAACAGTGGATGTAGCTTCTACTTTCAGTGCATCTAATATTCAAATCAGGCCGATCCAGGAAAAAAGAAGCGGTAAAGAAAAAGAAACATCAACTGCACGTCGTGTAGATAAGCTGCAGATTTCTTTTGATGTTGAAAACCGTGTAGCAAGATCAGGACCTGCGGATCTGTATGTAATTGTAACTGCTCCTGATGGAAGTATCATAAACGATGCTAACCTTGGTTCAGGTACTTTAACTACCCGTACTGATGGTGACAGACCATTTACATTCAAATCTTCTTTAGATTATGAGCAAGGTACCCGTAAGACAGTTCAGGTTAACCTGCGTCAAAATGACTTCCAAACCGGCAATTACAAAATAGAAATCTATCAAAATGGTTTCAAGATTGCTGAAGGAATCAGAAGCTTGAAAAAAGGTGGTTTATTCGGTTAATTCTCACAGTTCAACTCCTACAAAAAAGCCCGTTTCAAACGAAACGGGCTTTCTCTTTTTAATTGATTATTTTATTGAACGTTATACGCAAAGCTTACATAATATAATCCGCCAACATAAGGATTACCGTAAGCTGTTCTATTAAACTGGTTGATGATATTTGTTCCACCGATGCGGAAGGTGGATTTTGAATTAGGTATTTTATAGCTGAACTGACCATCTAATGAAC
>DASTMJ010000105.1:0-9812 GCA_035714205.1 Flavisolibacter sp. | reverse complement strand
GCAGTTTACAATTATTTGTTACCAGTTTGGAATGGGTGTTAAAAAGGAGCTTCAGGTATTGAAATTCACCCTTGATCACCTGTTCATCCTCGGAAAATGAAGCCATTCCCATTAAACCAGAGATATAAATGTTTTGCAGTTCACCCAGTTCTTTGTGATTGAGAATCTCCTCAAGTTCATGTTCATCTAGTCCAAACTTGGTTTCTTCCTGGGCAATGTGCACTTGTAGCAAAACATGGATAATCCTGTGAAACTTTTTTGCCTGTTTATTGATTTCCTTTAAAAGCTTGAAACTGTCAACTCCGTGAATCAAATAAATAAATGGGGCAATATATTTTACCTTGTTGCTTTGTAAATGTCCAATAAAATGCCACCTGATATCCCTGGGCAGTTGTTGCTGTTTGTCAACCAACTCCTGTACATAATTCTCGCCAAAATCTTTTTGACCTGAATGGTACAGGGCTAATATATCTTCAACAGGCTTCGTTTTGCTAACAGCTACAAGTGTTACATTTTTATCATTTAGCTGTTTAACAATTTCTGCGTATTTAATTTGATCAACGGGCATTATGTTCGTGTTCTGATAATGCAAAGTTACATGCATTCAGTCTTGGTTTAAATTTGAGAATTATGAGATCGATTATTGCAGCCGCCTTCCTGCTTCTTATTCTTGGCTCCTGTTCATCTGTTGCCGTTTTTAACAGCCCAAACGATATGCGAAATATGGAATCAACCTTATACCTGGTAAATGGCGATACCTTACATGGTACACTTGAAATCAATAACAATAATTTTTCAGGAAAGAATGTGAAGCTTCATTTCGGCGATGATAAGAGACCCATGCGTTTTAATAAAAACGAGGTAAAGGGATATGAATTGAGGGGCGACTATTATGCCCTCAAACAAATAAAAGGGCAATTGAAGATAGGTAAAGAGTTTTCATTCATGAAAAGACTGACACCGGAAATTTCAAAAATTAATTTATACGAGCACCTTAAAAAAACAGATACAGATACCAAAGGTTCAACCAGCCGTTATGAAACAGAATATTTCATGGAAATACCTGGTGATAGTGATGGTGTTTGGGAAGTTGACGGCTCCAAATTTGTTCCCAATTTTGACAAAAAAATGAGCAAAATAGTAAGCGACTGCCCTGTGTTAGCTCAAAAGATAGCCACTAAACAGGCTGGCTATTTTTATGCACAGGTAACTGTGTTCAAAGAAAAAAGACCAGAGGTATTATTAAACATCATAAGAGAATACAACGATTGCAAATAGATCATTGAGATGTCTAAAAGAAGAAAGCATCAGTCAACAGGTGCTTTCTTCATAATAATTATGTTATAAACTTTATTTAAGGATAGAGCGGCTGATCACAATACGTTGCACTTCGCTGGTTCCTTCGTAGATCTGAGTAATCTTGGCATCTCTCATCAAACGTTCTACATGGTATTCTTTCACATAACCGTAACCTCCATGTATTTGAACGGCTTCAACCGTCGTCCACATGGCTGTTTCAGATGAAAACACCTTGGCCATAGAAGAACTTAAGGTATAATCTCTTTGCTGGTCTTTGTCAAATGCAGCTTTCATGCAAAGAAGCCTTGCTGCTTCAATACGGGTGGCCATATCTGCCAGTTTAAATGCAATTGCCTGGTGATTGGAGATCTCAGTACCAAACGCTTTGCGTTCTTTTGAATATTTTAATGACAGTTCATAGGCACCACTGGCTATTCCAAGCGCCTGCGATGCAATTCCAATACGTCCGCCGGCAAGAGTTTTCATGGCGAACTTAAATCCAAATCCATCCTCTCCTATCCTGTTGGCTTTTGGAACTTTTACATCATTAAACAAAATGGTATGCGTATCGCTGGCGCGGATACCGAGTTTATTTTCTTTTGCCGCTACAACAACACCAGGCCAGTTTTTTTCTACTATCAGTACGTTAATTCCTCTTGAACCCTTTGAGCGATCGGTTTGTGCAATTACAAGATAAACAGATGCTGTACCGCCATTGGTGATCCAGTTTTTTGTTCCATTTAAAAGATAATAATCGCCTTTATCTTCTGCTGATGTATGTTGTGAGGTTGCATCACTACCGGCTTCAGGTTCACTCAATAAGAAAGCACCGGTGTATAATTCACCATCTTTTTTGCCTTGTGCTAACGGTGTTAAATAGTTACGTTTTTGTTCTTCTGTGCCAAAAGCCTCCAGGCCGTAACACACAAGACTATTGTTCACACTCATGCACACACTAACACTGGCATCCACCTTACTGATCTCTTCCATTGCCAATACATAGCTTACAGTATCCAATCCGGCTCCGCCATATTCAGGACTCACCATCATACCTAAAAAACCAAGATCGGCCAATTTAAGAACCTGTTCACGGGGAAACTGCATTTTTTCATCACGTTCAATAACGCCGGGGAGGCATTCATTTTGGGCAAAATCCCGGGCAGCCTGTTGTATCATTAGGTGCTCTTCACTTAGCTGGAAGTTCATGGCAATCGCTTTTTGTGCCGCAAATATAGGTGAAGGATCAATAGTATGTAAACCGGTCTAAGACCAGTGCCCGGCCAAAAAAATGTATCAATAGCTGTATTATCTTTTTTCAAAAGCTCTTTATAACCTGAATTTTATACCGCCATTTACAACAAACCCCTCCACAGGAGCATAAATATCGTTGAAGACCGGGTTGCTGATGCTACCAGAGTAAATACTGCCAAACTTTGTTTGACGGGTATCCGTAAAATTTTCAAAGTTTACAAACAGTGAAAAGCTTTCCCATAATTTTTCTGCCATAAAACCGGTAATCCAATATGGTTGCCCTTGTAATCCATCATTTAGTTGCTGCCGGCTGAAATAATAGGCCTCCAATCCCAGTTTAAGCTTATCCTCAATTTCAAACATCAAAACATTATTCAGGCGATGGCGTGCAGTTAATGGCAACCATTCTTTATTGCTCCCAAAATGTTGATGCGCATCGGTAAGTGTGTAACCGATAAACAATTTAAAATTGTTATACACCAGACGGAGGTTCGTTTCCATGCCTTTTGTATCGACGTAACCGGAGGTATTCCGAAACTCAAATTTATCTACCTGTGTATTGGTCAATACAAGCGGTTGATTTAACCGGGTATAAAAAAACAATTGATTTACACTAAGCTGTACCTCTCCCAGGGATGTGTGGTAATCAAGATCCCAGTTGCCACCTATTGATCGTTCGTTTCTTGTACTATTAACGTCAATGGGAAGTATGTTTTGAAATTGTATCCTTTCTGTTTCTTCTGTAAACAGCGTTGGTGTTTTATATCCAAACCCACCACCTATGCGGGTAGTAAGTTGGGGGGAAAGTTTTATCATGGCTGACAATCGCGGCAGCAATTCAAAGCCGTACTCTTTTACATAATCACCCCTTAAACCAGTTTCCAATACAAATTTGTCAGATACTGACCAGGCATTTTGAATAAATAAACCTAGAGTGTTGTAGTGATAGTCCCTGGGAGAATCATTATTTTTTACCTTCTCGTCCAGGTCATCTGTCAACAGGTTAGCGCCAACAACCCAGTCTATCCTGTCATCTTTCCTTACCCATGTCAATTCAGAGAATGAAGATTGCTGGAAAGCATCAAATGCATAGTTTGGAATGGTTATTATCCTGTCAAAACGGCTGTAACTGTTTTTGAACTGTATGAAAGTATTATTATTTAATGTATGTGCAATTCCCAATTGAGTTGTAACACGTTCCGTATTATTTTTCTCAAAAAAACCCGCAGTTCCATTTTTTATGTAATCCATACTACCACCTGTACGGTCTTCTGTTATATAAGTAACCCCTAAATCGGCCCTGGTCTTGTCGCCATAAATAAACAAACGGGGATTGAAGGTGTAACGTTTAAATTTTGGAATGGCAGTTAATCCAATATCTGCTGGATCATAAGGTGCATTACTGTTGCGGGAAGCAAAAACAGTAAGCCCGGTGTTCCCGTATTTTTCTCCATAAAAACCACTCAGGTCTAGTCCACCGGCACTGGTGCCATTGGCCACAAAACTTAATTCCCTTTTGGCAACCGGTGTTTTTGAAACAAGATCAACCAGTCCTGCAATGGCGCCTCCCCCATAAAGTGTAGAAGCGGAACCCTTGATCACTTCAACCTGTTTCAGGTCAAGGGGAGCAATTTGCATGATGGACAACCCGCCTGCAAAACCTGAATACAGAGGATAGCCATCTCGTAATATTTGCGTGTACCGTCCATCAAGGCCCTGAATTCTTATGCCGGCATTGTAGGAGGTGGCAGATGTTTGCTGCGCCTGGATTCCCGTGCTTTCATTCAGCAACATGCGTATGTCCCCGGGCTTCATATTTCCCTTCTCAGCCAGTTCTTCGCCAGATATCACTTCTACTCTTGTAGGAATGTTGGCTATGGTGCGACTAATTCTTGTTGCCGTAATGATAACTTCTTCTTCGTGTTCTTCTTTTTCTTTCAAAAATATTTCAAGTGGTATCTGTCCTGTTTGCGGAACTTGTAAGGCTAGTTCCTCCTCTTCAAAACCAATAAAACTTGCAACTAAAACATACCTACCAGCTGGAACATTTTCAAATAGTACCAGTCCGGCACTATCGGCAATGACTGATTTACCTGGGGAAAGAGTTACGGTGGCTCCATTTAATGGTTGTTTTTCTTCCTTGCTTTTAATAATAAGCCGAACGGTATATTGTGAATGGCTGCTCATCGCAATTAAAACAATAAAGCACAATACCACACCCTTTTTTATTTTCATTTTTTGAATGAATTGAAACATAAACGCAGATATTTCTTTATGCTTTGCCAGCAACGTATCTCATGCAAAAAGAAAATATGCTTAATTGGGAAAATGGAAATATACGGGAAGCAAAATTAATACAACCCACTTCAAATATTTAATGAAGTCAACCTCATTCATTGGCTTGCTTGATTCCTACACAGAAAAAGGGCAGGATAAACATCCCGCCCTGAATTTATTGTTTAAGTCCGAGACCATAAACTTTGTTTATGAATCCACCTAAAACAATACGTTCAAGTTCTGTACCAATAATAATGTTTCTCCGTAAAAAATAATAAAAAGTGTCTCTTTAAAAGGACGCGTTTCTTTTATAAAATCACTGTTCATGAACAATAAGGCTACTAATTGATTTATGTTGTTGTGCTCTTCTATTTCTAGAAAAGATTTGAAAGTAATATAGTTACGCAAGTCTTTTACCTGCAAGCTTAATTAAATCAGGCGCCTTCATTCCTCATTTTTGTGGCAGCAGGATGTGCATCCTCAAGAGTGGAATATAATCGTTTATGAATGGTAGTGTAAAGTGCTGTTATACGAGCCCTGGTATCACGAAGATCATCCCAGCTCCTACCATTCAATAGTGCCTTTGAAAGCTCTCTTTCTTCTTCCGCCAGCAAAACTCTCAGCATCGGCAAATCAATACTCCCCAGATCTCTTTCCATTTCCACAAATTCATTAATGTGTACACGTAATTTTTCTTTGACATCTTAAAATCTTCAACCAAACTTGATTTTAAAGTAAATCCCTGCCGACCAGGGTCAACAGGGATGCTAAACTTAAAAAATACCTAGTTTTTATCATTATCATTATCTACAGCATCTTCAACTTTATCGCCAACTTTCTGTGCACCTTTTTCCACAGCATCCGCTGCATCTTTAACCCCTTCTTTAGTTGCATCCCAGGCATTTTCAATTGCCCTGCCTGTTCGGTCGAAAAAATCTCCTGACCTGTTTACCACTTCACCATCCTCCAGTTCAACTTCTTTCCCATCTTTTTTTACTTTACCTGTGCGATATACCACAACGCCATTGTCAAGTGTAACATCATCATCTGCTTCAACCCACTCGCCATTACGCATAACCATTACCTTGTTTTCCCTATAGGTCACATCTCCATCAACGGGAGTATAGGTTGTAGTAGTAGTTGTTGTTGTTGTGGTTGTATCCGTTTCTACCGATGCTGTATCTGCATCGTTATTGCAGGCGGCTAACGATAAGCCTGCAAAGGCCATTGCAATAATTTTTTTCATATTTTCTTTAAATTTTTACATGAAAAATAATAGCCAAGCTATTTTTTCCCCATTTGTTGCACGAATATTAAAATTTCCGTGCCAACAGTAAACAGATGTGATAAGAAGCATGAATAGTGGAGACGAGAAAAGCCTAATCAAATCTAAATCAGTTAATTGTCATTGTCATTGTCACTATTGGATGTATATGCGTTGAACACTTATTGGGATGTCAAACACAGTTTGATTCTAAAAATTTAAATTTATCTCCTGTCATTAAAACATAGTCCAAAATGAAACCACTAGTCTCCATTCTTCTTTCTATGCTAATTTTAAACACATATGCTCAATCCGATTCACTGTCAGATGCATATACCAGGATCATGAGCCAGGTACAGGGCTATCAAATTGATACAACAACCCCACCAACCGATAAAACCACCAGGCTGATAGGACAACTGCGGGAATTAAGAGGTGGGTTTAATATTAACGAAGCTGTATTGTTTAAGATTGGAGAAGAAGAAAATAAAAAAGAAAAATCGAAGGACGAACTGGAAATGATAAAGACATCCTTTATAATTGGCAAGGGAAAAACCTGGCTTGATAATGCAGTGACCTGGATTTATCGCCACCATTTTACATACAGAGAATTAAAGCAACTTGTAAAGTTTTATAAAACACCGGCAGGTCAAAAATTATCCTCCGCTTTTCCTGTGATCATGTTAAAGACACTGGCAGCGGCGCAGATCATTCATGACACATTAATAAAAGAAAATAAACCAGCCACCAATTAACACATCCCATTATGAACTTTTCATTTGAGCATGACATTATCCTGCAAAACGAAAGAGTTTTGTTAAGACCTTTACTTACTACCGATTTACCTTACCTGTTACCGGTAGCAACAGAACCCGGGAACCTTGTTAAGTTTTCCCCCTACTCTATTCATACCGAGGACCAGCTGAAGCAGTACATTGACTCATCTATAATTGAAAGGGTAAATAACTTACGCTATCCATTTATTATTTTCGATCATAAAACCCAACAATACGCAGGATCCACCAGCATAGCTAATGTTTCAAACAAAGACCTGCGTTTTGAAATTGGCTGGACCTGGATTGGTACAAATTTTCAACGAACAGGCCTCAACCGCAATTGCAAATTCCTGTTACTTCAATATGCTTTTGACACCCTTGAGTTTGAGAGGGTTGAATTTAAAACCGATGCCCGGAACGTCCAGTCACGTACCGCCATGGAAGAAATGGGAGCCGTTTACGAAGGGGCGTTAAGAAGTCACACGGTGATGATGGATGGATACCGGCGAACAACCGTTTATTACAGCATCTTGAAAGATGAGTGGAAGGAATTGAAGACTACCTTTCTTAGGAAATGATATGGATCAGCCTGTTTACTAAGAGAGATGCTTCACATAAATTCTTAACAATTTTTTGCCGAAGAAATTACCCTTTTGAACGAGCCGCAGTTTTTAAAAATCATAGCTGCTTTAATTTTGAAGCTACCAGTTCCAAAAACCGTGTACGACATGAAAAAGTATTTCTCTGAAAAAAATGCACTTACTGTAATGACCAGCCTTTTCTGCCTGGTAATGACCATTGTTGCTGCCACTAAACAATCGTTGTGGGAAGCGGTTGCCTTTGCCCTTGCTTTCAGCTTTTCTATTGAGGTGTTAAGCCACAGGATCAAAGAAAACAAATAAGGTTTTATTATTCCTGGCTTTCCAGGATGCGGTTGGGCATCTTTCTCCCTGGCTGTCTCGCATATTATTTGATGGTAAACAAGTATGCGAAATAATCATTTCGATGTACTTATCATTGGCGGTGGTGCAGCCGGCCTTATGGCTGCTGTAGAATTGGTAAAGGCCGGGAAAAAAACTGCCATCCTTGAAGCCCGCAATCGCTTGGGCGGCAGAATACACAGTTTTGAAAATGACGATTTTACAATACCTGTAGAACTGGGAGCTGAATTTGTTCACGGTGACCTGAAGATTACCCAAATGCTTGTAAAAAAAGCCGGTACAGGTTTACAAAAAATTAATGGCTCCCTATGGCAAAAAGGAAAAAATGGGTTACAGGAACAGGAAGATTTTATCGAGGATTTTAACCTGCTTGAAAAGAAGTTCAAAGAAGTAAAAGAAGATATCCCGGTCTCAGAGTTTATAAAACAGCACTTGCAGGGTGAAGAGTTTGACAAAGTAAGAATTACCATCCAGAATTATGTAGAGGGATATTATGCTGCTGACATCAATAAAGCAAGTACACTAGCACTTTGCGAAGAACTTACAACCTCCGATGACATGCAATACAGGATTGAAGGAGGCTATAAAAAGTTAATTGATTACCTGTATAACGAAGCTGACCAAAGGGGATGTATTTTTTATCTTTCCCAACCTGTTAAATCCATTAACTGGCAAAAAAATAAGATCGAGGTTATTACAACTGCCAAAACTTTTCTTTCATCAAAATTACTGGTTACGGTTCCGCTGGGCGTATTACAGTCGGAAACCATCACCTTTTCTCCTGCATTGCCTAATAAAATGGCTGAAGCAAAAAACCTTGGATTTGGCCCAGTAATTAAATTATTGCTGCAGTTTGATAAAGCATTCTGGAGAGAACAGGATCTTACTCAACAAAAGGATCTTAAAAAATTTAGTTTTCTTTTTTCTGATGAACCGATTCCAACCTGGTGGACACAATTCCCCGACCAGGTACCGCTATTAACCGGTTGGTTGGGAGGACCGCATGCCGAAAAACTAAAAAATGACAGCGATGAAGAAATTCTTCAAAAAGCATTGCAAACACTTGAAGCTATCTTCTCAATTCAGCAATCCCGGATTAAACAATGGCTGAAGGCATGGAAAATAATCAACTGGATGAATGACCGTTATTCCAACGGCGCCTATGCTTACGAAGTGGTAAACGGTAAAATGTCAAGAGAAATTTTAAATCAACCTGTTGACAATACCTTGTTTTTTGCCGGCGAGGCTTTACACTCAGGGCCGGAGATTGGCACGGTGGAAGCGGCTTTAATCAGCGGGCACCAAACAGCGCAGTCCCTTATCGCCTCTTTTTAAACAGGTCATTGTTCAATGGTATGATTTTTCGGAACTTTAGAAAAACACTTTTTTATGAAAGGAAGTAGCACACAACCCAACAGGCAGAATAATGACAGACCCCGGACAACCAGAGATAACAGCAACCGGGCACAAAACAAAGATAACCTTGACAGCCGTGAAGGGGAAGAGCAGGATGTAAAAGGTGACGATGTAACCCATAACCGTAAAGAAAAAAAAACAGGACACTTAAAAGACAGGGGCAAAGACCCTTCAGGTACTCGTTAACCAGGTTGAAAGGTTGACAAGTTTGCCAGGTAAAATTTACAGCTAAGCTTTCAACCTTTCATTTTTTATTCACAGGCAAAAATAATTGGTAGGCTTAAGTTGAAAATACAAGAAGCACCGCAAATTACCACCCTTAGTATATTTCCGGGATAACAAAAGTTATGGTCTATAGCCAGGTTTGCACCGGAGTCCATTTACAAAAAAACCCCGCATATTGCGGGGCGGTTTTCAATTACATGCAGTAATGCGGGTAATTGAAAAATGATGCTTGTAAAAGTCAGTAAAGTCTTTAAAACATCAATGCTGTATTTTCAAATGCTGTGCCAAACTGAAAGTTTTTTTAATACAGCACTCCCGGTAAAACCCTAATTACTGTGATCTCATATCTTCTTCACCTGGTTT
>DASTMJ010000104.1:0-2620 GCA_035714205.1 Flavisolibacter sp. | reverse complement strand
TGCGCATGACCTTCGGAGTGATTGTGCTGTTATGCGAGGATAGCGCAATACAGCGCAATAGGTATTTAAAACTTTAAAGGCTTACTACCTATTGAAAAGAATAACTGTAAAACTTTTACTCTTGCTAAGAACACCCGGAGGAACGAAGGGCCCCGAAATTTTTGGCCGCATGGCCGTAAAAATTTCTGCCCTTTTTGGTTACTTTTTGGGCAATCAAAAAGTGACATAAAGAAAAATAGTTCAGGGAATTTGTTTTTCTGTTTCTTGTCTAAATACCGCTGAAGGTTTTGTCCGTTTCTTTTGCATGCCCAAAAAAGGATATTGGTTTTTTAATGTTGTTATTCCCACATTATTTGCTTTAGCAGGTTCACTGATCTTTATTTGATTATTATTCGTCCGATCCACATTGGGCGGAAATTGTTGTTGCTTCATTATCATCTAAAGCACCAACAAAAAAAAGGTCTCTCCCATAGTTAGAATCGACTGGAAAAAATACCCTCAGCTGGGTATTTTTTCCCATTGCTGCTCTTATAGCTTTGCGAGCTAATTCTTTATCCAATGAAACGAACGATCCCAGGCAGGTTAAGCCTTTTGTTATTATGCCTTATAACCAGTAGCAGCTTGTTGCTCTCCTGCAGCAAAAGCAATACCGGTGAGCCGCAGGCACCAACCGGTCCCAAACAATTAACGGTTTCATCCACTGAAGCAGCACCCTACCAGTTCATCAAAATTCAGTTACCCGCAGGCAGCAGGCCAGTGTCGCTCACTGCTACCTCTATACAGGTTACGGTAGGTGCCGGAGTTGTAGAGGCTTATCCAGATCCAACTTTATTTGCAACCAATGTGTATGCTTACAGCCTGATGGTGCCCGAGATGGCGGCAGGTAGTCAAAAGATCAGCATGCCCATTGAAGGAGGAAATACGGCTGAGGGCAGCCTGAAAATAACGGCCTTCACAAAAATTACGGATGTGCCGGCGTACATACAAAGCCAGCAGGATGATGCGGAACAGGAAATAGCTGAGGCCTCTTCATATTATGATGCCCAGGTGCAGGCTGGTGACCTGAGAGCGGCAACAGCCGATAGCGCCAAAGCATTTTTACAACAGTCCTTTGATAAGAACAAGGCCCTGGTAGATGCTTTAACTGATGATGAAAAACGAATTTATGTGCAGTTGGTGGAGGCGAATAAAAGCTGGCTTGCCGATTTTAAACAGGTATTTATTGATAACCCGCTGAGCAATTACAAGGTATCTGCTCCCGGTGATTGTGAAGAACTCAGGAAACAAGCTGCTTATCTTTCTTATAACGGGTATACAGATGATGCCGGGCATTATGAACTACAGGCCGAACAATGTGAGGCCGCCCGGGAACAAAAACGTATTGAGGCTACTTCGGTATTTAGTGGTAAAATGAAAAATGCCTATGAAGCGGCAAAAGATTCCTGGACCGATACCAAAGGTGTTGGTAAGGCCAGTTGGGCTTTTGTCTCCACTTTTGTAACAGAGGCGTCCAAAGGTATTTTTGAAACGGCTACGGGCCTGGATGATGTAAAAGATCCGTTTGCCCTGTCTACTTTTTTTGATACCAGGCAAGACCGGATCATGGCGCAGGTATTTGAAGTGGATAAAGAGTATAATTATAGCGCAGGGCTGGAAGTGGTGAATATTGGTAGCCCGAATGCTGCTTCTATTCCCGGGTTGAATGCCATTATAACGGGCATCAATACCTATAATACTGCTATGACCGACCTTGGACCTTTTCTTCCTTATGTGCCTGAAATGGAATTACCTGCAGGTAAAACAGAAAAAATTTATGTATCGGGTTATACCATTGACCAGGTAAGTGATGCACGCATAACTATAGAATTGAAAGACGGCGGCAGGGGAAAACTGATCAAGGTGATGCTCAACACTCCTGTTGTTGCAGAGACCATTGATTTTACCTTCCGTGTAAATTATACAACCAATTATGGTAGTGGATCAAAGGTGATCAGCGGAACACTGACCCAGCCTGTTGAAAAAATATTGGTAAGAGCAACACCTTTTAAAGTAACAAACTGGGTTGAAGGCGGCGTGGACATGTTTACCATGCACGAAATCTGGCGCTGGCAGTGTAACAATATTGAATACATAAATAAAGAACAGGTGCTGGAAGCAACACTTTCTTTTCGCCAGGATGGTACCGGCAACAGCTATGAAAAGTACCATGAAGTGTATTTTGAAAATCCAAGCGCAACAACCTGCGATATAAGAAAAGTAGACCAGGAAAAAGCGTATACGGGAAGCATGACATGGAGTTACGATCCTGCTTCAAAAAATATTACCGCAACGTTCACCGACGATGAAGGACAGGAAAAAACGGCTGTAGCAGCTGTAAGTATCCAGAACGGCACTATAACATTTAATGGTTCCGGTTTATTATTATCATTTGTGAAAAAATAGCGTACCAAAGTAAAAGATGATCGATCTGCTAACCTCCTGTATTATGCAGGAGGTTTTTCTTTTAAATAGTGTTGAAGTGCAACTATTAAACCGTTGTCGCTGAAATTGAGAATGGTGCAACCCGGATGATGTTACAGGAACAATTTAAACTTTACCAGTTCGGTCATATTGCGGCATT
>DASTMJ010000103.1:0-24648 GCA_035714205.1 Flavisolibacter sp. | reverse complement strand
TTATGGGTTATCCTTTTTTGTACTATCTGTTGCAGCTTTCTTTTTCTTAAAAAATCCACCCAGGGTATTCTTCAACGTGCCGGTTGCTTTTTCTTTTGTATCCTGTAAAGAGTTGCCCTGGTTTGCCGAGTCCTTATTGCCTAGCAGTTGGTTAACTACCTGTGTTTTTACATTCTCTACAACCTGTTGCTTTACAACGGCTACCGAATCTTTCAGGGTTTGTTTGGCCGCCTCTGTTTTTTGTTCTACAAATGCAGTTGCCTGTTGTTTCATCTGGTTGCTTACGTCGCCTGCCGCGTCTTTCAGGTCAGTTTTAATTACCGGATCATTAATACTTCCTCCCATTTTGATATTCAGATCAACTACGTCAGAAAGCGTTACAGGAACACCTCTACTATTTGCCTGGGCAGCAAGGTTGTTTATTAATGAATTACCAGCAGCACCCAAATATTTGCGGGGCAGTTTCATGCCAATGATGTAATCAATACTTTGATCAAATCCATGCATACCGCCTACCTGCATATTAATATCTTTTACGCTCAGGTTGAATGGTTTCACAAGCATTTTGCCATTTGCAAATTCAAAATGACTTTTAATATCTTTTAGATTAACTTCTTTCAGTTCGTTTACATTCAGGGTATTGGCAATCTTTTCAAATGGTTGAAATTTACTCAATACACCTTGTAACAGCAAAAAATTGCCCTTGCCTGTTAAACTGCTGATGTCGGGGAACATATCGCCGTTTAACTTGCCTGTCATGCTGAATTGAGAAGACAATTTGCCTGATAAAAATTTAGCAACAGGCATAAGTTTTTGCACCGTGTTAAAAGCAAGGAAAGCTTTTTGGATGTTTACATTCTTCACGTCGTAATTCAGGCTGATGTCGGGTTTGGTTTTATTTTGTCTGGTGCTGTACGATCCGTCAAATGCAATGGTTCCATCAAGTGCTTCTGTTTTTACATTTTGGAGGCGCACTGTTTCCTCTTTTAGTTGAAGTGCACCGTTTACATTGGTATACGTTACTTTATCATACTGCACCGCATCAGCTTTGGCATTTACGGTTATGTTCATATTAGCCGGCACTAAAAATGGTTCTGCGGATATTGCTGTGGAACTTGTAGCCGTATCGGTACCCATCCAGTCATTCAGGTTGATCTTATCTGCTGAAACATTCAAGGTGCCTTTCAACTCCTCATTTCGAAAAGCATAAGCCATCATGTTTGCTAATACGCCGTTAGCCGAGAAACTGGTTCCCAGGAAACGGGCATTAAAATTATTAAGAGCAGCATTTTGAGGACTGAATTTAAGTTGTGCCGATTGTACCTGTATGCCATCGGGGTAATCTTTTGAAGCATAATGAATGTTGGACACATTCACCGTACCGGTGGTATTGATCCTTTCATAATTTTTATTGTCGACGTCTGCTTTACTTCCGCCGAAAGCCACATCAACTTCCATTGATCCTTTTACAGTGGTTCCGGGCTCCAGGGTTATAAATTGTTTGATGTTATCCAGTGTAAATCTTCCTTTGGCTATACCGCTAAAATTTACATCTGTTACAGGCCTGCTTACTTTCAGTGAAAAATCAAAAGGATCTTTTCCCACTTCTATGTGACCCGATACGATATTGATGAAAGTGGCATCTGCTATCCCCCCATTATTTTCAATTTCAATCTTGAAATTACCATTTTGTATTGGTTGCGGTACATCTTTGGATGCATAATACAAATTGCGGATATCAAGAAAACCGCCAGCACTGAAAGATCCTTTTTGAGTTTCAATAGCTGAAAGATTGCCTTTTGCAAATGCATCTGCCATAATTAAACCCGCCAGTTTTGTACCTGCATCAAGCTTTATGAATTTTGATACATTTGAAAGTTCCAACTTCCCTTTTATAACAGCATCGATGTATTTTTTTGTTTCAGGGTTTTTGAAAAGCATTTTAAAATCAAATGGTTCGGTGCCCATTTCCAAATGCCCTTTTGTAATATCTACAACTGTATTGTCCATCAATCCATCAGAATTGTAAAAATGTGCAGCAACCTGGATGTTCTTTACAGGTTGAGGCAAATCGGGGTATTGAAAAAAACCATCTTTAATATCAAGGTTAATATCGTATGCCGGTAATTGGGTTGTACTATAAATCCCTTTTACAAAACCTTTCAATGCGGCTGTGCCACTTGTTTTCAGCTTATCAAAATCTGATTTATAAATAGCTGGTACTACTGATAAAATGTTTTTGAAATCATTTGATGGCGCATCAAATTTTATGTCCATGTTATAAGTACTGTCGTTAACCAGTTGCATAAATCCATCGGCAACCAGCTTCAGATCATTTACTTCTATGGCTGCATTCTTAAAACTGTATTTACCGGAGTTGTTGTCAATTTCAAAATCAGCATCAATTCCTGCTTGTGCATTAATAAGGTATGGAATATTTTCATAGGCAAAGTTGGCCGTGGTTGCCTTCGTTTTTGTAGAAAGCGTAAACAGGTTCTGTGTAAAATCGCCTCTGCCCTCGTGGTTAAGACCTGTAATTTCAGCACTCATATTGCTGCTTTCGTCATTGTAATACAGGTATCCATTCTTGATCACATATTTTTCAAGTTTTACCTGGAATGCCTGAGGTTCACCGGTTACAGCCAGGCTATCTTCTTTTGTTATTTCCCAATTCGCCTGACCTTTTTTATTGACCAAAGCGTGAATACGGGGCGATTCCAGGTAAACCCCATATACCTTCATTTCATCTCCTCCAAAAAGACTCATGATATTTACAGAAGCATCAATGGTTGAAGCACTGAGGAGTGTATCTTTTGAAAATTCATTCAAGCCCGTAATTGAAATATCCTCTAAACCAATGGAAAGTTTTGGAAAATGACGGAACAATGAAAGATTTACATCTTTAAAATCAACTTTTGCTGCAATGCCTTTGTTGATCTCTTCTTTTACAATTCTGACGATCTTTCCTTTAAAAAAAACCGGAAGTAAAAATGCAAGAATAATAAGTGCAAAAAGGCCAATGCCTGACAACTTTAAAACCTTTTTCATAAGAATTGGTTGGTGTTTTACAGGCCGGAAAATACTACCAATTTTTGTGAGATGCAATGACCATCCATCAAAGATTTTTATGATGCCCAGGAAGGAAACTCACGTACTACTACTTATTTGTGTTAGTAAAATTTGCTGATCATTAAATACACCAATGGACCGCTTATGGCTACATAAAACCACATAGGCCAGGTGATCTTTGCTATTTTGCGGTGCCTTGAATTTTCATTAATCAGGGCCCTGTAAGCGGTAAATAAAATAAATGGCAACGACACGCCGGCTAATATTATATGAGTACCTAATAAAAAGAAATAAACAGTACGCATGCTGCCGGCTGCGGCTTTTTCTGCTGCATCCACTATTCCGTTTTTATCAGTATCGCCATACCAGGTTGAGCCGGCAAACAAATGATGCATTACATAAATGATCAAAAACAAAACGGAAAGGCCAATAGCTGTAAGCATGATATTTTTATGCGTTACAAAGTTTTTTTTCTTAGCTGCAATTAATCCAGCCACCAATAATATGGCCACGATAGAATTAATGATGGCATTTGCCATAGCAAATACATGCGGATCAAATCCAAGGTCTACATCCAGTGTAACTCTTTCCAAAACCGTTACTGCAATAAAAATGATAATGGAAAAAGATATGATCAGGATCCGTGCTTTGCGATCATTTTTTTGTATCACTAGGCTCATGCTTTTCTTTGTTTTTTTAAAATGCTGATCAGGATTACTATACCGATTGCCGTAATAACAAAAACAATTGCAAGCAATTCCAGTTTACCAGCTAGGAAAGATTTTTTTTGAGGGTCTTTTTCAAGTGTTAACAAAACAATGTCTTCTGAAAGTTTTGCCAGGGCAGCCGTATCCAGGCCGTGATAATAACCCCTGATGTTTCGGTTCCGGTCTATGAGTACAAAATAATCAGTATGCAAAAAGTTGGAATCAACCGGACCACCATCCTGCACCATTAGTTTCATGTGGTTGATGGAAAGATCGTAAATCTCATTTCTGTTACCCGTTAGTAACCACCAGTTTTGCGGATCTAACTGGAAACGGTCTGCCCATTTTTTTAATTGTTTTACACTGTCTCTTTCGGGATCAATACTAAATGAAAGAAAATGAATAAAATCTGCTTCACGGTCGCCGCTTCGTTGATTGTTTTTAATCCCTACCTGTAATTTTTTCATGTTTAGTGTCATACCCGGACAAATGGTAGGACAGTGGGTAAAGAAAAAATCAGCAACTACAATTTTCCCTTCCAAGTCCTTCCATGAAACCTTATTGCCTAACTGGTTGGTAAAATTAAAATCGGGTAATCGGTGCCATATGGTATCCTCGTACTGTTTACCGTTTTTTGTTTTGGTAATGATGGAATCCGGAATGTAATGACGGGGCATAACCACGTTTCTATCCGTAGCCTGTTTCAACAATATATACCCGGCAAGCGGAATCAGAAGTGCAAGTATAATTCCGTAAACAGCTTTTTTGTTCATAGTTCACTGGTTTCAAACCTTACTAAAATGATGCGCTCAGTCAACAGCAATACACCATTATTGAATATTTTATGGTGCACCCAGGTTTATAAAAAAAACCACCGTCGCAAATTTAGCTGACGGTGGTTTGGTAAAATCATTTATAACAGGATATTAACCGCCAAAACCATGGCTGGTTGTGTCACCATGCCTTTCATGCCTTGGCATTGTTTTCTCCATTTTATATTTATCGTACTTATTACGCATTGTTCTGAATGAATTGCCGTCCCACAGAAATGCAGCAATAAACCAGACAAATAAAGTAAGTGGAACTACAACTGTCATAATCATGTTCCTGATCTCATCTCCAAGGTGCATGAAAACACTAACGATGTAAAAGGCTTTGGCCAGCGTTAATATGCAAACAAGACCTTTAAACATTAAAATCAGTAAAGCACTGGGATTTTCTCCCTTATGCATGGTATAGATTAATAAACCTATTCCCAATTCAATAATAGTTATGATGGAAAGCAGTATGGTTGTCTTCCTTATTCTTTTTTTAAACTCTGCATCATCCGCATGGTGATGAAATGTTACTTCAGATGTTGATGTATGTTGATCCATAATTTTTTGTTGAAAGTTAGATTAGATAAAAACAAAGGAATACAAATACCCATACCAGATCCACAAAGTGCCAGTACAAACCGGCTTTCTCAATCATCAGGTAGTGGCCTTTATTTGCAAATACATTTTTTTGTGCCATGATCAACATTATAATATTGATGATTACACCTGAAAATACGTGGAAACCGTGGAAACCCGTAATGCCATAAAAGAAACCACCAAATGCAACGGGACCGGTTTCACGAACATGGAGTTCTGCAAGGTTCACCATACCACGTAATTGCTGATCGGTCATGGCAGCAATTTGCTGGTGGCTCATATCATGATGGCTCATACCAACCAGTTTCACCAAACCTTCATGCGAAGTGTTTTGTAAAGCTGCTGCTGCCACATCTGGATTTACTAACTGTCCCCAGGGATTAACTCGTGTAGTTTGAGCAACCACATCAAGCTGGTTTCCGGCTAACACTGCGTGTTCGCCTGCTAATAAGTGGTGCCATTCCCAGGCCTGGCAACCTAAGAATGCCAAACCACCAACAATGGTCCATGCCAGCCATTTAATAACACCGGCTTTATCATTTTTATGACCTGCATGCACTGCCAACACCATGGTTACAGAACTGATGATCAGAATAAAGGTCATTACACTTACAAACGCCAGCGGTAAATTGGCATGTCCTGCGCCGGGAAATGCATTAAACACCACGTTTGGATCGGGCCAGAAGTTTTCAGAAAAACGAATGGTTCCATAAGAAATCAGGAAAGCTCCAAACGTAAATGCATCACTCATTAGAAAATACCACATCATGAGTTTGCCATACTCCACGTTGAACGGACTTTTACCCCCGTTCCACCAATTTGTTTTTGTTGCCACAGCAGTTGTTGCCATATTCAAGTTTATAGTTTTTAATATGAGGTTTAACGAGTAGTGCGTAAACCATCACTTCTTTTTATCCAATCCAGACAAAAAAAACCAATAAGTAAAGCCATAAAAAATCCACAAAATGCCAGTAGATGCTCATTACTTCGGCTTCTGTTGTATTATAGCTCCTGGTTTTTCCAAAATATTGCCTGGTGAAAATGATAGCCAAAGCAATAATTCCACCAACCACATGTAAACCATGTAGTCCGAAAATAATATATAAGAACTGCCCCTCACCCGCACCCTCAAAATTTACTCCATGTTTCCATAACCACTGAAAACCGATCCATTGTAATACCACGAACAGAATACCCAGTACCAACGTTGCCAAAAGCAGTGAACGGTATTGTTTCATTGCTTTTTGTTTTATTGACCTTAAAGCAGCCTGCATGGTAATACTGCTGATTAAAAGTGCAGCAGTTGAAAACCAAAAGCTGGACGGCATTTTTACATCATGCCAATTGGCCTGCCCGCTTTTTACAATATAGGCACTGGTAAGCCCTGCAAACATCATGATGATGCTTACAATCCCCACCCACAAAGCAAACTTGTGTGGGTGTACTTTATTATTTTGTTGTGTGCTCACTATATCCATAATCCCTGATTACACATTTTTTATTCTACAGGTACAGGTCTGCGCAATCTTTTAAAACCTGTACTTCTTTTAAAGTTTGCTTGCCAGCAAGGCCAGCAACACAATAGGTAAATATATATAGCTGCTGAACATCACTCTTCTTGCAGCTTTAACACTCATTTCATTATACAATCGTATGCATTGCGCTACCAAAAATATATTGGCCAGTATTACCAGTGCAAAAGAAACTGTACCCTTAATACCACTATAACTGGTAAGGTTAATGATGTAAGGCAATATACAAACCGGCACCAGTAACAACGCATAGATAATAGTTTGCAAAGCTGTGAATTTGGTTGGCCCCTTTTCAGCTGGTAACAATTTAAACCCTGCGGTGGAATAATCCTTATGCGCAATCCAGGCTATAGCCCAGAAGTGCGGAAACTGCCAAAGAAACTGGATGCCAAACAGCGTCCATCCTCCATAATCGCTCCAGCCATGACCATTTTCAAAAATGGCATCATTACCAGCGGCCCAGCCAATCAGGCATGGCAAAGCGCCGGGAAAGGCCCCTACCAACACTGCTATAGCGCTTACTTTTTTTAACGGCGTATAAATGAACGCATATAAAAACAGGCTAAAAGCTGCAAGGCCCGCACTCAGGTAATTGAAAAAATACGCCAGTATGAAAACACCGGCCAGTCCTGTGATCACGGCAAATATCCAGGCTTCTGAGGCAGGCATTCTGCCAGCCGCAACCGGTCTTTTTGATGTCCTTTTCATCACAGCATCTGTGTCTTTTTCAACAGCCTGGTTTATAGCGTTGGCACTACCCGTTACCAAAAAACCGCCAATAAACAGCAACAGTATCATGAGCCAATCGTATTCTACCACACGGGGTGCCAGCAGGTAACTTATCACACTTGAAAAAACCACCATAATATTCAACGATGGTTTTGTTAGCTGTAAATAGTCTTTCAGCTTTGTACTTCCGTGGTTTGCTAACTGATCCGAATGACCCATTTCTGTGCATTGTTTACCGTGTTTGCAAACACCTTTATGTCAAAAAACTATTTAATGTCCGGTTTCACCGGGTTTCACCGGTTCAGTTTGCGGAATAAAATCTCTTCCGTCTTTACCATAATCGTAAGCCCAACGATGCACTTCAGGAATATCGCCTTCCCAGTTTCCATGACCCGGGTTGATTGGTGTTGTCCATTCCAGAGTGGTTGCATTCCACGGATTGGTTGTTCTTACCTTTCTACCTTTAAATATGGAATAAAAGAAATTAAATACAAACGTGAGGTTTACAACAAACACTATGATGGTAACAATCGAGATCATTTTGTTCAGACTATCAAACTGATTGAATGAGGTCCATAAACTGAAATCAAGATAACGACGGGGAACACCAGCCAGACCCATATAGTGCATTGGCCAGAAGATCAAATAAGCGCCAACCAATGTTACCCAGAAATGAATATAGGCCAGTGTATTGTTCATGTAACGGCCAAACATTTTCGGGAACCAATGATAAATGCCCGCAAACATGCCAAAGAAGGCTGCCACACCCATTACCAGGTGGAAGTGCGCAATAATAAAATACGTATCGTGAACGTGAATATCAATAGTAGAGTTACCTAGCCAGATACCTGTTAAACCACCCGAGATAAAGATGCTTACAAAACCTATTGAAAACAGCATACCAGGAGTAAACCTGATATTTCCCCTCCAGATAGTTGTTAACCAGTTAAATACTTTGATTGCCGAAGGAATGGCTATTAAGAGTGTCAGCAACACGAAAACAGAGCCAAGGAACGGGTTCATACCTGTTACAAACATGTGGTGAGCCCAAACTAGTAAGGCGAGTATACAAATGGCAAATAAGGAACCTACCATGGCCATATATCCAAAGATTGGTTTGCGTGAGTTTACACTCATAATCTCTGAAACCATACCCATGGTTGGCAGAATTACAATATATACTTCCGGGTGTCCCAGGAACCAGAATAAGTGCTGGTATAAGATAGGGCTGCCACCTTCGTTCGGCAATATTTGCCCGGCCACATAGATATCACTCAGGTAAAAACTGGTACCGATGTTCCTGTCGAACAGCAATAATATTGCGGCAGATAATAAAACAGGAAAAGATAAAATTCCAAGAACAGCTGTAAAGAATAAAGCCCACACGGTCAAAGGCATTCTTGTCATGCTCATTCCTTTTGTCCGCATGTTCAGAATGGTTGAAACATAGTTTAAGCCTCCCATTAATTGCGACACAATAAACAGGGCCATACTGATCAACCAGAAGTCCATACCTTTTTGAGAACCTAATGAAGCCTGGTGCAAGGCACTCAATGGGGGGTAAGCTGTCCATCCACCACTGGCCGCACCTGTTTCTAAAAATAACGAGGACATCATTACTATACTGGCTAAGAAAAAGAACCAGTAAGAAAGCATGTTAAGGAAAGGCGAAGCCATATCACGGGCACCTATCTGCAGTGGAATCAGGAGGTTGGCAAACGTTCCACTAAGACCTGCCGTCAATACAAAAAAGATCATGATTGTTCCGTGCATGGTAACCGCTGCATAATAAAACTCGGGGTCAATTTTTCCACCTGGTGCCCATTTACCCAAAAGCGTTTCAAGAAAGGGAAATGATTGATCAGGATACCCGATCTGCAGACGGAAAATAACGGAGAACAAAGCCCCTATAATTGCCCAAAAAATACCGGTAACCAAAAATTGTTTAGCAATGGTTTTATGATCCTGGCTAAAAATATATTTAGAAACAAAACTCTGTTTGTGATGGTGATGTCCGTTCCCGTTATGGTGATGCACCTCATGGGTTCCCACCGCTCCTTCATGCACATGTATTGTTTGATCGTTACTCATATCTAATAATGTTTAACCTTTTGGTTTTAATGACTCGTTTTAATTGCATTTCCACCTGTAGCAGTAGAATCGGTTGTAGCCGGCGTTGCTGCAGGTGCTGCGGCGCCACCTGTAGCCGTTACATATTGTGGTGTTTGTTTGGCCAGCCAAACTCTGAATTCCGCTTCTGATTCCACCACAATTGTACCCCTCATGCTATAGTGACCTTTACCACACATCTGGTCGCAGGAAATTTCATAGGTAAAATCTTCACCGTATTTTTCCTTCATCTGCCTTGTAGTGTATTTTGGTGTAAACCACATCGTTGTTGGCATGCCAGGTACAGCATCCATCTTCATCCTGAAATGAGCAAGACCTACATCATGAATTACATCTTTTGCATTGATCACCAGTTTTACCGGCTTATTTACAACAATATGCATTTCCTGGCTGGCTACTACATCATCATGGTTATCGGGATCGCTCCACACCTGTCCAAGAGGATTTGATTTTGATTCATTGATCTCTTTAAAATATTTTCTTCCCAGCTTACCATCTTTTCCCGGGTAACGAAACTCCCATTTGAACTGGCTACCTGTTACTTCAACCACCTGGGCATTCTTTGGTGCCTCACCGGTGATCTGGAACCAATAATATAAACCAAACCCAACCAATACTGTTAACACAATGGCTGGGATAACTGTCCATATAACTTCCAACCTGTTATCATGAGGAAAGAAATAAGCTTTACGGTTTTCTTTCTCCTGGTATTTATAAGCAAACCAGAACAAAAGAATTTGCGTAACTACGAACACAAAAAAGGTAATACCCAATGTAATCCAAATCATGGTATCAATCTTTTCTCCATGATCGGATGCTGATTCAGGCAGGATCTTACCTTTTAATTTTTCATTACAATACCACACACCAAACAAGCCTACCACTAAAAATGCCAGCAGTAAAAAGGCATTGATCCGGTTTGTTTCCTTGCGTGTTTTGTCCTCGCCTCTTAAAATAGCTACATATTCACTTGCCTTGGCTATTTGAAAGACAATGACAAATCCCAAAATAAACGCTACAATTATCCAGATAGTTGACATATTTCTGATAAGTTAGTTCTATACTATGTATGATGAATAATACTTTCTTTTAAGAATGGATGATTCTTAGCCAGTAACGGTGCTTTGGTTAAAGCTCTTACCGTTACAAACATGATCAACCCAACAAATCCAAGAGCAACACCAAAATCAGCCAACATGAAAGGTACATAAGTTTGACTCGTCTCCGGGTCCATCAAAGGCCCTGGCATTACCATTTGGTAGAAGTCAAGCCAATGTCCAAATAAGATCAGTACGCATAACATGGTCATTGTTCCATAGTTTCTTTTTGACCTTCTTGTCATCAGCAACAATAAAGGTGCTAAGAAATTAATGATCAGATTCAGGAAGAAGATACCCCTGTATGGTCCATGCAATCTTGATTTGAAATAAACGGTTTCTTCAGGAATGTTTGCATACCAGATCAACATGAACTGTGAAAACCACAGATAGGTCCAGAAGATAGAAAAGGCAAACATAAACTTACCAAGGTCATGCAAATGTTCTCTTGATGTAAGCTCCAGGTAATTATTATTTTTTAAGAAAACAACAAATAATGTAATTAATGCAATACCTGCTACAAAGGTTGAAGCGAATGTGTACCAGCTATACATAGTAGAATACCAGTGTGCATCAATACTCATTAACCAAAACCATGGAATGGATGACATTACGGTTAAGCTGAAAAGCACCATGTAAATAGCAGACCATACAGTGTTATTCCAGATGTATTTTTTGCTTTCGTCGAGCGAAAGTTTATTGTTATCGATGCCTGTTGATAACCTGCGCATCTTGTAACCCAGCCATGACCAACCCACAAGGGTTATTATGGTCCAGACAGTAAAGAATGTTTTATTCAGAAAACCCGATTTGCCCAACAGGATCGGATCATGTTTCACATGCTCAGTATCTGTCCAGTGATAGATGGCATGGTCACCACCAAAAACAATGGCCATTAAAATTACAAATGTGATCACACTCATTACAGGTACGCAGGATGCAATTGCCTCAGTAACCCTTCTAAACGACATTTGCCAGCCGCCCCACATTAAGGTAGTTGCACAAATAAAGAACAGGGCCGCATTAGTGATCAATAAAAAATAAACACTGTTCTGCAGCAACGAAGCCCAGAACCTGGCTCTTACCTGTTGGTCAGCAGCTGTATGCCCACCATGTGCGCCATGTGTTATAAATAAAATAATTATAGAAATAATACCTACAGCCATTAAGGCAAGTGAAAGCGTATTATATTTTTTAGGTATTACGTATTGTTCTCTTATTGTCATTACCTTTTATTTATTTCTATCTTTTATTAATTTACTGACCAACTTTTGCAGGTGTTTGCATGGAAGTAGCAGCAGCCTGCGCTGTTGTATCTGCAGCTGCAGATTTTGCAGCTCCACCGCCTGTGCCTTGTTTTGACCTTATATATTTAATAACCCACCAGCGCTGATCAGGATTTAATTGGGATGCATAACTGCCCATAGTACGGATGCCATATGTAATTACATGGAAATAATGACCATCGCTTAATGCCTTTGCATAATCAGCATTTAATGGTCGGGGTGCAGCTGCATAAGGACCATTTCCATTGTTGTATAATGGACCATTGCCATCCAGTTTATCTCCATGGCAGATACCACAATTTACCAGGTATAATCTTTCAGCCTCTTTTAACTGGTTCGGAGCCGTAACCATAGTATCCAACGGGTTTCTGAGGCTGTTTGAAGAAGCTAAACCAGCAGAATCATTTGTCAGGTGATAGGATAAAGCTTCACCACGGGCAACGGCACCCATTACCGGCATACCTGTGTAGTTAACACCTCTTTTCAATAAACTGTCGCGTTCACCCTGCACATTATTATAACCATAAGCCTCATAGGCGCGGCTATAATACATATCGGGCATATACGATTCACCCGGGTCTTCACCTTTTGCCCCGCCACAGCCAACAAAGCCAAAACTTAGGGATATACATCCTGCAGCAATTACAAATTTTTTCATCTAGGTTTAATTATTTTATTAACTAACAGCTTCAGCTTCGCTTTTATACAATTTTTCCTGTTGGTCGTAACGTCCAATCCACCAACCTGTTTCTTTCATTTGAGTATTTACTTCAAATGCACCGATGCTCTGTAAATACTGTGTTACTTCAGTTTCATTGGTCTTTTCTGTACATTCAATAGCCATTACAAAAAGGTCATCGGTAGCACGAAGATGAAAATGATCTTTTTTTACAAAAGGAGCCAACTGGCAGAGGTAACAAAACGTTAGTACCATACCCACAGCGGCAAATAATACCGTTAACTCGAACATGATGGGTATCCATGCCGGTAAAGAAAAGAAGGGTTTACCGCCAATATTCATAGGCCAGTCCGTTGTAAACACCCAGGTGATAAAACTGAAAGCAGTCAATGTACCGGTAATACCGTAAATAAATCCTGCGGTGTGCAAACTGGTATCACGCAAACCCATAGCGGCATCCAACCCATGTATAGGCATAGGTGTATACACATCATGAATTTTGTAACCCGCCTTTCGAACATTTTTTACGGCAGGAAATAAAACCTGCTCATCATCAAAACATCCAACTACAAATTTTTTTATTGCCATGTTCTTTGTTTCTAATTTCTTGTTTAGCTTTTGTTACTGTCTAAAGTTTTTCAAATCTTTAAACCTAACGCTTAGTGTGCATGCTCGTGCACAAATTTCTCAACAGGTTCTTGTTCTACTTCCGTCATTTTCACTTTATAGTTTTCACCGCTCTTCTTCAGTATATGCTTGATCTCAGCTACTGCAATTACAGGGAAGAATTTGGCAAACAGGAAGTAGCAGGTAAAGAATAAACCAAAAGTTCCCAGGTAAAAACCAATTTCCCAGATGGTTGGTGTATAATACGTACTCCAGGAAGAAGGTAAATAATCACGATACAATGATGTAACGATGATCACAAAACGTTCGAACCACATACCAATATTTACCAGGATGGACATAAAGAACGTAACTACAATATTTCTTCTCATTTTGCGGAACCAGAAGATCTGCGGAGAAAGTACATTACAACCCATCATCAGGTAGTAGCTCCAGCCATAAGGACTTCCCAGGTCCAACCGGTTTTTAAAGAACGCAAATTGCTCGTATTGTACACCTGAGTACCAGGCCATGAATAATTCCGTGAGATAAGCTATACCCACAATCGAACCTGTCAAAACAATTACTTTATTCATTACCTCGATGTGCTCAACAGTGATATAATCTTGCAGGTTCAATACTTTCCTGGTCACCAATAACAGGGTTTGCACCATGGCAAATCCAGAGAAGATGGCACCCGCAACAAAATAAGGAGGGAAGATGGTTGTATGCCAGCCGGGAATAACTGAAGTGGCAAAGTCAAAGGATACGATGGTGTGTACCGAAAGCACCAGAGGCGTTGATAAACCTGCCAACACAAGTGATAAGGCTTCGTGGCGCTGCCAGTGTTTGGTGGAGCCGGTCCATCCAAAGGCTGTTACTCCGTAAAACGCCTTTCTCCATTTTTCTCTGGCACGATCTCTTAATGTTGCCAGGTCAGGCAATAAACCAGAGTACCAGAATAATAGCGATACAGTAAAATACGTAGAGATGGCAAATACGTCCCAAAGCAATGGTGAATTAAAGTTCACCCATAGAGGACCCCGGGTATTGGGGTAAGGTAGTGTAAAGAAGGCGTTCCACACACGACCCATGTGAAAGATAGGAAACTGGCCGGCACACATTACCGCAAAAATGGTCATGGCTTCTGCCGCACGGTTCACACCTGTTCTCCATCCCTGGCGGAAAAGCAGTAGGATGGCAGAGATCAGCGTACCAGCGTGACCAATACCTACCCACCATACGAAGTTGGTAATATCCCATCCCCAACCCACAGTTTTATTCAGGTTCCACTGACCCGTACCAAACCAAACTTCGCGGGTTACAGATATAATACCAAATAAAAGCAGCAAAACAGAGATGATAAATCCAATCCACCACAATTTCGATGGCCTTGCTTCCACCGGACGACAAATATCTTCTGTTATCTGGTGGTAATCTTTGTTTCCATCAACCAATGGTGGTCTTACCTGCGATTCGTATTTAAGTAATGCCATATAATTAAAAGCTACAAGCTAAAAGCCTCAAGCCTCAAGCTTTTTTTAAATATTATTTTGTCAACTTTTGTTCTTTCTTCAACTTCCGTTGCGTCGCACACTTAGGCTGTTATAACCTTTTTCTGCTAACTTACTAATGTTGATCCTGTGCCGGCTGATGCTGTGGCGTGGTGGGTTCACCCGCCTGCTGGCCCGCATGTTCTGCCTCACCATGTTCAACACCTGATTTTACTACTTCATCTGTGTTCCTGATTTTGGCCAGGTAACTCACATTCGGCAGTGTATGTATTTGTTCCAATACATGGAACAGGCGTTGTGGATTCTCTTCACGTATCCGGGCAACGGTACTCGTTTTATCATTTACATTACCAAACCTTATAGCGTTGGTTGGACAAGCCTGTGCACACGCTGTCTGCACCTCATCACCACCCAATGGCCTGTTTTCCATTTTGGCTTTCAGCTTTCCTTCCTGTGTACGCTGTACGCAGAACGTACATTTTTCCATAACACCACGGCTACGGGTAACCACGTCTGGGTTTAACACCATTCGGGTTAACTCATCGTTCATCTGTGCAACAACCGGGTCTAACTTACCAACACCAGATTCAGGACCTCCAACGCCATGTGTACTTGCCCCGGTGTAATCACCCCAGTTAAAACGACGTACTTTATAAGGGCAGTTGTTGGCGCAATATCTTGTACCAATACAACGGTTATAAGCCATTTGGTTGATACCTTCGGAACTGTGCATGGTTGCTGCAACCGGGCACACATTCTCACAAGGTGCATTATCACAGTGCTGGCAAAGCATAGGCTGAAAAACCACCGCCTTCAGGTTGTCAGGATTGGATTCATCACTAACAAAATAACGGTCAATGCGCAACCAGTGCATATCATGATAGCGTAGAACTTCACTCTTACCAACAACCGGAACGTTATTTTCCAGGTGGCAGGCAACAACGCAGGCATGACAACCAATACATAGGTTCATGTCAATTGACATTCCCCATTTGGCACCGGCCTGATGATGCGGATCGGTATATAGGGTGGCTTCTTTACCGTAATTGCCACTTTTAGGAGCATAATCTTTTTTCAGCTCATCACGGAACTCTTTATATGCGTTCGGGTGCAGTTTGAAAGAAGCCAGGGTGGTTTCTTTTACAACCTCTGTTCTGCCTTCGTAGGTATCGTGTACCTGCACCCTCGCAATTTTATGGTCACCTGCAGTTTTGGTAACGGTTACTTCGTTGAATTGATCAATAGAAGTTCCGTTCCAGCGGCCCAGTTTATAAGTGTTTTGGCCTACACCAAAAGAAGCTTTACCAAAGGCTTCGTTGCGGCCGTAACCTACAGCTACAGCAATGGTGTCTGCATTCATACCCGGAATAACCATCACCGGCAGGGCTACTTTTTGATTGCCAGCCGTAATTTCTATGATTGGCTTTTCGGGATAATATTCAAAATCAGAATCTTTATAATCAATGCCCAGTTCTTCCGCTTTTTTAAGGGAGATCATGGCATAGTTGTCCCAGGTAGCTCTTGTTACAGGATCAGGTAATTCCAATAACCATGGGTTACCGGCCTGCTTACCTGTACCTATACCTACATTCTGGTATAAGATCACTTCTGTTTTTCCGGGTCTTTTAGCAGTAATGGCAGCAGCAGCAGCATTCAATCCACCTGCAGCAAGACCTGTTACTACCTGGCCAATGGCAGTCGTTGTAGCAACATTGGCGGGTGCAGAAGCTAAAACTCCATCCTGCAAAGCCTTGTCTAAAGCCTGTTGACCACCTAACCTTCCGGACCAATAAGTACGGAAGAAGGTTTCATAATCAGTATTGTTACCGCTCCATTTTAATAAAGAGGTCTGGAATGGACGGGTTTTGAAAAGAGGATAAATTGTTGGTTGTAAAAAGCTGATAAAGCCTGTTCTTGGCTCAGCATCACCCCAGCTTTCCAGGTAATGATGTGTAGGAACTAAATACTGGCAAAGCTCTGTTGTCTCATCTAATTTTTCATTAAAGGAAACACTAAGTCTCACCTTGGATAAACCGGCTTTAAATTTATCTGCTTCAAAATAATCATACACCGGGTTAGCGCCATAGATCAGTAAAGCACCAACCTGGCCGGCATTCATCTGGTTTACAAGGTTCACCATTTCGGCATCAATACCTTGACGGTAGTTCAATGAAACACCCGCTTCTATGGTTCCGCCAATTGCGCTATTAATAGCAGCTACAACGGTTTGTACATTCGGATCGTTACTGCCGCAAACCACAAGAGAACTGCCATTATGAGCTTTCAGATCATTGGCTACTTTTTGTATTGCATTACGCAGGTTGGCGTCGGCAATAGATGGAGCCGTAACAGAACCATTTATGGCAGCCAATAAAGCTAATGCTACCAAACCTGTTTCAGAAGGTTTATGTGTAAAGCGTTCATCTGCACAAGAACCAGTCATGCTTAAAAAGCTTTCAAACTGGTAGTGCTTGCTCATGCTAACACTTTTTTCATCAATGGTACGACCAACTGCATACTGGCGGGCAAATTCAACCGGAGAAAGCCATGTTCCCAAAAAGTCGGCACCAAGGCTTACAATTACCTTTGCACGGTCAAATTGGTAAGCAGGAATTCTGCCACCGTTGGCCTGCAGCAACCCACTGTAAGAAACGGCATCATATTGTACGTGACGACTGCCGGGAAAACGGCCAAGAAAATCAGCAATTACCTGTTTGGTTGATGGAGACGTAATAGTGCTGGTCAACAACACTACCGGTGCTCCACCCAAACCAGCCAGGGCACTGTTTATTTGAGTATCTAATTGTTCAAATGTTGGAATCTCCTGGAAAGCCGTACCAGACTTGCGTTTTGGATGTGGCAAGCGGTACATATCGTACAGATCCAAAACCGAAGCCTGTGCTCTTGGAGAAGTTCCGCCTTTGGTGTGTGGATAAAGCGTATTACCCTCTATTTTAATGGGACGGCCATCTCTTACTTTTACCACTACCGGTAATACGTCACCGTCCTGAACATAGGTAGAAGCATAATATTTAGCTACACCCGGAATTACATTTTCAGGCTTGTTAACATAAGGCATCGCTTTTCTCACAGGATTTTCGCAGCTGGCAGCCAAAGTAGCTGCTGCGGTACTAAACCCGAGATATTTTAAGAAATCGCGACGTGGAGTTTTGGCATCCATCAGACCTTTACTATCCAGGTCTTCAAAAGGTAAGTCCTCCGCAAATTCGTTCTGTGCCAATTTCTTAACACGTTCCTTATCATTCAGCTCAGCGAAACTTTGCCAGTATTTTTTATCGCTCATAATACAATTTGAAAATTTGATAATCGGCAAATGTGAAAACGATCGTTCGCAAAAAGATTAGCGTGTGCGAAAAGCCATTTTCAAATTTGCATATATGCACATTTGCTAATTATTAATAGTGACATTTTTGACATTCCAACCCGCCAATATCTTTCACTGTTACACTATCCATCTTTCCAGCTTTCAGGTCATTATGAAACTTCTCGTAAATGCTGTAGAATTTATTTCCTGAACTATCGCTGTAATTAAAGTTCACTTTTGTTTCGCGGTGACAGTTAATACACCACCCCATGCTTAATTCAGAAGACTGGCTTACCTTATCCATTTCCTGGATATTGCCATGGCAGCTTTGGCAAGCTACACCACCCACTCTTGTATGCTGGGCATGGTTAAAATAAACATGGTCGGGCAGGTTATGAATTTTTACCCATTCAGGGGATTTAGCTTTGGCAGGGTTCCATTGCGCACCGGGGCCGGGGGTGAAACCCGCATATTTGTATAATTTATTTATTTCAGCAGTACCATCAATTTCATTATTGTTCTCATCATAGAGTTTGGGTCCCTTTACATATTCATTCACTACCTGGTGGCAGTTCATGCAGATATTCAGGGAAGGAATACCGGCGTGTTTGCTTTCCCATGCACTGCCGTGGCAGTACAAGCAATTGATCTGATTGATGCCCGCATGTACTTTATGTGAAAAATAAATAGGCTGTGTGGGTTGATAACCTTGTTGGCGACCCAAACCAATAGCGCCTTTACCAACATAATAACCCCCTACAATGAAGAGTATCACGGCAAATAAGGCGATGTAAATTTTATTTCTCCAGAAAGGAACCGGCTCAGGCCTCATAATCCTTTCCTTATCATCGGACAATTTTTTAAGATTACTGTTAACCTGCATCAAAATCAGGGCAACAATGGCAAGAATCAGGGATATGATACCGAAAATCAGAGCATTTCTGCTACCATCGGCTGCCGCAGCCCCTTCGCCGGCAGGTCCGCCTTTTGGGGTTTCACCACCGGGAGGTGGTGCTGTTTTGATCCAGTCGAAAATAGCATTGATATCTTCTTCAGACAACTGCGGGAACGACGGCATGATAGAGCCATAGGTTTTTTGCAGGTCCTGCGTATATGGGGTTGTAGGAATGAAGGCTGCAGGATTATGAACCCATTTTACAAGGTTAGCCCTGTCGCCCCATGGGCCGCGTTCTTCCACACCTCTTAAACCAGGGCCAGTCAGGTTTTTATCCAAAGCATGACAGCTTTGACATTGTTGCTGGAAAATTTGCTGTCCGTTCTGGGCAAATGCAGCATTAAATGAAATCAAAAGAAAAAGTCCTGGCAGTACACTGATCTTGGCGATAATCTTTAAAAAATTCATAGAAAAGATTGGTCTGAAATGTGGATAATTTCCCGAATCGGGTGCAAAAATATGACAGGAAATTAACAAAACAGCAGGCTGGTGAAAAATTTTTTAACCCGCTACTGGCTTGGGTTTCAGCGGATTTTGAGCCTTTCTAACCACACTCGTAAAATTTCATGTCATGTTTTCGTCACCTTCAATTTTGCCTGTTGAAATCGCCATACTACATGTTTTCCATTATGGTTTTTTTGTTCGGGTTAAGTCTAATTTCGCCGTTTACAATAATAAAACGTGTTTAAACAACTACAGGAAAAATGGAATGTTAGTGCCGGCCGTGCCCTTTTGATTTTGATGATCTTTGCTATTGGAGGTAGTTTAACAGGAATTATCGGCAAACAAATTATGAGCTGGATCGGGATTTCGAGCACCTTGTTTTACATTCCGGTTTATATAGTTACTATTACCCTGGTGTGGCCATTTATGGTTTTGCTGGTTAGCATTCCGTTTGGACAATTCTACTTTTTTAAGAATTATATTCTAAAAATGGGCAGGCGTATGCGTATTGTACCCGTTGAAAAACAACAAGATATACCTGCACCCCAATCCCAGGCTATAGATGCCCATGCTTCTCAATCTTTTCAAGTGAAACATATCACCATTTTTGCTTCGGGTGCCGGTAGTAATGCACACCAGATCATTCAATATTTCAGGAATTCAACAGAAGTTAATGTTGCTCTTATTGTTTGCAATAAACCCGGCGCCGGCGTCATTGATATTGCAGCAAAAGAAAACATACCGGTTCTGTTAACAGAAAAGGAACGCTTTTTTCGGGGCGATGGATATGTACCCGAGTTGCAGGCATCCAATACCAATCTTATTGTATTAGCCGGATTTTTATGGAAGATCCCTCAAACCATACTAAATGCCTATCCCCGGCAAATTATTAATATACACCCGGCGTTGTTACCAAAATACGGCGGAAAGGGTATGTATGGCAGCTATGTACATCAATCCGTATTGAGTTCGGGAGAAATGGAATCTGGTATTACTATTCATTATGTAGATGAACATTATGATAATGGCGATGTTATTTTTCAAACGGCCTGCCCGGTTTTGGAAGGAGATACGGTTGAAAAACTGGCTCAACGCATTCATCAGCTGGAACACCTGCATTATCCAAGAGTAATAGAAGAAGTATTGAAAAAACGATAGCCGATCTATCCATTTAAAAGTGCACCTGGTTACAAATCAGGTTAATGGCGCCAATGTAGAAAAAGGATAAACGGGTAGATTACGGAGCAGCCAGAAACTTAAAACAACCAGCATAACCATTTTCACAAAAAGCGGATCATACCAAAAAGCAATTGTTTTTTTACCCTTGCTGATAAAACTGACGATACCTGAATAAAAGAGCATAGGCAAAAAGATCACCAGCAGAACATTATTGTGCAGCGATGATATGATATCACCATGCAGCAGTGCAGACATAGCTCTTTGAGACCCGCAGCCCGGACAGTAAAGATCAAAAACCATGTAGAACGGGCATTGCGGAAAAGGCAATTTGCGGGCATCTAAAAAAAAGTACAGCAGCAATATTCCTGTTACAGCTGCACTTATAAGGTATTTGTTTCTCAAAATAAACACCTAGATGTTATACTCATGGCGGCTGGCCCAAAAAGCTGTAGCTCCAAATAAAAACACAGCAATAATATAAAGTGCTATCAACCCCATTCCTATCCAGAACCCGAGTTTTGTCCATTTGCCCGCTTCCCTGGAAGCGCTTAATGCCCCTTCATAATCCCCACTGGCAAACCTTGAATTTACCTGGCTTGCATTTACGATGCCCACAATACCAAAAGGAAGGCAACAAAAAATGGTAACCAGTATTGATTCTGCCAGCCAGTTTTTTGGAGGCGCAGGAGGAAATAAATTTTGCTGAGAAGTTTGTTCCATGTAGTTAGTTTGGTTAAACCTTAAAAATAGTTGGCTCGTACAAATTACCCAAATATTTAATGGCCATACTAACCCGGGCTAATTGAAATAAAAAAGGCAGATGCAAAGTGTTGCACCTTCCTTTTTTGTCTATTCATAATTATTCTCCGTCCAGCACCTTTACACTTCTTTCTACAAAAGCAGTAAGGTCGGCGCCTTTTAACATGCCTTGTGAAAGCAATGCCAGGTCAAAGGCCTGCCTGGCCAGTTGGGCTCCATGCGTTTCATCGGCCTGCAAAATTTTTGTAACCAGTTTGTGATTGCCATTAATAGCCACTTTATAGGTATCGGGCAGGGAACCATAAAAGTTCATACCGCCACCACCCATACGGGCCATATCTTTCATACGCCGCATCCATTCTTCCATGGTAATGGTTACCGGCAATTCGGATGAAGGCAGGCTTTCAATTTCTACCTTCATATTATTGTTGCTGATGGCTTTTTCAAAAATCTCCTTTAGTTTTTTAGATTCATCTTCTGTCAGTTCATGTTTAGATGCATCTTCTTTTTGAATCAACTTATCCAGAATATCGGCATCTACTCTTTTAAAAGAAACTTTTTCCAGTTTCATTTCAAGATGCTGCATAAAATGATTATCAATTGGTGTGTTCATCACTAACACATCATACTCTCTTTTATTGGCAGCTTGCACATATGAGTGTTGCCGTTCTTCATCTATGGTGTATAAATAAACGGTTGTCCCGTTTTTGTCGGTTTGAAAATCTTTTACTTTAGCGTTATACTCCTGAAGGGTAAAATGTTGGTTGTTGGTGTTGGTAAACAGTAAAAAGTCTTTTGCTTTTTCATAAAACTTTTCTTCACTGATGGCACCATATTTTACAAACAAGCCAATGTCGGACCATTTTTCTTCATAGGCTTTCCTGTCTTTTCTGAATAGTTCATTCAACTTGTCAGCCACCTTTCGTGTAATATAACTATTGATCTTTTTTACATTGCTGTCAGCCTGTAAAAAGCTACGGCTTACATTCAACGGAATATCCGGCGAATCAATAACACCATGCAACAGCATTAAAAACTCCGGAACAATATCTTTTACTTCATCGGTAATAAAAACCTGGCGGGAGAAAAGTTTGATCTTGTTCCTCTGAACTTCAAAATCGTTCTTCAGTTTCGGAAAATAAAGTACGCCGGTCAGGTTGAAAGGATAATCGACATTCAGGTGAATCCAAAACAAAGGGTCCTCGGAAAAGGGATATAGTTCCTTATAAAAATTCAGGTAATCTTCATCTTTTAATTCAGATGGTTGCCTGGTCCAGATGGGAGTTGTGGTATTAATGATGTTTGGAACCTCGATGTTTTTGTATTTGGTTTCACCTTTTTCATCAGTTCCATCTTCAACAGATTCGGGCCGGGTGCCAAATTGAATAGGTACAGGGAGAAACTTAGCGTATTTATCCAAAATTCCCTGTAAGCGCTGTTCCTGCAAAAACTCTTCACTTTCATTATTAATATATAGGATAACTTCTGTACCTCTTTCTGTACGGTTACCTTCGGTTATTTCAAACTCGGTACTCCCATCGCATACCCAACGGGCCGGTTCAGCACCATCAATATAACTCAGTGTTTGTATTTCCACCTTATCAGCCACCATAAAAGCTGAGTAAAATCCCAAACCAAACCGGCCAATAATCTCATTGGCATCGTTGGCTTCCTTAAACTTTTCCATGAACTCAGTGGCACCTGAAAATGCTATCTGGTTAATGTATTTTTTAATTTCTTCTGCTGTCATACCAATACCCTTATCGGTAATGGTTATGGTTTTTTCTTTTTCATTAAATGATACCTGGATGGTGAGATCACCTAAATCTTTATTATACTGACCTAATGAAGAAAGACGTTTGATCTTTTGAGTAGCATCAACAGCATTACTTACCAACTCTCGCAAAAAGATCTCGTTGTCGGAATAGAGAAATTTTTTAATGATCGGGAAAATATTTTCCGTATGAATGGAAATGGTTCCTTTTTCTTGCACCATAATAGATTTAATTTATGTCTGATTGGATAGCTGTACCCAGTTAACAATGGTTGTTCCAAATGTGTTTTTATTGCCAGATTGACAGCGGAACTTCAATCTATGCCGGGAGTCAACTCAATTAGCGTTGGATATCAGGAGACTTTCAGTTTATTGATCTCGAAATTGCAGCGGTCTACAAATTCCCGGGCAATGGTTTCCAGGTCATCAAAATTCAGGGGTTTGGTAATAAGTTCTACGCCCCACTGCTGGGCAAAAGCTTTATCAATCAGGCTATTTGATGTACTGAACAGAACAACTGGTATGGCTTTATATGTTTGCTCGGACCTGATCTTAACAAGGGTTTCCTTTCCGTCCATTACCGGCATATTAATATCCAAGATAACAAGACAAGGTAAACCCTGGTTGGTTTCCATTCCTTTTAATATATGTAATGCCTCCCACCCGTTTGCGGCGTGCACCACCTCAATATGGTCATGCTGTTCAAAAGCTTCCCTTACCATAAACAGGTCATCCTGATCGTCCTCAGCATATAAAATGGTGTGCTTGCTTATCATCGAATAAAGATATTGATTCTATACATCATGCAAAAAAATCCATAATAACAGGTTATATAATTATGATTTTTAAACCCCTGGTTTATACGCTTTTGTTTAAATTAATCCACATTTTTATACTGTAGAAAAACAGAAATCTTGTCTGAAAACAAAATAATTGTTGTAATCTGTTATTGTTAACACGAATTGTAGAAGCACATCCCTTTATTGTTGACTAGACTGTAATGAATTGAGGTTTTTTGTATGTTTTTTATTGAAGGCATCATCTTTGGAAATAAAAAGTCAAAAGCATAATGTATGGAAATGACAGCAGTTGTGTTGCATGAAGGTGCTTTGGCTCATTACGATGTTGCAATTGGTGAAGATGGATTGTGTTATGCCAGTCTTCAAAAATATAATGGCAGGCAGGAAAATGCGCCGCCCCAGCGGCTAACGCTCCATAAAGAAAGAAGGAGATGGGTTGCAGACGAACGGTTTAGAGATCTTTCTGATGAGTTGGGTTATGCAATTGAATTAAAAGCAAAACCTCTTTTGCAGGGGCGTAATCGTAATGGGGGGCACCCCGCCGGTTAACAGTGTTACCGGCTGCAAAAATTAAGAAGTCGTAAAACGGCATTCTCCAGGCTTTTGAAATGGGGTGGTTTTGTTATCATCTCAACCTGGAACTTTTTA
>DASTMJ010000102.1:0-5007 GCA_035714205.1 Flavisolibacter sp. | reverse complement strand
AGCTCATCGCCAGTACAACCAACCATCCGGCAACCTGCATCCATAACGGATGATGATAGATGGCTGTAATTTTCCTGTTCTGTGCGGAAATCAATATAACGGTCAGGGCTACGGGCAGTATCAAACCATTTACCGCACCAGCCAGTATTAACAGTGTAACAGGATTACCCAAAAACAAAAAAGTAAGTGCTGCTGTAGTGATGAAAGCTGAAACCATTACCCGGTTGTTTTTTTCCAGCGCAGGATGCAGTGTTTTAAAAAAAGATATGGAAGTATAGGAAGCTCCAATTACTGAAGTGATAGCTGCACACCACATGACAAATCCAAAAAACCTAAAACCAATAGTTCCGGCAGCGGCTTTAAAAACTGCACCTGCGGGATTATCGTTTCCTAAAACAAAACCCTGGCTTACCACACCCAGCGCTGCTAAAAAAAGAATATAGCGCATAACAGTTGTTACGGCAATGCCTCTAATGGCTCCCCGGTCAACCAGCCGGACTGATTGTTTACCATGTATGCCGGCATCAAGAAGCCGATGTGCCCCTGCAAAAGAAATATACCCCCCTACGGTTCCGCCAACAAGGGTTACAATTTTAGCTGCGTCAACTTTTTCAGGCCAAATGGTTCTGTATAGCGCTTCACCTATTGGTGGTGCTGATGAAAAATAGCAATATATACTGTAAAAATGATCATGGCAATCCCCAATATTTTTACAAAGCCATCAATCAACTTACCCGCTTCTTTATTCCAAAATATGGCGAGGGATATAATACAACTTAAAATGGCACCCATTCTGACATCTAATCCCGTTAAGGCCTGTAACCCAAGACCGCATCCGGCAATATTACCTATGTTAAATACCCAGCCTCCAAAACCAATCAGTCCGGCAAGCATCCATCCCAAACCCGGCAAAACATCGTTGGCAAGATCCTGTGCCCGTTTGTTTGTTACCGTTACAAGGCGCCATATGTTAAGCTGTACACCAATATCCAATAACAATGAAATGAAAATAACGAAGCCGAAACTTGCCAGCAATTCTTCGGTAAACCTGCTGGTTTGAGTGAGAAAACCAGGACCAATGGCAGATGTGGCCATCAGGAATGCAGCACCTAAAAAAGCAGTGTTTCGTTTCATTAATCTCTTTAATAATTCAAATCGGTTTATTGGCCATGTGCAGGTAGAATAGTTAGATGTGCATTACACGGAATTAACCTCCGACACTTCATTACCATTCAAAAATCTGTAAAGCGCTTTTGCCAGGGCAACAGCCGTTACACCATCACCATGAATGCAAATGGTTTCGGCAACAACTGGTACAGGTTTCCCGTTTACCGATGTAGCAGTCCCTTCGTTTATCATTTGTTTTACCTGGTCAATACTTTCTTCTACAGTTGTTATCAGGGCATTTGTATGGGTTCTTGGCAACAGGTTTCCATCATCCTGGTACGTTCTGTCTGCAAAAACCTCACTGGCAGTTTTTAAACCCAACGCTTTTGCTTCGCTGATCATATAACTTCCGCTCAAACCATATACAATCAAAACTTCATTAAAATCTTTTACCGCCTGTGCTATGGTTTTTGCAGTTAATGAATCTTTAGCCGCCAGGTTGTAAAGTGCCCCATGAGGTTTAACGTGATGAAGAGTAGCCCCTTTTTCTTTTGCCAGTAATTCAATTTTTATCAGTTGTTCCAGTACAATCGCATATAATTTATCAGGTGAAAGTTTCATTTCCCGTCTTCCAAAATGTTCTTTGTCCCTAAAGGAAGGATGAGCACCCATATGAACACCATGCTCAAGTGCAAGCTCTATTGTCTGGCGTATAATTTGACTGTTACCTGCATGAAATCCACACGAAATATTGGCTGAACTTATAAAAGGCATAAGGTCAGCATCGTTGCCGATGCCTTCACCCATGTCGCAATTGAGATCACACAGCATGCAGGTATTCCTCCATCCTGAATTTACTGGCCATTTGTAAGCTCTGCAAATATTTTTGTTGCAACATCATCTTATCTTCTGCTTCTTCTAAAGAAGTAAGCCTGAACTGCAATACATCATTGGCTTTTTTTTGTGCCAGCAGCGGCAGGTGTGCCGATATGATATGTGCTACCCGTGGATACCCCCCGGTGGTTTGATGATCTGCCATTAAAACAATCAATTGGCCATTGGGTAATAATTGAACGGTTCCAAAACTTACAGCTGATGAAACCAGTTCCTCATGTTCCGACTGCTCTAATACGGCACCTGAAAGTTTATAACCCATGCGGTCAACATCCATACTTAACTGAAACCATTGTGTTTGAAAAGCTTCTTTGGATTCTTCTGTCATCCAATGCCATTCAGAACCTATTAAAAAAGAAATCTCTGTTCTCCAGTCAACTGCTTCCTGCGACTTCCAGGGTAATATCAAAAATTCTTTTTCCTTCAAAACGTTTTCGAGGTGTGGTTCCTTAGCAAAATGCAGTACGTCATTTTTCCTTAATGCTCTTCCGTGCCAACCGCCTGCACAAGCTTTAATATTGGTACTGAAACTTCCCAACCATTTTGTTACCTGTAAGGGTTGTTTTATTGCCAGGTACGTTCTTGCCCCGTTTTTTAACCGTTCAAATTTTAACTGTGCCGATTTTCCTACAGCAACAGGGTGATGCATAGGTATGGGGCTGCCATTAAGTGTGGGTGAAAAATCGGCACCAGCCAGGCTGATAATAGTTTCTTTTTCAAATTGTATATGAGGGGCGTGATAGTGCATTTCAATAACGGGATCATTCAGATCATTTCCCAATAAAGCATGGGCAAGCTGCGCAGAAAAATGATCCATAGCACCACTTGGGTTGATACCAAGATGCTGATGACCATATCTTCCGCAATCCTGTATCGTATCAAGCACTCCCGCTTTTATAATGCGTAAACTCATCTTCTGTAATCGGGTAAAATTTTATTGAATCGCCGGGTTGAAACAATACCGGCTGCTCCCTGTTTTTATTGAATAAACTAATGGGTGTTCGCCCCACAACCTGCCAGCCACCAGGAGAAGCAATTGGGTAGATCCCGGTTTGCCTTCCTGCAATTCCAACCGCTCCCGCATGCACAGGCTCCGGCTGCGGCTTCCGGGGAATTGCAATTCTTTCATCCACCAATCCCATATAGGCAAAACCAGGAAGAAACCCGATCATAAAAATTGTATAGGTTGCCCCGGTATGCAATTCAATAATTTCTTCTACAGTAATTTTATTTACCCGGGCTATATATAAAATATCTGTTGCAAATTTTTCATGGTAACAAACAGGCACACGGATCAACCGTTTTTTATCTTCGGTGCTTGCGATTTCACTAACCGTAAAGGATTCCACCCATTCGGCCATTACTTCAAAAGCTGTTTTATCATCTTCTTTTTGCCTGTAAACTGCTTTCACATCATAATAAATTGCCAGTGAACTATAGGCAGGAACAAGATCAATAATAAACGGGGGTTGTTGTTTTTTTATAGTGTGAAAAAGGTGAAGCACATATTGATTAGCCTGTTCATTAATGCTGTTACCAAAATCAATGACAAGAGCCGCATCTCCAAGGGGAAAAATCGAATATGAAGGATTGGCGTTCATTAGCTCTCTGAATGTAATAAAAGAACTTTGAACTGCATAAAAGAAAGAGAAGATGATTAATCGGCAGGATTACATTCCTTGCAAACCCCGTTGATCAGCACCTGCACATTTTCAGCAATATAACCCCGGGGAAGATCTATTTTAGGAGAAACCACATCATCAAGACAGATCGTTTTATGACAGTTTACACAAATAAAATGAACGTGATCATCATGGTGGTGACCTTCAGCACAATCATCCTTGCATAAAGCGTATCGTACCGAATTATCAGGAGTAGGAATTGCATGGATGATCCCTTTTTCAACAAAGGTTTGAAGGGTGCGATAGACAGTAACCCTGTCAAACTTTTCACCAGCTTTTTTTTCAATATCCCCATGTGTCAATGCATCGGGGCTCTCAAGAAAAAGAGAAAGTATTTTTTTACGGCTATCCGTTATACTCAGGTTTTTCCTACGCAGGAGATCATTCAATTTATGATTCAAACTTATATCGTTGCGGCTCATGGTTATTCTTTCAGTAGTTTGGAAATTTCCGCTTCCATTTCTGTTACCTCTGATTTTTTAATACCATCGTAGATCTTTACAACTTCACCTTTCCGGTTAACCAATGCTATAAACTGGGTGTGTAAAAAATCATCTTTAATGTTTTGTACAAAATTGGCAGGGTCATCTATTTTAAAACTATGCCTCGCTGTAGTATACAAACTATCTTTCCTGCCTGTTAAAAACATCCACTTTTCTGTATCCACTCCCAATGAATCGGCATAACGTTTTAGCTGGCTTGCTGAATCTCTTTCCGGGTCAGATGTAAAAGAGAGTACAAGGAAATCACCTTCGTTCTTAAATTTTTCATACACAGGTTTCAGGTTATTATTCATTTTCGGACAGATGCTGTTGCAGGTTGTGAAAAAATAATTCACCACGGTAACTTTTCGGTCCATGTCTTTTTCAGTTACGTGTTGCCCATCCTGGTTGGTAAACGCAAAAGGTTTTACAACGCTGATAGGTGGGAACTTAGGCTTCAGATAACCTGGAACGGCGTAAGAGATAAAAACAAAAAAACCAACTACAAGAGCTGTAAAAAAAAGAAAATAAAAAACCTGTTTTCTGCGCATGGCCTTTAATTGTACCGCAAAGTTAACAGTAGGATAGGCTTATAACCGAGTATTAACAGGATTTTGACCGGAGATAAGAGTATTGAACCGCTGCCAGGATCACCTGTACGCCTTATCTTTAATGCTTTAGATATTTTATGAAAAGAAAGTTTTTATTCGCACTGATCCTGTTGTGCTCAGGTTATATAACCAAAGCACAGACCCAGGATGAAACAGAAATACTCAACCTTTTAAGTGAACAAACAAAATCCTGGAACAAAGGCGACCTTGAAGGATTTATGCAAACCTATT
>DASTMJ010000101.1:0-5479 GCA_035714205.1 Flavisolibacter sp. | reverse complement strand
TGAAGGACAAAGCAAAGGGAGCCTATGATGACGCAGCAGAAAAAATTGCGGGTTTGAAAAGAGAGGCAAACGGCGTTTCAGCCTAAAATGCTAGTTTAAGAAAAGCGGTTCATCAACCGCTTTTTTTTATGTTCCCTCATTCAATCGCTTCCAGTGCCCTTACAATATCTTCCAGAATATCATCGCGGTGTTCCAGTCCTGCAGAAACTCGGATGAGCCCGGGTGTAATATTCACTTCCTGCCTTTCGGTTTCCGTAAGTTTGGCATGAGTGGTACTTGCCGGGTGAGATGCAATACTACGGGTATCTCCCAGGTTGGCGGTTAATGAAAGCATTTGCAGGTTATTTAAAAATTGTCGCCCTGCATTAATCCCGCCTTTTAATTCAAAACAAAAAATACCACCGCCACTACTCATTTGTTTTTTAGCAATCGCATATTGCGGATGCGTAAGTAGGAAGGGATATTTTAACCAACTGATGGCTGGATGATCCTGTAATTTGCCGGAAAGGTATTCAGCAGTGGCGGCATGTCTTTCCATGCGTACCTCCAGTGTATCCATGCTTTTGCTTAATAACCAGGCATTAAAAGGTGATAAAGCAGGGCCGGTACTCCTGCAGAATAAATAGATCTCTTTGATCAGTTCTTTTTTGCCCACTACCACGCCACCCAACACTCTTCCCTGTCCATCCATCCACTTGGTTGCCGAATGCACAACAAGATCAGCACCGTAAGTAATGGGCTGCTGTGCAACAGGGGTGGCAAAACAATTATCTACATTCAAAATGAGGTTGTGTTGTTTAGCCAGTTTTCCCACCGCTTCCAGGTCAATGATATCGAGACCCGGGTTGGTTGGAGTTTCCAGGTAGATCATTTTTGTGTTGGGCTGAATGGCAGCTTCCCATTCCTCAACTTTATCGGCTGCCACATAGCTGTATTGTATCCCGTATTTGGGAAGATATTTGGTAATGACCGTGTGTGTACTGCCAAATACAGCCTGGCAGCAAAGTATATGATCCCCTGCTTTTAAAAAGCTCATGAAGGAGGCAAATACAGCACTCATGCCCGACGCGGTTGCATAACCTGCTTCGGCGCCCTCAAGTATACAAACCTTGTCGACAAACTCCTGCACATTGGGGTTAGAGAAACGGCTGTAAATATTATTATCATTCTCATCGGCAAAAGCGGCCCGCATTTCTTCCGCATCATCAAAACAAAAACTGCTGGTTAAGAATAACGGAGAGGAATGTTCTTTTTCGGCGGTACGCTCTATTTGTGTGCGAATGGCTTTTGTTATACGTTGTGTCATGTACCAGGTTTTAAATGAAAGAGGCTTTCTGTTGGTAAGTTAGTAATGAACTGATTGTATAAATGATCAATTATTTTTTGCAACGCGGTTCCAGGTCCTTCATCCAGTTTTGGAGGTGCAAAGTGATGATAGCGGTTTCCACTAAAAACCCATCGTGCCCATACAAAGAATCAACCTGTATAAAACGGGAATTGGGCATATGATCCGCCAATAATTTTAGTTCAGCTACGGGGCACAACAGGTCCGATTGAATAGCCATTACTAATGCAGGTTGTTGTATGCCCTGTACTATTTGCTCTATACTTCCTTCACGTCCTCTTGCCAGGTTATGTGTGTCCATCGCCTTTGTAAGCGTATAATAAGAATAGGCATTAAAACGTTTGGTCAATTTGTTACCCTGGTGTTTAATGTAGGATGTTGCCTTAAAATCATCCAGCTTGTTTTTGTCTTCATCAGCTTGCGTAGACATAAACGCTTCATAGTTACGATAGGTGATCATACCCATGGCCCTGGCAGCAGCCAAACCTTTTTCACCACCACGGGGATCATTTTCCTGCCAGCTTGAATCGGCTTCAATTGCCAGGCGCTGTGCTGTATGAATGGCAATTCCCCAGGCCGTTTCCCTTGCTGATGTTACCATAAGAAATAAATGCTGAATGAAAGAAGGATGTGATACGCTCCATTCCAAAGCCTGGTAACCACCCATGCTGCCCCCTGCCAGCAAATGAATCTTGTTAATGCCCAGGTGTTGGCGCAACAATTCATGTGCAGCTACCATATCACGAATGGTGATGAGCGGGAAGTTACGGCCATACGGCTTTCCCGTTGCTTCATCTATACTCATTGGTCCTGTAGTACCATAGGTGGATCCTAAAATATTGGCGCAAACAATAAAATGATGCGCAGGGTCAAATGAACAGCCCTTACCAATCATTCCCTTCCACCACTCTTCTGCATTGGAGTTGGCTGTGAGGGCATGACAGATCCAGATAACGTTATCTTTTGCTTCGTTCAATCGTCCCCATGTATGGTAGGCAATGGAAATACCGGGCAACAGACTCCCGGCTTCTAATTTGAAAGGTTTTTTATAATGATATACTTGTTGCTTCATACTCAACTACATGCTCAGCCGGCTATGCAATAGGCAAATGAATAAAAGATGAAGCAATCGTGATAACCAGGCCAGTTTAGCCGGTGAAATTAGTGCATGAAACAACACTATGCATATTCATCTTACAAAGTGCGTAACCAGATGTTACGAAAACTGATCGGCTCACTCGGGTCGCCATGCGATTGTAACTGAATGGGTGCTGCCCCATGGGCTTTATATACAGGCTGGCCAATATATTCTGTAGATCCTTTCAGTTCAACATTGTTCTGAACCAATACGCCATTGAATAATGCAGTAACTCTTGCGGGTGATTGCAAGCTCCCATCAGAGTTAAAACGTGGTGCCGTCCAAATGATATCATACACCTGCCATTCACCCGGAGGTTTTGTAGGGTTGGCCAGTGGAACATATTGTTTGTACACACTAGCTGCCTGCCCGTTTACATAGGTTGTATTTTCATAGGAATCCAATATCTGTAATTCATACCCTGTACCGTGTGCAATGGCTAAAAAAACACCGCTATTACCACGGGACTGTCCTTTGCCCGTGATATTCTTTGGCACCATCCACTCCAGGTGCAACTGGTAATCAGTAAAAGAAGCTTTTGTTCTGATATCACCAGTAGCTTTATCTACCCGTACCACACCGTTTTCCACGATCCACCGGGCCGGCTTTGTGGTGTCGGAGGCGGAAATCCATTGATCAAGATTTTTTCCGTCAAATAACACAAGGGCATCGGAGGGTGCGGTTGCATTGCTGCCTGGTGTTACGATCTTTGGGACCGGTGTCCACACTTCTGTATCCTCAGGTTTGGGTTTTTGCTGTGCCACACAGGAAACAATAGTGGATGTTAAAATGCCCAGTAAGAAAATTTGCTTCATAATTATAGTTGGATGATCGTTTAAAATAATTGCTGCTTATTTGCCCATAGCGTATAGAATACCACCCGCCAGGTGCTGTAAAAACAAAGGTTCTGTATACGATTCTTTAGTATGTCCAAGCGCTGTATAAAATACTCTTCCGCCCTCGTAGTTATGCCACCAGGCCACAGGATGGTGTGCACCGTTTTTGCCACCTTTGTAAGAGTTTTCATCAATGGTGATCAATACATTTACATCTTTGTTCAGGTTCTTAAAATTATACCATTCATCTGTTCGCTCCCATTCCGCCGGCAGGCCCCGGGTAGCCGCATGTAAGGAATCAACCACAATCAGTTTTGCTTTTTGAATTTCCGGGTGACTTTCAAAATAACCACCTATCATCTTGCCATACCAATTCCACTGGTACCCGGCATCGGTTGCTGCATGAATGCCTGCAAATCCACCACCTTTTTTTATATACTGTTGTACTGCTTTTTCCTGTTCATCATTCAACAGCACACCGGTGGAATCGGTTGTGCTTAAAAAAATAACGGCCGCATATTGGTCCAGTGCTTTGGAAATAAAAATGTCTGCGTTTTTAGATGTATCAACAGCAAAATTGTTTTCCTTGCCAATTTTCTGAATGGCTGCTATACCATCGGGAATGGATTGATGGTAATAACCGGCAGTTTTAAAAAACACCAAAACTTTTTGTTTAGATGTGGTGCAGCGGGCCTGGGCAAACAAAAGAGCAGTGATGGCCAATACAATGGCAAACGAATGAATTTTTTTATCAGCAGGTTTCACGAGGCGTTGATTTTAGATTGCTTAGTATTAAGACTAAAGCAGAAATAAATATAAACCTTTTCGTTACTCAGCTTACACAAACCTTTAAATTGAAGAACTTGCCTAAATTTAAAAACAATTCAGCCTGGTCTTCTAACCTCTACTTAATGCTTTGAAATGAAAATACTATTCCTTCCTGTTTTTATCTTAACCTGCAGTCTTACCACCCTGGCCCAGGAAAGCGGTTGGAAAAAGTTATTCAACGGAACCGACCTGACTGGCTGGAAACAGTTGAATGGTAAAGCCAGGTATCGTGTTGAAAATGGAGAGATTATTGGCACTACTGTGTTGAATGAACCTAACTCTTTTTTAGCCACTGAAAAAAACTACGGCGATTTTATCCTGGAGTTTGAATTCAATGTAGACAGTACCATGAATTCGGGGGTTCAGTTCAGAAGCGAATCCAGGCCAGGTTATCAAAACGGCCGTGTGCACGGTTACCAGTTTGAGATCGACCCTTCCAAACGGGGCTGGACCGGTGGTATATATGACGAGGCAAGAAGAGACTGGCTTTACCCATTAGACCTGAATCCTCCAGCTAAAACGGCTTTCAAAAAAGGCCAATGGAATAAGGCAAGAATTGAATGCATTGGGCATACCATCAGGACCTGGGTAAATAACATTCCGGCAGCTTTTGTAATTGATGATGTAACTCCAAACGGATTTATTGCATTACAGGTGCACTCCATTTCAAACAAGGAAGAAGAAGGCAGGGAAATACGATGGAGAAACATCCGCATTACAACCGGAGATATCAAACCTTCGCCTGGCAATGATATGTTCATTGTAAACTTTATTCCCAATGATCTATCAGAACCTGAAAAAAAGAATGGTGTCCGTTTATTATGGGATGGCAAAACAACCAACGGATGGAGAGGTGCTTACAAAGACAGATTTCCTGCAACCGGATGGGAGATAAAAGAGGGTATATTAAGTGTATTGCCTTCCGGCGGTGCTGAATCAGCTAACGGCGGAGATATTGTGACCGAAAAAGAGTACGGCGCCTTTATTTTTCAATTTGATTTTAAGCTAACCGAAGGCGCTAACAGTGGTGTGAAATATTTTGTTACAGAGAAAGAAAAAAACAGTGGTTCGGCCATTGGATTGGAATACCAGATACTGGATGATGAAAAACATCCCGATGCAAAAATGGGAGTAGTTGGTAACAGAACATTGGCTTCGTTGTATGACCTCATCCCTTCCTTAAAAGAACCAAGGGCAAGAAGAAAAACGGGTGAATGGAACCGCGGAATGATCATAGTATACCCAGACAATCGTGTTGAACATTGGCTGAACGGGTGGAAGGTACTGGAATACCAGAGAGGTGCTCCATATTATTATGCGCTTGTAGCCAGA
>DASTMJ010000100.1:0-6475 GCA_035714205.1 Flavisolibacter sp. | reverse complement strand
CTCTCCTTTCTCATTCATTTTCAAGTTGGCCATAGTTCCTGCAGCAACAAATACAGATTCCCCGCCGGTCAGTTCCAATTTTTCATTTTCGCTTTCTATTGCAAGTTCTCCTGATAATAAAAACCAGATCTCAGCAGAACTGGTTTTTACAACTTCGGGTTGCTCCCCGTGGCTGTATTGGTGTAATTCAAATTCTTCTGCAGGGCTTTCAAATACCTTGTGATCTGTGTTGGCCGGACGTAAAACATTTGGTTCTGTTGCCTCAAATTTCACATACTTCATCAATTCAGCAACATCAATATGTTTGTCAGTTAGTCCTGCCCGCAACACATTGTCTGAATTGGCCATCACTTCAATATTCTGACCTTCAAGATAGGCATGGGGCATACCTTCCGGCTGAAATATTCCCTCTCCTTTTTTTAAATGCAAAAGATTAAAAAAATAAATAGAAAAAATACCGCGGTCTATGAGCTCATTTTTGCAAAAATGAAGGGCAGCCCTTGCGGCCCAAAAACTTTCATCGGTTTTTTGCAGTTCGTTATTCTTGTAAAGAGGCACAATTCGATCCAGTACAGGTTGAAGCATAGCATTTACATGCTCCTGCGGCATATTCATTACATGAGTGTACAATCCTTTATAGTCTTGCTCTGCAAATATTTTTACCAGGGTTGAAAACTCCGGTATGGAAGAAAGTATTCTTTGTAAATCGTTTTTCTTTTTAAAGCCATGCAATAGCCAAAAATCGCTTAACGCCACCATTAGCTCCGGCTTATGATTCTCATCTTTATAATTTCTATGAGGTGCTGTGACTGGAATACCTTTTTCATTTTCAATTGCAAATTCTTTGGCGGCCGATGTTTTGTCGGGATGAACCTGTATGGAAAGCATCTGCCTTACATCCAACACTTTTAATAAAAAAGGCAGGGATGAAAACTTTTGCAACACATCCGTTCCCAGGAATTGTGGGTGCGTTTGCAAAAGTTGTGAAAGATCCGTGTTATTTGTTTTTGCCGGGTGATTGGGGTGTGCCCCCAGCCAATATTCTGCAAATGGTTTATGATCGGTATTCTGAAGATGTAATAACCGGGGAATATATTCAAACCCGCCCCACGCATAATGCTGAACTACACCTTTTAATGTAAACAGGTTATGACTCAAAATATTTTCTTTTTAATTTGATAAAGATATGGCACAGCATAATGAATCGGGTAAATATGGCGAGGAGGTTGCAGAGAAATACCTGCTTCAACACAACTATTCCATTTTACATCGTAACTGGCGGTATTCGTATCATGAGATCGACATCATTGCTTTGAAAAATAATGTGCTGCATTTTGTGGAAGTAAAACTGCGTTCGTCTAAAAATTTCGGTATGCCCGAGGTGCATGTCAATAAAAAGAAATTTAAATTTTTAGCACAGGCAGCCGACCAGTTTTTGTTTTTAAATCAGCAGTATAAACATATACAATTTGATATTTTATCCATTAATATTCTTAATGGTCAAAATGAGATCTTCTTTATCCAGGATGTTTATTTATGAAAATCATCAGTGATCGCCTGATTTATACATTCTCCAGTGTATGTGCTTCCTTTATCCTGTCCATTAGTTTTTCAACCATTTTAAATGTGGCAGGACAATGCTGAACATTTTGTTTGTGTACATGTATGTAATCTGGCATGGGCGTTTTGGTAAGATGGGGAAACTCAGCACAATCTGCCGGACGAACTGCGTAGATAGAACACTTATTTGTCTTACGATCCAGGAACTGGCAGGGTGTACTTTTATTCATCCATTCGCCCTTCCTGTTCTTAAACAACCATTTTATTTTAAAAGCCTTTATGGTCATGTTCAGATGGGCCGAAATTCGCTGCAGGTCTTTAACTGTATAAGTAGGCGTCATATTACGGCAGCAATTAGAGCAGGCAAGGCAATCAATCTCTTTCCACACCTCACGGTCTATTTGCTGCGCCATAAGATCAAGATGTTGAGGCGGGTTATTTTCAACTTTTGTAAGAAACCGCCGAAAGCGGGAACGATGTTGCAGTACGTTATTATTGAATCTTCTTCTTAGATGGGACATGCCAGGGAAAAACCGAAGATAAAAGAATTTTGAAAGGGAAATAGGCAGCCCTTACTTTTGTTTCAACCTTAATTTTATGAAAATATTTTTTTTAGCGGCCATAGCCATTGTTTTGCTTACGTCTTGCTCTAACAATGCAACAACCGGAACGACTTTTTGTGATACGACCTGTAAATCTGATTCGTTCCTTTTTAAGTCACCAGACAGATTTGGCTCATCGGTAAGTATTTCAGTAAGAAATTGCGAACCTGATTCGGTTTCATGGACACACGGTGCCATGGCTGTAAGCAGGGTGGTTCCTATCTCCGACCTGGTAAACCAGGATATACGTTTGCATACATCGGCCATCAGTTGTGTAATTAAAGATACAAGCTTCGCCTGGCTTGCCTTTAACGATTGCATCACGGGACGTGGCTTTTTATACAAGCTTCCTTTCAACAAAGCCAATAACATCAATAAAATTACTGGTGCACTAAACAGTTTTGATCCAAAGTTTGAAGTGGCTGAAAACCTGAGAGCCTACACTGACCGGGGATCTATTTTTGTTTTTGATGTAAATACCGGTAAAGAAGCCGTGATGACCTTTAAAGAAACATACGATATAGATTTTAATAAAATTCACGAAGTAGTTGACTCCATAAATGTTACACCAAAAAGAATTTATGTTGAACTTTTGAAAGAAGGTAATAAAGTGCCTCTTGAAAAAGCAATTGATCTTTAGGGCTCAATTCCAGCGTAACAAACATCTTTTTACCAATTACATTAACTGTGTGGGAACCCTACAAAAAAGGCTTTAAAGCGTACCTGCAACTGGAAAGATCTCTTTCCAATAATTCAATTGAAGCCTATTTGTCAGACCTCTCCAAACTGACTGATTTTTTGCTGGCCAATGACCTTAAAAAGAACCCATCAGAAATTGAATTGAAGGATCTTCAGCAATTTATTAAGTGGATTGCAGAATTGGGAATGACACAAAGTTCGCAGGCCCGTATCATTTCGGGACTACGAACTTTTTACAAATACTGCCTTCTGGAAGATATCAGTTCAGTAGACCCCACAGCACTTTTGGAGGCACCTAAATTAAAACGTCATTTACCTGATGTTTTAAGTTTCGAGGAAATTGAATCCATCATTTCGGAAATTGACGTAAGCACTGCGGAAGGTACCCGTAATAAGGCTATCCTGGAGACCATGTACAGTTGCGGCTTACGGGTAAGCGAAGTTGTGAACCTAAAGCTATCTCAATTATATCTTGACGTTGGTTTTGTACGTGTAATAGGGAAAGGTAACAAAGAACGTTTGGTACCAATTGGCAGCAGTGCTATCAAATACATTACGATCTATAAAAAAACGATCAGGGTTCACCAACCGGTTCAGAATGGCGAGGAAGACATTTTATTCCTGAACCGTCGTGGGAAACGGTTAACGAGGGTCATGATCTTTTTGATTATTAAGGACCTGGTAAGAAAAGCAGGTATTAAAAAAAGCATCTCACCACATACCTTCCGGCATTCATTTGCCACACACCTGGTTGAAGGCGGTGCCGACCTTAGAGCAGTACAAGAAATGTTGGGTCATGAAAGCATTACTACAACCGAGATCTACACACACCTGGACAGGGAATTTCTTAGAAAAACGCTGGAAAAATTTCACCCGGGTTTTAATAGTTCTTTTTAACCTGGTTCAGTTTCGATTTAATGTTTTATTGAACGATAAGTTTCTCAGTAAATGTTTTTCGCGACGATGTATCGAAAAAACGAATGAAATAAACCCCCGAAGCTATGTTTGGTAATAAGTAATCAATAGAAGATATTTTTTCATTAATAATTTTTTTATCGATTATACTGCCGATACTACTTATCAACCGGACCTCGCCATTTAGTAATCTGTTGAACCGTAATTTTAGAGTTTGCTGATTTCTGACGGGGTTAGGAAAAATCATAAATGCTGGTTGATATTTCTCCCGTGTTTCTATAGAATGTTTTGTTATTTCAATACAAGTCATATAACAACGAAACCCACAAGATATACGACGTATCGACGGACTTATGATAAATATTTCTTGTTGGCGACTGTCTTTCTTGCTTAAATAAATAACTGGCTTAGGTGGTTTTAATAAAAGATTAAACTCAAATTTTTTCGTTTCATATCCAATATGACTTACAATAGCAATGAAGGATTGGTTTGCTGAAACAGCGATGATATAAATTTTCCGTTTTCATCAGCGGATAAGGTAATAGTATCGACAGAAAATGCACCGGGCAATATTTGCATGTTAGCACCCGGGAGTTTCAAATTCTCCTCACGATCCCGAATCTCTATTTTATACGCTTTTGTCTTATTGGTATCTATGAATATGGTTTCACTATACATTGGAATCAACAAACCCAGGTGTTGTAAAAAGTCGGAGTTCACCAATAATCTATTGGATTTATGATCAATACCTGATAATAATGAATCCTGACTATAACTATCCAACATGGGTGACAGCATCAACGCCAGTACAATTAAAATTCTCATAACAGACAATTATTTTCTTAATTATTCAATACAATATCATCTTCTTCATCCTCCCCATCTACCTCATTTGATTTTAAAGCACTTGCTTTTCTTACAAGTGTTAAGAATTCCTTCCTGTATCCTTCAGTGTCTGTTCCTTTGGCAGCTTTAGCAGTTTTGTACACATGATTAAAAGACGACCTGGCTTTGAATTCTGAATTACGTAACAACATTCCAAATTCAGCCACACTTGCGGCAAAACGAAAATTTTCTGAAGTCTGTGAAAAAACAACACCCTTATCTGTAACAACTTTTTCAATGAACCGGCTGGTAGTTCCACCCGGGGTTTTATACCGGAATTTCACAGTCATCATTTCCTCATTTCCGCCAGCATTATCATGGTTTGTTTTACGATCCTGGTATTTAAGCGGGTCAACATCTTTTAAAAATTTTGATTTCACACCTGACGGAATCAACTCGTAAATAGCTGTTACGGTGTGACCGCTGCCCAGTTCACCGGCATCTTTTTTATCATCGTTAAAATCTTCTTTTTCCAGCATCCTGTTTTCATAACCAATCAGCCGGTATCCCTGCACTTTTAAAGGGTTAAATTCAACTTGCAGTTTTACATCTTTGGCGATGGTAAATAAGGTTCCGCCAAATTCATTTACCAAAACTTTTTTGGCTTCATTTATTCCATCGATGTATGCATGGTTGCCATTTCCTTTATCGGCCAGAATCTGCATTTTACTGTCTTTATAATTTCCCATTCCATATCCTAATACTGTAAGAAAAATACCACTCTCTCTTTCTTTTTCAATCAGGCGTTCCATATCATCGTTACTGCTGGCACCAACGTTAAAATCACCATCGGTGCAAAGTATAACCCTGTTATTTCCTTCCTTCGCAAAATTTTCCCTGGCTACTTTATAAGCCAGTTTAATTCCCTGCCCGCCGGCAGTAGATCCACCTGCTTCCAAAGCATCAATAGCTGACCTGATTTTTGTTTTTTGTGATCCGCTTGTTGCCGGCAAAACCAAACCTGCATTACCTGCATAAACCACTATAGAGATATTATCTTCTTCCCTTAACTGGTCAACCAATAATTTCAATGAGGCTTTCACCAACGGCAGTTTTAATGGAGATTGCATGGAGCCTGAAACGTCAACCAGGAACACGAGGTTAGAAGCCGGCAGGTTTTCCGTAGGAATTTTTTTGCCTTGTAAACCAATCATCACAAGCTTATGTTCCTGATTCCATGGGCAATCTGACATTTCAGTTGTGATGGAAAATGGATCGCTGCCTGCTGGCTGCGGGTAATTGTAGGTAAAATAATTGATCATTTCTTCGGTACGAATGGCACCAGCGGGTGGCAGTTGATTGTTATTTAAAAACCGCCGCACATTGCTATACGACGCAGCATCTACATCAATTGAGAATGTAGAAAGCGGATCGTCTGATACTTTATGGAAGCCATTTTCATTGATAGGGTCATATGCTTCGGTATTAAAAGAAGCCTGTGGATAAAACCCGGAACTTGTACCCCTGATTTTAACGCTTTGTGATCGTGTTGCATTATCCTGGGTCTGAACTCCTGCAACCTTACCCTGCAATGCCGTGCCATGACCTGTAATGACAACTTCCTGCAAGCTTTTTTGCGTTGCTTTTAAAATCACATCAATAGTTGCCCGGCTTTCGATCCTTACTTCTTGCGATTCATAACCAATAGCAGAAAACAAAAGAGTTGACTGGTCATTGGAGACAGAAATGGAATAACTACCATCTGAAGCCGACCTGACACCGGACCTGGATCCTTTTTCCATAATGGTGACATTTGGTAAGGCATTGCCGTCTTCATCCTTTATTGTTCCTTTTATTATATATACGACTGGTGA
>DASTMJ010000099.1:0-9764 GCA_035714205.1 Flavisolibacter sp. | reverse complement strand
ATTTTTGATATGGTGGCTAGACCATAAAAAGGGAGTGTTTTACATGCTCCCTTTTTTTATTTTCTTTTCTACTGTCTTTTTTCTTAGGGTCCACGAAGGAATGGGTTCGGGGTATGAACTGAGCAAATGTTTTTTGCCGGTTCCGGTAACCGATTTTAATAAGGCCTTGCTGATCTGTCCCAATTTACCTGCCGCCGTAAACGGCTTTGTTTTTTCATCAAAATAAGATCTGAATACATCCAGGCCTCTATTGATTACCCTCAGTTCTTCTGTGTATTTTTTTTCTTTCCTGTAAAGGATCATCAATCTATAATAGGGCAACTCAACCAGGGGTGACTGTTTAATGGCTTTCTCATATAGATTGATAGCAGCAGAAATATCTCCGCCTTCTTCAGCATCTTTTGCCTGCTCAATCAACACCGTATAATGCAATTTTTGTGGCATCAAAATTTTGTGATAAAAAAAGTAGCCCCAGGAATGGGGCCACCGTATCAGTATTTAGTTACCAATAACGTCAGCAGGATTATACTAGCTTTCATTAAGGTGCTTTAAACATACATAACCTTTCATAAAAAGCCAATTAGAAAAAAATTAGAACCGCTTAACCCGGCTCAATAGTTTTACCGGGTAATATTCCAACTACATTTCACCTACCTGTACACGCAGGAGTTTTGAAACATCTTTAAGAAGCTTTTTTGGCAGGAGTTTTCAAACTTGCTTTTAATTTTTGCATGAGGTCTTCGGTGGTGCTGCTATGTACAATTTTCATTGACTTAACTGTACTGGTTTTACCTTTTGCCTTTGACTCAATAACCTTTAAAAGCTTTTCAGAAAATTCATCTTTGAACTGTTCCGGTTTAAAGGGTTTGGTAAGCTGGTTAATAAGCAGCGAAGCCATTTTTATTTCTTCTGTTTTAACGTCAGCCTTCGGAACCACCAATCCTTCCGCCCCTCGTATTTCCTCCGCAAACCTCAGCCTGTGCAAAACCAACAAATTTTCAAATGGTTTAACAAGACAAATCCATTCTCGTTTATGATATACCAGTGGGCCCAATGCAGCCTTGTTTTCCTTTTTCAAAGCATCACGTAAAAGCGCATAAGCCTTAGCCCCTGTTTTTTCCGGTTCCAGGTAATAAGGTTTTTCAAAATAAACAGCATCAATTTCTTTTTCTGATATGAACTGTACAATCTCCAGGTGATCCAGTTTTTCGGGAGTTGCTTTTTTGAAATCCTCATCATCCATTATCACATAGTGGCCACCATAGTCATAACCTTTTACAATGTCAGCTTCATTAACATCCTTTCCGGTTGCCTCGTTTATTTTTTTATAACGGATACGGGCATTATTGTTTTTATCCAGGGTTACAAAGGGCAAGGTGCTTTCATCTGTAGCCGCATACATTTTAACCGGTATGTTCACCAGCCCAAACCCTATTGATCCTTTCCATATTGATCGCATACTCTTTAATTTAATAGTGGCAACATTAACAACCAGACTGTACTGTTCAGTTTCCTGGTTATCCTGGCGCCTTTACAACGCTTTACTTATCTGTCTCAAAGCACATTCCCTTCCCCACTTTTTGACATAGGCTTATCCGCACAAGTTGTTCACGGGTTTTTCCACATTTTCATAACCATCATCTAAAAAACCATCCCCATTGATTATAAATTTGTGGTTAGATCGGGATGTAGCGCAGTCCGGTAGCGTACGTCGTTCGGGACGACGGGGTCGCTGGTTCGAATCCAGTCATCCCGACAAATCAAAGAAAGCCTTAGGCGTAAGCCAGGGCTTTTTTTGTTTTGGAGCATGCAGGCTTGCTTGCAAATGCGGAAAAACAAAAAGCACGGGCACCGATGAAATCGGTGCAGGTTTTCTTTGATTTGGTCTCCCCCTTTAAGGATCATAAAATAATCCAGTCATCCCGACTCCGCCCACAATTGCTTTGGCGACAGTGGGCTTTTTATTTTGTAGAATTTGCCGGACCTACCTGGTTAAGTACGTTCGAAGATGGCTCAACTCTCGCGACAAAACAGATCAACCCTATTTGATAAAGGTTGAAGGATTAAACGATTTTAAAAAGCGCAAAACCAAATGATCTTTCTGACATGTGTAAAGGTCTGACTGTGGATTAGTGCATTTAATCCGGTCATACCACATTTTAATGACAGAATGTTATAAAAAGTATTTGGCACTTTACTTTTTATCGGCCGAATCAAACTTTACTCATGCAAATTCATTTTAGCATTCTTATCAGGCATCATTTCATGACTGAACTCAGCCTTTTTATTGTAACTTAAGACAGGTTGTAAAGTTTGGCAACCAGGGTAATACTTAAATTCATTGTTATTGAAGCTTGTAATCAGGAATATGGTCAGCATCAGGTGCAAGCTCATTGTGCAATCCGTGCTGGAGAAAGCGGGTCTGCATTCAATTGTTTTAGAACTGGGTGAAGTGGAAGTAAAAGAGACCCTTACTGAACAACAGAAAGATCATCTGAAAACTTCATTATTACATTTTGGTTTCGAGCTAATGGAAGATAGAAAAACCATTCTTATTGAGCGCATCAAAAACATCATCGTAGAAATGATTCACTACAGTGATGAACCGCCGGTTTCCAATTTTTCTGACATCTTAAGTAAAAGTTTGAATTACGAGTATCATTATCTTTCCAATTTGTTCTCAGAAGTAAAAGGAATCACTATTGAGCAATATATCATATCTCACAAAATTGAAAGGGCTAAAGAATTACTCATTTATAATGAATTGACACTAACCCAAATTGCAGAAAAGCTTCACTACAGCAGTGTATCGCATCTTTCTAATCAATTCAAAAAAGTAACCGGGCTAACTCCCTCTTTTTTCAAAAAAATGAAGCATAAGCGGTTGACCGCCCGTGAAAACCTGTAACAACTCTTATCCGGTTTAACACATCTGTAAATTATGTAAGATTTCATTCGACTTGTGTAAGCATTATATGGTTTATAATGAGGAATTTTGTTATAATGAAGAAGAGTGAAGGTGATTACACCGATTTTATAGAAATTGAGAAGTCTGCACCGCATATAATTGTTGAAATTATAGAGTATGTGCCAAATTCTACATTAAGCAGGACCATCTTAAAAAAGACAACCGGAAATGTAACCGTTACAGCAATGGACGCAGGTGAAGAGCTGGGAGAAAAAACACTGGCATTTGATAACTATATCCAGATCATAGATGGGTCAGCACAAGTAACCATCAATGACAAAGTGTATAAGTTAAGATTAGGAGAAGGCATAATAATCCCGGCTCATTCAAAGCACTGCTTTAATGCAAATGAACAGTTCAAAATGATATCCACTATTATTAAAAGTGATTACCTGGATTAAGTAATTGTCTGAACCTCGTTTTTGATCCGGCCCTTGAAAATTTGTTTTCGCAGACTTTATGGTATAAGTGAAAAGGTATCAGTATGGAGTTTAAAAGACCCGGTAAGTCCACCTTGATTCTTTAAACAGCCTGAACACCTCTGCACATCATGAATGATTCTTAAATTATTCCCTGGTCATTCTGGCCGGGCCATTACATATTTCATCAGGAATCACCAAATTTCACTTGCTGCCGGATAAGTACTCTTCTGCTTAGTTTTTTCAACCAATCCATTATCTTCGCTGCTTAATGGACATTCTTTTAAGGCAAGTACGCATTATCGATCCTTCCTCGCCTTTTCATCAGCAAACTGTTGATCTTTTTATTCAGGATGGTTTTATTTCTCAAATCGGTTCCTTGCAAGCTAAGGCTGATAAAGAAATAAAGATTAATGGCCTCTGTGTATCGCCGGGGTGGACGGATATTTTTTCGCATTTCTGCGACCCGGGTTTTGAATCCAGGGAAACCCTGGAGACCGGTGCCAACGCTGCAGCCAGTGGGGGGTATACCGATGTAATGGTAGTACCTAATACAACCCCGGTACTGCATAATAAATCCGGTATTGAATACATTGTTCAGAAAAGCAGGCAGCTACCTGTTACGGTTCATCCCATTGCAGCCATTACAAAAAACACGGAAGGAAAAGAACTGGCTGAAATGTATGATATGCAGGCCAGTGGTGCCGTGGCGTTTAGTGATGGTATCTGCACGGTTCAGTCCTCGGGTCTTTTATTGAAAGCCCTGCAATACATAAAAGCCATCAACAAAACCATCATCCAGGTACCGGATGATAAATCGATCAGCGCAACGGGGTTGATGAACGAAGGGATCATTTCAACCCAACTTGGCTTACCGGGCAAACCAGCTATTGCCGAAGAACTGATGATCCGGCGTGACATTGAGCTGGCTAAATACACGGGATCCAAAATTCATATTACAGCGGTATCTACAGCTAAATCCATAGACCTGGTCAAAGCTGCAAAGAATGAAGGTATTGCTATAACCTGCTCTGTAACGCCCTATCATTTATTTTTTAACGATGGGGATCTGCAATCCTATGATACCTATCTGAAAGTAAACCCTCCGTTACGTACACAAAAAGATCAGCAGGCATTAAAAGATGCAGTTCGTTCAGGCATCGTAGATTGTATTGCCACACACCACATTCCGCAGGATACCGATCATAAGATTGTTGAGTTTGAATATGCCCAGTATGGAATGTTGGGGCTGGAAACAACGTATGGTGTTTTGAGAACAGCCATGCCGGAACTTCCGGAAGAAAAAATAATAGCATTATTATCTGTTAATCCCAGGAAAATATTTGATCTGCCTGCATATTCTATTGCTGAAAAGAATATAGCGGCTTTAAGTCTTTTTCTTCCTGGTGAAAAATGGACAGTAAAAGCACCAGGATCCAAATCAAAGAACTCTCCTTTTACTGGAAAAGAGCTTACTGGCAAACCAATAGGAATTATTAATAAAGACAAAGTATTTTTGAACGAATAACCCAAGCATGGAAGAAAAAAAACCTATTACGCATATTGTTGCCGGATTGATCATTGCTGCCTTGATTGTTTTGTTTGCCATTATTACAAACTTTCTGGGGCTTACACAACAAAAAGGACTTGGTGCGCTTCAATACCTGATCATAATAGCAGGCCTGATCTTTTTTGTTCATCAGCATGGTAAAGCAAACGATTATACAAAAAGTTTTGGCGATCTGTTTGCATTTGGTTTTAAAACAACGGCTGTTTTTACCGCTATCTATATTGTTTTTATCGTATTGTTTTTTCTTGTTTTTCCAGACATCAAAGAAAAATCACTTGAGATGGCAAGAGAACAGATGGAACAAAACAGTAAGCTAACAGACAGCCAGATTGATGAAGGTGTTGAGATGGCAAGAAAGTTCTTTTGGGTGGGTGTAGTGGGAGGCTCAACATTATTTTTTGTCATCATTGGAGCTATAGGTTCGTTATTGGGTGCTGCCATAACAAAAAAACGTCCAACTAATCCATTTGAACAACCTAACGCATAATGGACCTTTCAATTATAATCCCTTTAAAAGACGAAGAAGAATCACTTCCTGAATTATCTGCATGGATCAAAAAAGTCTGCGATGAGAATGAATACTCCTACGAGATCATTATGATTGATGATGGAAGTACCGATAACTCATGGAAGGTGATAGAAAGTTTAAGCAGTGCCAATCCTTCAGTGAAAGGAATTCGTTTCCAGCGCAATTATGGCAAGTCAGCCGCATTAAATGAAGGTTTCAAAGCAGCACAGGGCGACATTGTTATTACCATGGATGCTGACCTGCAGGATAGTCCTGATGAAATACCGGGTTTGCGTCATATGATCATTGTCGATGGATACGATATTGTAAGCGGCTGGAAGAAAAAAAGATTCGACAATACACTAACTAAAAATATTCCTTCCAGATTTTTTAATGCTGTTACCAGCAAGGTATCCCATATTAAACTTCATGATTTTAACTGCGGGTTAAAAGCCTATCGCAAAAAAGTTGTAAAAAGCATAGAAGTTTATGGCGAAATGCACCGGTACATACCCGTTATTGCAAAATGGTCCGGCTTTAAAAAAATTGGTGAAAAAGTAGTGGAACACCGGGCCCGCAAATATGGTGTGACCAAGTTTGGATGGGAACGGTTTGTTAACGGCTTTCTCGATCTCTTATCCATCACCTTTGTTGGAAAGTTCTCAAAAAGACCCATGCATTTTTTTGGTTTATGGGGCACATTGTTTTTTTTGATAGGCCTGGGCATTACACTCTACCTGATTATTTCAAAGATCATAGATCCTGAAATTGGACTTACGAACAGGCCCGGTTTTTATCTTGCCCTCACCTCACTGATCATCGGTATGCAATTATTCCTGGCCGGTTTTATTTCGGAACTGGTGTCACGTAATTCAGCGGGACGCAACACCTATTTGATCGAAGACAAAATAGGTTTGTAATGCAGCGCATAATGATCATAGGGCCTGCCTATCCATTGCGCGGAGGACTGGCAACTTTTAATCAAAGGCTCGCAAAAGAATTTAATGAACAGGGGAATGAATGTTCGCTCCTCTCCTTTTCTTTACAATATCCCTCCTTTCTTTTTCCGGGTACCACGCAATATTCCGACGAGCCGGCACCCGCTGGCCTAACCATTTATACCTGGATCAACTCTGTTAACCCGCTAAATTGGATCAGTGTAGGCAAAAAGATCCGAAAAATGAATCCTGATGTCATCGTGGTTCGTTATTGGTTACCATTTATGGGTCCTGCCCTTGGCACCATACTTCGACAGGTAAAAAAGAACCGGCATACCCGGGTCATTTGTATTGCAGACAATGTTATTCCCCATGAAAAAAGACCCGGTGATACGGCATTCACCAGATACTTTCTCAAATCCTGCCATGCTTTTATAACCATGAGTGAAAAAGTGATGCACGACCTGCGGCAATTTCATACAGGTAAGCCTGTGCAGCTGGTACAACATCCTTTGTATGATAATTTCGGTGCCATCCTTTCAAAGACAGAAGCAAGAACACATCTGCAGCTGAATAACTCAGATAAGATCATCCTGTTCTTTGGATTTATCCGGCAATACAAAGGGCTTGATCTCTTATTAAAAGCCATGTCTGATGAAAGGATAAGATCAGCCAATATAAAATTATTAATAGCAGGAGAATTTTACGAGGATGAAAAACCCTACCTCCAGTTGATACAGGAAAATGGTTTGGAAACCCAGGTGATTTTAAAGACCTCGTTTATTCCGGACAATGAAGTAAAATATTACCTCTGTGCTGCAGACTGCGTGGTACAACCCTACCGTAATGCAACCCAGAGCGGGGTAACACCACTGGCCTATCATTTTGAAAAACCTATGATCGTTACCAATGTGGGTGGATTACCGGCCCTGGTACCCGATGAAAAAGCTGGGTTGGTTTGCGAACCTCAACCCGGATCCATTGCCGATCATATTCTCAGGTTCTACCAATTAGGCGAAGATTATTTTATTCCGCATCTTCGCAGCGAAAAACAAAAATATTCCTGGAAAAAATTAACCGAAGCCATTTTGAATTTGGCCTCAAAAACGCAGGGTTGATTTTACCTGGTTAACTTATAACGATCCATGATCCACAGAAGCAAAGCTCCCTTACGAATAGGTTTAGCCGGTGGTGGTACAGATGTAAGTCCTTATAGTGACCTGTACGGAGGTGCCATTCTGAATGCAACCATTTCCTTGTATGCTCATGCCAGCATTGAGCCACTAAATGAACCAAAGATCATCCTGGAGGCAAATGACCGGAACGAAAAGGAAGAATTTGAATTTTCCACCAGTCTTCCTGTCAATGGGCACCTGGACCTGTTAAAAGGTGTATACAACCGCATTCAAAAAGATTATGGCGGCATCAAATCCGGGTTTAAACTTTCCACTTTTGTAGATGCACCCGCCGGTTCGGGACTTGGAACATCATCAACATTGGTGGTTGCCATTATTGGCGTGTTTGCAGAAATGTTACGGTTACCACTAGGCGAATATGATATTGCACACTATGCTTACGAAATAGAACGAAAGGATCTGAACCTGGCTGGTGGTAAACAGGATCAATACGCGGCCACTTTTGGTGGAGTAAATTTTATGGAGTTTTATGCCGATGATAAAGTAATTGTAAACCCATTGCGCATTAAAGAACAATATTTATTTGAACTGGAAAATAATATTGTTTTATACTACACCTCTACCAGCCGCGAATCGGCAAAGATCATTGAACAACAATCTAAAAATGTTGTTGCCAAAAAAGAACGTTCCATTGAAGCCATGCACCAGCTAAAGCAGCAATCACAAATGATGAAGGAGGCCTTGCTAAAAGGACGCCTGAATGAATTTGGAGAGATCCTGGATTATGGTTACCAGCAAAAAAGACAAATGGCTGAAGGCATCTCAAATCCGTTGATGGAAGAGATCTATGAAACGGCAAAGGCTGCCGGCGCTACCGGTGGTAAAATATCCGGTGCGGGTGGTGGTGGATTTATGATCTTTTATTGTCCCGGTACAACAAAATATAAAGTGATAAAAAGCCTGGAGAAATTTGGAGGGCATCATAAAAATTATGCTTTTACAGAACATGGTCTAAAAACATGGACAGTCTGATATAGATTTGTGCCGCAAAAAATACTATGGAAAAAATCAAACAACTTATACAAGCTTCCATCGATGTTAAAGAACAGGTTTTACAAAATGAGGAGTTGTTAAAAACCGTTGCCACTGTTGCCAATCTGATTGTTGACTCTTTACAAAAAGGTGGCCGCATTTATTTTTGTGGTAATGGAGGAAGTGCGGCAGATGCACAACACCTGGCAGCCGAATTCTCCGGCAGGTTTTATACAGATAGAAAAGCACTCCCTGCTGAAGCTTTGCATTGTAATACCTCCTATTTAACAGCCGTTGCCAATGATTATAGTTACGACGTGGTATATGCCCGTTTAATTGAAGGCATTGGCAATAAGGGTGATGTATTGGTTGGATTATCTACTTCCGGCAACTCTGCCAACATTGTAAAAGCATTTGAAACCGCGAAAGCAAAAGGGATCATCACGGTTGGATTTACAGGCACTACCGGGGGAAAAATGAAAGACCTTTCCGATCATTTGATAAATGTTCCGTCAAACGATACACCACGCATACAGGAAACTCATATACTGCTTGGACATATCATTTGCCAGTTGGTAGAAGAAAAATTCTTTGCTGTCCATGCTTAAGGAAGCGATCATTTTAGCAGGCGGACTTGGAACAAGGTTAAGATCAGCTGTTCCCGATCTTCCCAAATGCATGGCTCCTGTAGCAGGTCGCCCGTTTATCTCTTATGTAATAGACTACCTCCGTATGCAGGGAGTGGAAAAATTTATTTTTTCACTGGGGTATAAATGGGGTGAAATAGAAACCTATCTCGTACAAAACTATCCCACACTTCAGTATCAATCTGTAATTGAAGAAGAACCGCTGGGCACGGGTGGTGGCATTTTACTGGCTATTCAAAAAGCTACAGAAGAAAATATGGTTATAGCCAATGGCGATACCTTATTTAAAACAGACCTGGTTGCCCTTGCTTCTTTCCATACCTCTTCGGCTGCCGAATGTACCCTGGCATTGAAGCCTATGGAGAACTTTGACCGGTATGGTGTCGTGGAAACAGGTAATAATGGCCGCATCCTTTCATTCAAAGAAAAACAATGGTACCCCGAAGGATTGATCAATGGGGGATTGTATATCCTCAATAAAAAAAGATTTCTACAACACAGCTTTCCGCAGAAATTTTCATTTGAAAAAGATTACCTGGAAAAGTA
>DASTMJ010000098.1:0-23164 GCA_035714205.1 Flavisolibacter sp. | reverse complement strand
CCCAGTTTTTACGCAAAGGAATACCCACCTGTAAATATGAAAAATAGGCGTCGGAGGAAGTAAAGTTTTGGGTTGTATTCGGTGCCAGCAAGGTGCGGTTTTCAAGATTCAAACCGGCATCAAACACTACTCTTCCGTATTGTAATTTTTTTGATTTAGCTTCCTGCAACGCATAAAATGATGAATACGATGCCGGATTATTGAAGTTTACAGAAATAAAATCGCTATAACCCGCAGAAATACCTCCCATTCCCCGGGTAGAAATATTACTGGCCGGGAATGCATCACCCAATCCATAACGTGAATAAGGAGAATTGCTTTGTGCTGAGAGAACCACTACAGAAGAAAGAGAAAGTATCGAAAGAACTATTTTCAAACCCATTCCCGAACTCCTAAGCATTATTGATTTGGCTAATTGCATACAGACCTTTAAAAATTAAATCAGGGTCTGCAAATATCTTATTTTTCAAATGGGGCTCAAATATTCCAATATCACCCCCGGTTAAAAGCACGTTAAAGTTCCCATACTTTTTTGCATATAAATCAATGATCCCATCTATCTCTGCGGCCATTCCCAATACCACTCCACTTTGCAGATTTGTTTTGGTATCGTACCCGATCAGCGGCACATTCCATGTGGCCTCTACCAACGGAAGCCGTGCTGTAAAATGATTCATGGCCTTAAAGCGCATTTCCATTCCGGGAGAAATGGAACCACCCAATAATTCATTATCCTGGTTAATAAAATTGAATGTGATGCAGGAGCCCAGCCCAATTGACAGGTTATTTTTTTGAGGAAATAAAAAAACAGAAGCAGCAGCAATGGCAAGCCTGTCGGCACCCATTGTTTCAGGTCTGCCAACCGGAATGGTGAAAGGCAACTTTGATGTGTTGGTGAGTTTGTGAAATTTTGTATTTGATGCCAAAACCTCTTCAACTCTTGAATCATGCTCAATGACTGATGACAAAACAGAATGTTGGGGAGCATACGTATTAAGAAGTTGTTTCAAGTGCTCATCGGGCTGGCCGTTCAATATGATCACCTCTTTAAGTACATCATTTTGAAATATGGCTGTTTTCAACCGGGTATTTCCAAAGTCCAGGCAGATAGTTATCATGATTAAGTGTAAATGAAAGGATTTTTGATCAGCAAATTAGAGAAACTTAGTGCACAGAAACAATCCTTAGTTTTCAAAATTAAAGCTTGAAAGATTTTTAAAATGACCGTTTAGTTTTACTTTTTCTTTCAAGGTTTCCATTTCAGCAACAAGCGGAATAACTTTAGTGAGGTGCCTTTTTAAATATTCCTGTCTTTGCCGTTCATGCATCAGGTTCAAAAATTCATATTCTTCCTGCAGCGACATTCCAACATGATGGGCAATATCGTATGTATTCAATTCCTCATCTTTCTTTTTGAAATCCTTTTCAACTTTCAGCAAGCGGTATAATTCGCGGATGCTGTTGATCACCCTGCGCATAACTTCAGCACTACCATGTTCGTGGTTTGGTGGATAATTTACTATGGCTCCACTATATAATTTCTCCGGAATTTCCTTGATCACTTCTAAAATGCGGAATACTTTATCTCCCTGCGTTTTTATATCCATCTCCCCATTTTCCTGCACACTGGTAATTTCTGTAATACGAACCACAGTGCCATAGTCTTGCAGGCGATCATCTATGATCGAAGGGATGCCAAATGGCCGGTTCTCTGCATAACATTCATTGATGAGCTGCTTATACCGGGGCTCAAAAATATGCAAGTTCAAACTTTCGCCGGGGTAAACTACTATGCCTAATGGAAATATCGGGACAAAATTCGTCATAGTATCTGATGTGCAAATTTGATGCAATAAGCTGAATTAACAATGCTCCTCATTTCAATTTATACTGTCCTTTTGCTCCCACAATTCATGTAGCCTGGTATATTTTAAAAAAGTATAAAATGCAGTCATGCGGGCTGCTGCATACCCTTCCCAGCCATCTAAAAAACCCAACTTTACCAGGTAATGATTAAAGAAAGAAAAAGACGGAGAGAGCCATCTTTTTACCCATGATGATCGCTTACCATTTTCAAAATATTTTGTAGCGTTGAGCAAAGCATACTGTACAATTTTTGTACTGTAGTCCGCCATATCTTTCATAGTGTAATGAAGCACATGTCCTTTTAATTTCTCAATAGTAACATCGGGAGGATAAACAAGGTCTTCATGAATGTTGGCATCATTCCAGTTTGTATATGTGCGGTTGAAGAAACGGATATGATGATCACCACCCCACTCTCCGCGTTTTAAGTGTTTTTCCCCTATGAAATTTTTAAATGGGATGTCATACACCACATTAGGTTTTTGCAATGGCAGATTTTTCAGTTCACTTGACAGCTCCTCATCAATTGATTCATCTGCGTCAAGGCTCAATATCCAGTTATGTTTGGCCAGGGTTACGGCTTTGTGTTTTGTAGCACCAAATCCTAACCATTCACCCTGGACCAGGTTTACATGGTATCGATTTACCAATTCAATCGTTCCATCGGTACTTCCATTGTCGTAAACCACAATATCATCTGTGATGTCTTGCACACTTTTTAATAAACGCTCAATAATATGTACCTCATTTTTACAAATGACCACTACAGATATCTCATTCTTCATGCTGGATGTTGATTAAACCATTTATACCACCATAAAACAAGAGTGGCGTAAATAAATACCCCGAACTGTGCCTCGATACTCACATCAAAAATAAAGTTAACTGCAACCATTGCATTCAGGTAATACCAGTAATTTTTGTACTGCAGTGGTATTACAAAAAAAGGCAGAACCAAAATAATAACAACTGCCATTAACCCAATCCATCCGGCAAAGCCAGCATAAACCAATGGTTCACTTAAAGGAAGAAACCTTTCATTCGCCGGCAGACCGGGAGCATGTGTTGCATACCAGTAGTGCATTTCAGCTTCAAGATCTCCCGCGCCGGTTCCAAATGGATTTTGCAAAACTATATTCCATCCTCCTTTAAGAGATAAAATTCTTGCTCCGTCGTTAGAACCCGGCAGAAATACATTAGACCGGACATTTGAAATATCATATAAAAAATATTTAACCCGGTTTTGAAAAGTAGGCAGGGCAAACCAGGCCAAAGTCGGGAAAAGAAGAATACTTAGTAAAATAACAATACCCCTCTTTTTATTGTTTCTATTAAAAAAAAGCCAGCCTGCATGGAAAATAAAAAAGACGTACAGGCACATTAATCCCATTCTTGCCGCAAGCACATGAAGGTAGCCCGTAAAAAAAATAATAAGTAGTATGAATAAACGCTTATATTTTTTACCTGATTGTTCCATTAATAAAAAACAAAGAATTACTCCAATGGTAACCAGCCAGCTGAAACGAATATGATCGTTCTCCAGCGGCGTTATTATCAACTTTGCTTTCAAATAACCTTCATGAATTTCTTTCATGCCCATTGCATAGTGTACAAGGCTGTAACAACAGCCAACAACAAGAATGGACAGGAAAACAATATTTAAAATTGTCCACTGCTTTTTATTGAAATACCATTTCCCGGCGAAAGAAACCGGGAAAAATAACAGTGGAAGTTTAATCCGCAATACGTCCATCCATTCCCTGGCGTCGTTGCTCCAGGCGCCAGATAAAAACGGCACTAAAAAAAGAATGGATATTGAAACCAATAAGCCGTTGTTTAAAAAATCTTTTACCTGTTGCAAAATATTGTTATGAGCCAAAGTGATTAGCAGGAACAGGATCATACTAATTGACAAAGCGGCACGGGAAACAAACAGGCACACCAACATTACAACAAAGCTGAAGAAGATGGTTTTGGTTCTTTTATTCTCTATTCTAATCCCCATACATTTGTGTAACAACAGGTACAAAACACAGTTACTTATCTGCAAGATGCAGGATAAAAATGACATTTATTTCATGTGGCAACAATTGCTTGAAGAATTAAAAAGCGGATCTGTAAAAGCCCTGGCCCGCAGTATTTCAATGGTTGAAAATGAACAGGATGGCTATGAAGAGCTCTTACAGGCATTGCCTCCCGCCGAAACAAAGATCATTGGCATTACAGGCCCCCCCGGTGCCGGTAAAAGCACCCTGACTGATGCATTGATCGGAGAACTGATTGCAGACGGGAAAAAAGTGGCCGTACTTTGTGTTGATCCTTCCTCACCTTTTAACCTTGGGGCTGTTTTGGGTGACCGTATACGCATGAGTGATTGGTATACACATCCAAATGTATTTATACGGTCACTTGCCACAAGAGGCTCAATGGGTGGCTTGCATCCAAAGATCATTGAGATCACCGAATTGATAAAAGCTTCTTTATTTGACTTTATTATTATTGAAACAGTTGGCGTTGGCCAGAGCGAAATAGAGATTGCCGGCCTGGCTGATGTTACTTTGGTGGTATTGGTTCCGGAAGCGGGTGATGAGATACAGACCATGAAAGCAGGGTTAATGGAGATAGCAGACATTTTTGTGGTGAACAAAAGTGATCGTCCCGATGCAGATGCCTTTGTAAAAAACCTTCGGATGATGCTTGCACCTGCTTTTGCTGCACACAAAACAGAAGTTCCTGTCATAAAAACAATTGCTTCGGAAAAAAAGGGGATACCTGAATTATATGAGGCCATAAAAAACCTGCTGCTTGATTCTCATAACGACCGCAGGAACTGGCTTCTTGCAGAAAAAGCCTGGGTGCTCATTCAACAACACCGCATGAGAGATATTTCAAAGGAAGAATTAGCAAAGCGTATTAGGGAACATAAATCCTCAACATTTAATTTGAACAGTTTTGCCAAAATTTTTTTTAAACCTATTGATTGAAATGAACCAGGTTCTCGTTTTTAAAAATGAGATTTTCACCTGCAATTTCAAAACTAAAATCATATTGATTAAGCGCAGAAAAAACAGCTTTGGAACAGCCTTTTTTACTCCTATCGTGCAATTCAATTATCAAAAGTCTAGTAGAAGGTAACCAACTATAGAAACCCTCCGAAAAAATTTCTTTTTCAGATCCCTCAACATCAATTTTCAATAAATCAATTACGGTCCATTTGTTCACTTGCATTAGATGCGGTATGCTGTATGAGGGTATGCTTTTTTCGGTGAACTCAGTTACCTCCCTTACAGTGAAGGCATTATTTCCCAAACCTGCATCTTCAACAACTAGTTGCGTGGTCTTATTCCACAAACCTGCTTGCAAAGGATGAACATTAGGGTACAGCGAGGTATTTTTTTTAAGTAAACCAAAGTTCTCTGCATCCGGTTCAAGAGAAATGATATTGGCATTGGGAAATTTTGTAGCAAAATAAGCAGACGTCAACCCGATATTAGCACCGGCATCAATTATGGTTTGGGGTATAAAATCAATGGCCACATTATAAGCTTTCTTTAAAATCACCTCTTCAAAAGTGGCATAGTCATAAAAATTATTTCTTCGCAATGTGAAGGGATGTTGTAAACTGGAAATAGAAAGTCCATTGGTATTACCACGTTTTAAATGCCAATAAATTTTTAAAGCTTCATTAAAAGAAAGATATTCCCTTAAAGTTTTGAACCGCGACATAATAGGATAAAAATAGTCCGGTTTAACAGAATTCTTTTAGTTTTGAAACCAACATTTGTAATGTCTTCAGTTTTTTTTATTTCCCTTATGAATGGTGATCCGTGGGGTGGTAGCGAAGAAGCCTGGTACCATACGGCTTTATATGCAGCAGCTAATGGATATAAAGTTGCTTGTGCTGCTTATGACTGGCCGCAAAAAGAGAACAGGTTTTTAAACCTGGAGAAAGCAGGTTGCACCGTATATCGTCTCTCAAATAAAGGGCATCTCAAACGTTCCGTTTTGGAAAAAATAACACATAAGATCACAAAACGAGAAGTAAAGCGCTACGTTCATTCGCTCCCGTTTAACGACTACGATATAACCGTTATCAATCTTGGGCTTTTTGAGATGGAATCACCCTATTGGAAAGATTTTTATACGGTCCTTAAGAACTATGCGCTGCTTTATCATAATTACGTTGTTGGCCAGAAATTCTCATCATCAAAATCTATTGTTTTAAAAAACTGGATACTTCATTCAAAACATAATCTTTTTGATTCAAAACGAATTCAATATTACCTGGAAGAGCAATTAGGCATAAAAGTTCCAAATGCAGATACGTTACACAATCCTGTAACCTTTGAGCAACCAGGGCAACTTACCCCTTACCCGCCATTGCAACAGGAAGATTACATTTTTGTAATGCTGGCCGCACTTGATACATTCAGAAAAGCACAGGACAAATTGTTACTTGCGCTTTCCGGTGAAAATTGGAAAAACAGGAACTGGCAACTTCATTTGTATGGTGATGGCAAGGATAAGGAAATGCTTAACAAACTGATTCATCAAAACGGTTTAGAAAAAAAAGTTTTTCTGAAAGGTCATACATCACAGGTAAAAGAAGTTTTACATAAAACCCATCTTTTATTACAGATAACACATATAGATGCAATGCCTCTTTCAGTTGTTGAAGCTTTATCAATGAGCCGGCCGGTAATTGTTAGTAATGTGGGTGATATGCCTGACTGGGTAAATGATGGAGTTAATGGATGGATCTGTAATGCTGTAACTATAGAAGGAATTAATGCAATCCTGGAAAAAGCATGGGCAAAAAAGGAAAATTGGAATAAAATGGGGGAACAATCATTTTCTATTTTCCAAAAGAAATTTCCTGCAAATTCTTCAGCCTATTTATTGAAACAACTGGGAGTGCATTATTAAACGGCTGATTTATTTTTCTTCCACCACCGGTAACCAATAAATCCCACCAGGGCTAAAGGAGTAAAAGCAAGATACAATATACCAGCATTCAGACCTTTGGCAGATTTTTCACCTAATTGTTCGGCTGTGCGGGTACAAACGGAACATTGTGCATTGGAAGGAATGCCGGCACCGAATGTCAAAATAATTAATAAGATAAAACTCCACCTTTTCATACTTACAATATTGCTGCAAGTTACAGGCAAAACAACTTAACAAGCTTAATAATTTGCAAAAAACTCCCTGCCGTACAGGGAGTTGAATCTAAACCATAAACCTATAGTGAACTGAATTCATAATTGAAAGAACATCGGAAATTGTGGATAGAAACAACTAGAAAGAAAATTTATTTCCTTATTAATTTGTGTGTACCGGGTCAGGTATATAATGAAACCCCAGGTAGGCAATTTTCCATTGTCCGTCTTGTTTTTCCAGTATCCGGGTCTCTACTGAACGTCCGTAAACTTTTTGCTTGGTACTATCATATGATACCTGTTCAAACGTATACCAGGCTACACCAGGAAAAATTCTGAAATTCTCATTAAACCGTTCTTCTATAGAGCCTTGCCAGTACGTACGGTCTTCTTCAAATTGTTTTTTCTTGAATTTGCTTAAAGTATCAAATCCGTTGTAATACCGCACCTTTTCGGGATATCCCTCCCAGTAACCATAGGACCGAAAGTGGGCATCGTTAACATAAGTACTTCTCCAGCGATCGTAGTCCTGTTTATAATAGGCTTCTGTTTCAGCAGCTATTACCTTTTTAATGGCTGCTTTTTCTTTTTCTATATCAACTTCATTTTTTGTTGAGCAACCGGTTAAGAAATGAATAAGAATACCGGTGATGATAAATGCAGTGAATTTTTGCATGGTAAATAATTAAAAGAAAGAAAAGAATATTAGTGCGCCGGTGTTCACCAGGAAGTTGAAACGTTACTCTTTTGTAACATTATAGGTTCCTGAATTTCCGTTAGTACTACTCCAGTTTCCCTGTATTCGTTTTTGTGCGGAGTTTAATGTGCCTGTCAGGTCAACTTTTACACCGCTGGATGATTCGTAATGTGCAGTGAAAGTATTACCTGATAATTGCCAGGTTCCTGTGGCTGTCACGGAGCCCACTTCGTTTATGCGATCCATTAAACCACCCGATTTTAGTTTAATGGAAAAATGTCCTGTTGGAGTTTGAATACCACTTCCAATCTTACCAAGATAGATACCTTCTACAACGTAAGGTGGTGGAGTTGTTTCGTCTTTACTTTTTGAACAGGAAAGCAATAAAAATGATAAAAAGAACGCAGAGAAAATTGCTGACAAACCTTTCATTTTTTAGATGGTTTTGATGATGAATAATTGAATGAAAAGACAAAGCTAATGGCTTGTAAACCGCGCCGGAAGCAGCTTTTAGTAAACTGCCCGTTCTTTGAGCACATAACAAAAAAAGTTCTGCCGCGGCAGAACTTTGATATACTTTATTGCTGACAGGTTACGAAGTGACAATCTTCTAAAACTTTGAGAACAATTCCATAAATTCCTGTTTACGACTACGGGAAATTGACACCATTGCATCGTTATCCATTACAAGGTAGCCTCCTTCGCCCCGAATAAATTTCTTAATGCGATTTATATTGATCAAAAAAGAACTGTGAACCCTATAAAAATCGGGACCGGCCAACGCTTCATCCAAATCTTTTAAAACTTTTGATACCATTATCTTCTTACCATCGGCCAGGTGCACTTTTGTGTAATTGCTTTCAGCTTCGCAAAAAACAATTTCTGCTGTAGGAACAAAGATCAACCCATCATTATGCGTTAACGCAATACGTTGTGGAGTTGTTTTCTCTGTATTTTTTAAATTCTGCAATAACAGGTTAAACTGTTCCCTTGTAGGTACGGCCTTAAATTTTTCAATACGCTGCACTGTGTTTTTTAGTTCTTCAGGATCTACCGGCTTCAATAAATAATTCAATGCACTGTATTTAAAAGCCCTTAAAGCAAATTGATCATACGCTGTACAAAAAACAACGTCAAAAAACAAGTCATCAAATTGCTCCAGCATATCAAAGCCGTTCATCACAGGCATTTCAATATCCAGAAAAACAACATCAGGTTTATGTTTATTGATAGCTTCAATTCCCTGTTGAGCAGAAGTACACATAGCTGCTATTTCAACCTGGGGACAATACGTCTGCAAAAGCCACTCCATCATTTCAAGTGCATTGCCTTCATCGTCAATCAAAACTGTCTTTATCATATAAATCGGTTTAATTTTATTCCAGCGGAATATTTAATATTACCTTGGTTCCGGCGGCTTCGCCGTACTCATTAATAAGGTCTTCTACCTGTACGTTTGCTTCTGCGTCATTTGTATCGTTTAATAGTGTTAGCCTGTCCTTTGTTAATTTCATTCCCAGCGATTTCCGTGTAGATGCTGTTTTGCTCCGCAACTGTTTTGCTTTTTCTCTACCCACGCCATTGTCTTCAACTATACATTCCAGCATTTCATTTCTTTTTTTCTGAATTGTAATCTTTAAAATGCCAGCCGTTTCTTTATGCAGCAAGCCATGCCATATAGCGTTTTCTACATAAGGCTGAATGATCAGGGGCGGCACATACACACTATCCTGCTGAATGGTTTCATCAATATCAAATACGTAATGGTATTTTTTGTCAAACCTGATACTTTCCATTTCGATATATAATTTTAGTGCTTCCAGTTCGTTGGAAAGTGTTACTGTTTTATTATTTGAATTATCCAGGATCAGGCGAATAAGTTTTGCAAAACGGGTAAGGTATAAAGAAGCGGTTGCCTGGTCGCTTTTTACAATATAGCGGTTAATAGAGTTCAGGCAGTTGAATATAAAATGCGGATTCATCTGGGCCCTCAGCGCCTGCATTTCTGCTTCCGCCATCCTTTGCTTTGTATTCGTCAGTGCCTTCTCCGCTTTTTCCTTTTCTGCCTGGGCATACGCTCTTACGATCTTATTTGCACACAAGGACGCAATTGTTGTAAGTATTGCCAAATGCTTTTGAGTAAAGAACCCCTTTCTTGAGTGTTCGCAATCAATGATGCCCAAAACTTTATTGCCCGAAAGTATGGGAACCGTGATTTCTGAGTACCGTCTTTCGTCATCAATAATATATCGCGGATCTTTTGTTGTGTCAGTAATGATCTCAGCTTTTCCACTAACGGCCACCCAACCGGTAATACCTTGCCCCAACGGTATTTCCAAAGGCTCTGCAATATGAAATTGTTTGGGGTTTTTTGGCCCGTAGGCTGCTTTTTGCACCAATACCTTTCTTTCTTCATCTACCAGGTAAATCACACAATCTTCAAACTGCAACCTGCCAATGCAATTCCTGGCCACATCCCATAAAATCGTATCTATTGAACGATACTCATACATGCGGGATGCAAAAAATGTAATAGCCTGCTCGGCCTCCAGTTCTTCCTGTTTTTCATACAATTTTTTATTACGGTTACGAATAAAATAACCAAGAATTAAAATAACTGTTACTGCGCAAATCAGTAAAAACCACCATTGCAACCAGAATGGAGGTTTTATAAAAAACGAGAAACTGTTTGAAGCATTTACCCAGTCAGCATTGTTAGTGCTTGCCTGAACCAAAAGGCGGTAATTGCCTGGTGGCAGAGATGTAAAACGAACCTGGTTGTTATTGCCAATATGTTTCCACTCATCATCAAAACCTTCCAGCCTGTAGCGGTATTTTAATTTATCAGGATTATTAAAATAAGGAGCAACAAATTCGGCCAGCAATGATCGTTCCTTATATGCAAAACTTGCTTTTTCGTGGAACGTATAATACATGGAATCCTGGTTATCATTCTTCACATACTCTATATAAACATTTAACTGGTCAGATTCTTTTATAAAATTTTTTGGATACAGGTAGTTAAGGCCATTGGTGCCTCCAATAAAAAGAATACCTTCTTTATTATAGAAATAACTATTGGTATTGAAGCCATACCCCTGCACATTGTCGGTATAATCAAATAGATTGAGCTTTGCATTTTTGGGATTGTATCTATAAATTCCGTTTTCTGAAGCAGCCCAAATCAATCCGTCCGGATCAGCAAAAAGAAGTGATATATAAATACCGTCAAACAATGATGAATAGGTAGCAACATGGGTTTTACCATCCTGGTATTTTGCAGTATATAATCCATCGCTGGTAGCAAATAACAAACGGTCATCAGGCAAAATACATCCGGCACTTATAAATTTATCTTTAGCAGGGAAATTAACCCGCTGGCGATAGTTCATTAAGCTATCAAAACAATGTAAACCCTGGCTGGTAGTAACCCACACGGTTCCATCACCCGACTGAAAAGCAATATTGGTGTTTTCAGTGGCTGCGGGATTGTTTAACCGGCGTAATTTGTATGTACCTTTTTCCATCAGGTACAGGCCGTCCCTGCCCATAAATAAATGAGATCCGTTTTGTAACGGGGCCAATGCATCAAAAAAATCTTTTTCACTTTTTTGTTTTGTTATTTCATCAACATATAGGGGTCGGTGGTAGTTTTCTTTAGCCGGATCAAAAAGCCATATGCCTTTATCTGTTGGGGCAAGAATTATGTATTTCCCGTCCCAGGCAATTCCCCTGATCGATCCAAAAGCAAGCCGGTCTGTAGCCCCCTCTTTGAAAGGATACCATTTCCACTCATTTTTATTTTTATGCCATCGCAAAAAACTATACCCGGTAGCCAGCCAAATATTACCCCTGTTATCTTCAGTAATGCCTCTTATATTGTCAACCGCTATGGGAAGATTTTCCTGTAGTTGGCGCAGGCGGAGTAAGCCAAATGACTGTTCTTTTGCGGGAAAACGATAGATTCCGTCCATGGTGCTCATCCAGACAATCTTCTGATTATCTACAATTACATTATTTACCAGGTCATTTGTTTTTAGTGGATTCCCTTTTAAGTATAAACGCAAAACCCGAAACTCTTTTGTTTGGGCATCATACTCAAATATGCCTTCCCTTGCCGCCATAATAAAGCGGTCATTATCTATGTTTGCAAGACCCCGAATTAGAAATGATATATAACCCTGTGGTTGAATTTCCTTTTTCAGGTGTACTTCTGAAATGGTTTGTTTTGAAAAATTGAGCCAGTATGATTTCACTCTCCAGCTGCTGATAATAACGCTGTCATTATTAACCGGATAAATACGCATCACATCCTGGTTGGGCAAACTATCCAGGTGTTTTGTTGGTAAATGAAATCGATATAAATATCCACCACGATCGAAAAAGATAGCTTGTGTGTGATATGCAAACACCCGGAAGTTGTATGGAGGTTTTACAGGCAGTTCAGAAAAAACAGGTACAAATTCATTCCTCCCGGTATCGTATTCAAAAAAGCCCTGCGCCGTATACAACCCTGTGCGTTTACTATTTATGCTGAAGATGCCACCGGTATTAATTTGCCGGTCACTGTTAACGGGAACTGGCTCAAAATTCTGTGTGAGTTCCGAAAACAGGTATACATTGTTTCCAGAAGTGATCCAGATGCGGCCTGCCTCATCACAAAGCAGGTGTTGCAAATAACCCTTTGGTTTATACGAGATCACTTTCCTTCCATCAAAACGTTGCACTTTTCGGTTATACAGTATCCATAAAAAGCCCTTTTTGTCCATTCTAATGGCATTGATATTCCCGGGTTTGATGCCATGAGATTGATCAAACAATTGCAAATGATGATCCGGCATTTGCCCATCAGCCAAAATGCAGGCCGACAGGCAGCAGGCTATCAATGCGGCCGATGCAATGTTTTTTAATAACATATACTACAATAAAGAGTACGATTTTTCAGGCAATAATTAACCCAATAGTAAAATACTAATCCCGAATGTTGCCAGGAACAAATCTTTGTAGTTAAACTAAATATTGAGTAATTGGTGGCAACCTGTCCTTGCTTAACTTAAGTTTTCAGGCTATGGATGCTTGTTATTAATTATTGCCCAATATCAATTTACTGATAAAAAAAACATCTTCAAAAACATCAAACTATTAGTAGGCTACCATAGCAGATATTAATTGTTTACAATATTGGTTGATTTGCAATAAGTTTTTTACCCGGGTTTTCCTAAGTGTATATACGTTGTGCCGCCATGCGATGTGATGTACTTTTATTATGTGTATGCGTCTTCTTCCTATGATAACTGCCTTGCTGTTTCCTGCACTGCTTTTTGCCCAAACCAATATTAGCGGCGTTGTAAATACATATCATAAAATACTGGGTATAAACTATCTGGTATCCGGCTTAAAATTGGATAATGTATCAGGTATTGCTGTTAATGACAGGGTTATGATCATTCAAATGAAGGGAGCCACCGTAAACACTTCCAACACCAGCAGCTTTGGTTCTGTTACAAATTTAAATAATGCCGGCAATTATGAACTGGCAACCGTTTGTGCTGTCAGAAATGACTCAGTTTTTCTTCTACAACAGTTATTAAACAACTATACGGTTACCGATAAAATACAACTTGTAAGAATTCCAACGTATATGTCAGCGTTAGTTACCGATTCCCTGGAGGCGGCACCATGGGATAGTGCTGCAGGTAAAGGTGGGGTATTGGCAATAATTGTTACAGGTACCTTATCGTTAAATGCTCCTATTTCTGTTACCGGCAAAGGTTTTAAAGGAGGCGTCTATTATAAAGATGCAGGCGGTTGTGGTAATAACGCTTTTACCAATTATTATTATAACCCTTCGCCATCCAGCTATTTAATATATAACAACGTTCAGTTTGGCGCCTATAAGGGTGAATCGGTTTCAGATCTGCCATTATCTTTTAGTGGCGGGAAAGGAGCTTGTGCCAATGGAGGAGGTGGTGGAAACAATCATAATAATGGTGGGGGCGGCGGTAGCAATCTTGCAGCCGGTGGAAAGGGTGGTGATAATATAAGTACCGTTGGATGTACAGGACAGCATGCAGCTATTGGAGGTTACGCTTTGAACAACAACACAGGTACAAAATTATTTTTGGGTGGTGGTGGTGGAGCAGGGCATGCTAATAATACAGCAACATCTTCAGGAGGAGGTTTTGGCGGGGGAATTATTTTCATCCAGGCTCAAACCTTAACCAGCAATGGTTATACCATAACTGCCAATGGTACAGCGGGTGGCAATGTGAATGGAGACGGAGCATCGGGAGGAGGTGGTGGTGGAAGTATCATTGCTTCCATTTCGAATTATTCAGATCTGGTTAATTGTGAAACAAAAGGCGGTCATGGGGGCACGGTGAATGATGAATTAATATCAGGCCGTTGTTATGGCGAAGGAGGTGGAGGAAGTGGTGGTGTGATCTATGTTTCCGGCTCACAACCTTCAGGTACATTTGCAGTAGCCGGTGGTTCAAAAGGGTTAAAGATCAATAGTACCTGCGCAACAAGCACAGGCGTCAATGGAAATACAGGCAGCATAGTTACAAATTATCAATATCGCGAATCAAATACACTTTCTACTTGCGCCTATACGCTTCCTGTAAATTGGATTGATTTTAAAATTATGCTTCTTGCTTATGATAAACCACTGATGCAGTGGATGGTTTCCGGGGCTACAAACAAAACTGTTTTTAAGGTAGAACGCAGAAAAATAGATAAAAGCTGGTTTCTGGTTGAAAAAATTAAGGGTTCTGAAAATTTAATAAACTATGAATTCACCGAAACTTTGCCACCCGGCCAATACCAGTACAGGATCGGGCTTACAGAAAATCAAAGGATCACGTACTCCCCGGTCAGATCAATTCAAATCAGATCAAATCAAACTTTGTTTTATTCTCCGGCTATTCAAAGTGTATTAATTAACTATGATATTACACCTAATGATCATCTCCGCATTTATGATATTTCAGGGAAACCGGTGTTTGAGAAAAAATTCATCACACCCCTATCTTCTTTCAGTCAAAATGTTTCCTTTCTAAAAAACGGAACTTATATTGTTCAAATGGGGTTTGCAACTGTAAAATTTACCAAGCATACGCAATAAAAATCCCCGCAGTTGCGGGGATTCAAATTTATACGGCTTCAGCACTTAATCTTTTTTGTTGTTTTTTTCTTTCTTCTTCATCAAGTATCACCTTGCGCATACGGATATGGTTTGGAGTTACTTCTATACATTCATCCTGTTGAATGTATTCCATACATTCTTCCAGTGTCATCAAACGTTTTGGAGGAAGGCTAACCGTGCCGTCGCTGCCTGAGGCACGCATATTGGTTAACTTTTTCCCTTCATTCGGATTTACCACCAGGTCACCAGGCTTATTGTTTTCGCCGATGATCATTCCACGATACACTTCCTCTCCCGGGTCAACAAAGAAGAAACCCCTGTCCTGCAATTTATCAATAGAATAGGCTGTAGTAGAACCGGCTTCTTTAGCAATCAACACACCATTATTACGACCAGGGATAGGTCCTTTCCATGGCTTATATTCACTAAAACGATGGTTCATTACAGCTTCCCCAGCAGTATTGGTAAGCATATTGGTACGCAGGCCCAACAAACCTCTTGAGGGGATATCAAATTCCAGGTGTTGCATATCACCCTTTGTTTCCATTATATGCAACTCACCTTTGCGGCGTGTTACCAGGTCTATTACTTTAGATGCAAATTCCTGTGGTACGTCTACAACCAGTGTTTCAAATGGTTCGCATTTTTTACCATCAATATCTTTTGTAATAACCTGTGGCTGACCAATAGTTAATTCATAACCTTCGCGGCGCATGGTTTCAACCAATACACCTAAATGCAGGATACCGCGGCCATAAACCATAAAACTATCGGCGCTATCTGTATCAAACACCCTTAAAGCCAGGTTTTTTTCAGTTTCTTTCATCAGGCGGTCACGCAGGTGACGGGAAGTGACAAATTTTCCATCTTTACCAAAGAAAGGTGAGTTGTTGATGGAGAACTGCATGTTCATGGTAGGTTCATCCACGCTAATAACAGGTAAAGCTTCCGGGTTTTCAAAATCGGCAATGGTATCGCCAATATTAAAATTTTCCAAACCCACAACAGCGCAAAGATCGCCTGCAACCACTTCACTCACTTTCTTTTTCCCCATGCCTTCAAAAACATATAATTCCTTTACCCTTGATTTTTTAATGCCGGCTTCCTGAACCAATGATATAGGCTGGTTTTCTTTGATAGTGCCACGGGCAACCTTTCCAATGGCAATTCTGCCCAAAAAGGAAGAATAATCCAGTGAGGTGATCTGCATTTGCAGGGTACCTTCAGATACTTTAGGTGCCGGTACATATTTAATGATACCATCAAGTAAAGGTGTAATATCCTCGCTTGGCGTTAAAGAGTCGTTGAACCAGCCGTTTTTTCCTGAACCATAATAGGTAGGGAAATCAAGCTGCTCTTCTGTTGCATCAAGGTTGAAAAATAATTCAAAAACTGCATCATGCACTTCATCGGGACGGCAGTTGGGCTTATCAACTTTATTAATAACCACAATTGGCTTTAAATGCAATTGTAAAGCCTTTTGCAGAACAAAACGGGTTTGAGGCATGGGACCTTCAAAGGCATCTACTAAAAGAATAACCCCATCAGCCATTTTTAATACCCGCTCTACCTCACCTCCAAAATCGGCGTGGCCCGGCGTATCAATTACATTAATTTTTATATCCTTATAAACCACTGCAGCATTTTTGCTGAAAATGGTGATACCTCTTTCCCTTTCAAGGTCGTTGCTATCCATAATCAGGTCACCAGTTTCCTGGTTATCGCGGAAAACCTTGGTGGCATGAAGGATTTTATCAACTAAGGTTGTTTTTCCATGGTCAACGTGTGCAATGATTGCAATATTTCTGATATCCATAACTTGTTTAGCTTGGGGCTCTAGCGTTGAACTTCAGGCTTTTATGACCCGGCATGCCCTGCCCTTGCTTTATTATTTTTAAGGCGGCGAAGGTACGTTAATTAAGGCGGGTGGCCCAGCAAATGAAAATACTTTACAAAAACTTTTTAATGAGGTTGATTAGAACTGTTAGCACCAAACTAAACAGAATCATTGTGGTTATGGGGAAGTAAAAGCGGGAATTTTCTTTTTCTATCCTGATATCCCCCGGAAGACGGCCCAACCAATGCAGTTTATCTCCAAAAAAATAAATTATCACCCCAATTATAACTATAATCACCCCAAATGCAATGATATATTTACCGGCATTGTGCTCCATTTTAGCAATTTACAAAGAACATAAGGTAAAATAATAGAATACATTTGGCTATGAAGTTTTTATTTTTTTTACTCATTTCCGCATGCTTCAGTACTTCATCATCTGCACAGGCTTCCTGGAAAATACGACTGAATGATACAACTGTTTTAAGCACCATTTCAGAAAATGAAGAAAGGAATACTATTTACCTGAAACCGCATCAACTAAAAAAGAAAAAAGACCTGCTTCTTACCTATACATCCACTGAACGGAAAAAAGAATGGGAACGAACAATGATGGTTTATAATGAAAAAGATCAGGAACTGGTAAGTAAAAAAGGTAATGAACTGAAAATAAAGAATAGCGAGCTATTATCATTTTTCAAAAAATCAAAACAAATAAAGATCTATACCATTGCGGTACCCACCGATCCAAAACTGAAAGCGTCAATTCGGGTTCGCAGAGTACATTTGTGCACTTTGGTTTTACACTAGTGCATGAACAGACACATTATTTATATCGTAAACCCTATTTCGGGTACAAAAAATAAAACATCTGTAAAAGAGATGATCAGGAGAAGAACTACTTCTGCCGGTATCTCTTTTGACATCTTCCCTTCAGTTGCTAATGGCGACTATAATTTTTTGCATCACATTATTGAAGAAAAAAAAGTTACAGATGTTGTTATTGCAGGTGGCGATGGCACCATTAACCATGTAGTGAACGGGCTTCGCAAATTTGATGTCCGGTTTGGAATTATTCCGTTAGGGTCTGGTAACGGTCTTGCGTTCAGTGCCAACATTCCCAAAAATATAGACAAGGCACTTGATGTTGTTTTTAATGGGAAAACCCAATGGACCGATGCATTTATGATCAACGATTGTTTTGCCTGCATGCTGTGCGGCTTAGGTTTTGATGCACAGGTGGCACACGATTTTGCCAACGACCCCAACCGCGGTTTAACAACTTATATCAAGCAGACTATTCGCAATTTTTTTATGGCTAAAGCATACACATTCAAAGTGAGTGCGAATGGTAAAAACTTTATTACAGATGCATTTTTTATCAGCATTGCCAACAGCAACCAGTTTGGCAATCATTTTAAAATTGCGCCAAGGGCCAGTCTTACCGATGGCATGCTTGATATTGTAATTATGACCAAACAAAGCAAATTAAGTATGTTATACCAGGCAATGAAACAGGTAGGCGGATTCAATCATTTGCAGGAAGCTGAATTGCTGGATGAAAAAAGCAGTGTTATTTATTTTCAAACACCGGCTATAAGAATTACAAATGCCATGGAAGCTCCTTTACATATTGACGGAGACCCCGTGGATACTATAAAGCAACTGAACGTAAAGTTGCTTCCCCAATGTTTCAGGTTGTTGCAACCTTAATTATTTGATAACTGCGCCTACGGCTTTAGATGGGTGTTTCCCCGGTTCAATCAATTCCATAATTTTTTCAAAACTCTCAACATTGTATCTGGAACTGAGTGATGCATGAATGTCCAGTTTCTCTCTTTGGGTAAGATGAAAACTCAATGCAGCTTTATCTTCTTCTTTTTTTGGTATGTATTGAAAACTGATTTTGTGAATGGGAAAACCTTTATCATTTACAAAATACGTAGCCATATCGCTTTGGAAATATTCCATCATCTTATACCAGTTGTTTTGTAATAAGAAAAAAGGTTTTACGGCATTTTCCGTCAAATTATCATACTCGTAAGGATGTTCCCAACCACCATCCATACGGTCGCGTATTTGTAAGATCACCACACCGCTTGTATTTTCTTCTATCCATTTTTGCATGTGAGATAAAAAGCGAAGCGATGTTGACACCCCGTAATTATCACGCAAACCTCCATCCATAACATCAATAACCGGCTCCGAAGGAAGCCACACATTGGGCAATACAATAGGGAAAGTGGCATTCATACGCAGCGCTGTTAAAATGCGCAGGTTAAAAGGGTCTTGTTTAGAAAAGAAAGTGGTAAAATCAACTGCATCAGGGGTAGAGTGTGTATCGGTTGAATCTACAGGTGGTTCCATCATAAATCGCAAGGGCTGTGTACTGATCAGCATCATCTTGGCATCTCTTGTTATCACGTTATGATAAAACATCAGGGGAATATTGGCGGCGGATTCATCTGCCACGTAATCCTTTAATTTTTTGTTCAACACACCCCTTGTATTATCATTTAGTGCCAGTTCAAATGCATAGCCCCGGTCACGCAAATACGTATAAGGCCCCATAGTAAATTTTTGTTCCGGGGCAAAAAGGTCACGGGCAATAAATGATGTAAAGGTTGGATTTAACAAATCATCGGCAATATCATTTACATATTCTTCCGATTGAAGGTTAATGTTTTTATTCTGTAACCTCTGCCTGTACAACTCCCTGAAATAGGTAGCACCAATCATGCCGCCGGAAGCCCCTGTGATCAGGAAGGTTTTTTTCATAAGATTACCACCAGATATACTATCCAGGTGTTGCAACACATTCATAGTAAAAGTAGCACTACGGGTACCACCCCCACTGGTTGTAATCAAAACCATCATGGGTTTTTCTTCGCCCTGCCTGGCTTTCCACCGGTTTAGGATGGTTTCCATATTTTTTTTATCAGCCGCGTCGGATTGCGGGTTGCTTAATTGTTCCAGGCTTTCCTTAGTGTAAACAGGCACCTCCTGGCGGTTATTATAATTTAAACCATAAGCTTTGTTTCGCGGATCAATCCATTCAATTCTATATAATGCATTGATCAAAAAAAGAAAGGCAATCAGCGCCGGCACACTCCAGCTTTGAAAAAAATAAACCAATGCACCAATTACGCCAATTAAAATGGCACAGAACAAAGTGATGCTGGCACCCGCAGGCAACTGAAAGAATTTGGAATCAAGAAAAAACCCGATCAGGATCAAAAACATGTACGCAAATAATAAACTCACAACAGCCGCAAAATGGTGCTGTTTAAAAACCTTTTCCATCAGTTCATGAGAGTAGTGTGAAACATCTCTGCAGCGGCGTACTTTAAAAAAAGAATCTAAAAACCATTCAGACCTCAATAATGACAAATTGCTGGCAGCAATATTCTCAGGTTGCAAATGAGCAAAATAATTGCGGGCACTATTGAAGGCAGGCTGCAGTTTTTTTAAAATGGTTTTATCAGCCCTGAAGAAATAAAAGAAAGAAATAGTAAGTATAAGCAACAGGCCAGCCAAAAAACCCAATACCAGGAAAATGATCTCCACGTTTGGTATCAGCTCTTTATAGTGGGCATACTGGTAGGCTTTTATAAGATAATAAATAAGGAAGGTTAACGGTATTGCGGCATTATTCACACAATATTTTAAAAAAGGAAATTGTGTAGCAGCCAAAAAAGTAAAATGCCTGCTGAATAAAATGAAGGTGGTAATATTCCAGCACATGATCAACACACCTATGGACATGCCCATAATAGCTGTTCCAATTGCATTAACGTCACCTAAATATTCCGGGCTTAAGAATAGAGATTCTGCGCCAAAGCTTTTCATAAAGCTTCCGCTTACAACTCCAAATAACAGAAGCCAAAACACCAGTAATATCTGGTATTTTCTAAAATGCAGGAACAGGAGCTGTAAGGGTAAGGAATGAAATACTCCCCTTGCGTAATCGAAGATTGAATAGGTGGTTTTCACAACATCCCTAAAGTACTACTAAATAGCCTGAGCGGCAACGCCTTTCATAGAATTAGTTTTTTCTTTGGGTTTTAATATATAAAAAATCATTACGAGTGAAAGTAACAATAGCATCGCTACCCCCTGGTGCAGTTGTGCATTCCATTCAAACATCCCCCACTTTTGCGGTACTTTACCGGGGCTGGTTATAACAGCGGCTATACCCAAACCCACTTGAACCAATACAAATATCAATGGCCACCATTTTATTTTATTGAACAAAATATTTGTGGTTTTTTGGGCAGCGCCGATACTCCATATTAAAACAAGAAGTAAAATGACATAGCCCAGGTTTCGGTGAATGAAATGAATGGTAATGGGATTATTTACCAGGGCTGAAAAAAATGAATAGGTTTGGCCGGCGTGCTGGCTCATGTTTGGTGGAAAATAATCACCATTGATAGTTGGCCAGGTTGGAGCCGACATGGCGGCCTTAAGCCCGGCCATAAAAGCCCCATAGATTAGTTGCACCACCAACAGGACAAGAATTACAACAATCATATTGCGTGAGGAAGGCCGGGCCATTTTTTCTTCTTCTTTTACCAGCAATTTCAACGCAAACCAAAAGGTATAGGCCAGCAATACAATTGCAGCTATAAAATGAATCGACAAACGTATGTGGCTTACATAAAGGTCTTCGTTGTTCAACCCGCTCATCACCATAATCCACCCAATGGCACCCTGCAATCCACCCAGTAAAAAAAGTATAATCATTGGTTTGATCATACTTTTTGAAAAACGTTTTTGAATTAGAAACACAATAAAAGGCACCAGGAAAACAATACCGATCAGCCGGCCCCACAAACGATGAAACCATTCCCAGAAAAAAATGGATTTAAAATCATCCAGGGTAAAATAAGAGTGCAGGTGCTTGTATTGTGCAATTTGTTTGTATTGGTTAAAAGCTTCATTCCATTGTTTTTCATTCATTGGGGGCATGGTTCCCAACAATGGTTTCCATTCTGTAATGGAAAGTCCTGAATCTGTTAAACGGGTAATGCCTCCAAGAATAATCTGAACGATGATCATTACAACTCCCACCATCAACCAAATGGCTACCGGCTTTAACGAACGATGCTTGTCTTTCATGGCCCGCAAAGGTAACAAGGGAACAATAGCAACAATTAGGTTGGCATTTAATTTTGAGTTGTAAGCACTTTATTTCATTCTTAAAAAGCTCTTCTGACTTATTTCCAGAAAGAAAAGACGAAGTAAACTAACTTCGTTTTTAAAGCCAATTGGATGTTAATGGGTAACCTTAATATAACCCCAGCCTTCTTTTTGCCTTGAGATGATCTGGTAAATACCATCGGGAACAGTTCCCACCCCTGCCAGCAATTGGGATACATCAACATTATAGCGCTTTAATGTGGCCTCACATACCTTAACAGTTATGCTCTTGTTTTGTGTAAGTTGCTCAATGTCTTTAGCCACTACCGATTTTCCCTTCACCACCATATCTAATGATTGCCCGTATAGCACCACTTCCAGTTTGGCATCAGGCTTATCTTTTGTAATGCCATTAAGCCAGCGTATAACTGTTTTGTGATCATTCGTGTCTTTGCTGGTAAGATCAAACACAACATTATAAGGGATGGTTTGCGCATGAAGTGCAGCCATTGAAACCATCACCGAAAGAATAAAAAGCAGCGGTTTCATGTTTTGATGATTTAGGTACTTAAAGTTTACGAAATTTTTCTCATAAAACCTGACGAAAAACTTACCAGTCCACAATCTCAACGATATTGAAAAAAATTGCTGCAGGTAGTTAGATTTCGTAACTTAATAAGCAGTTCTTTTTTTATTCATCAACCAAAATTTTTTTTATGCAAGACAATGATTCCGGAACTACCTCCCGCCGCAATTTTCTTGGGACATTGGCGACAGGTGCTGCAACAATCAGTGCAGCTTCTATTGCACCCCTGACCGCAGGTGCTAAAAAAATTACAGAAACCATTTACAATGAAGGTGACCCAGACGCTTGGTTCAACCAAATTAAAGGCAAGCACCGTATTGTTTTTGACGCTACTCAACCCCATGAAATTTTTCCTTTTGTCTGGCCCATGGTATTTTTAATGACGAATGAATCTACAGGCACCCCAATAAATGAAAGCACTGCTGTAGTTGTATTACGCCACGCAGCTATACCCTATGCTTTCGAAGACCGTCTTTGGGCAAAATACAATTTTGGCGAAGTGTTTAAAGCAGCGGAAATAGGACCTGCTTTTAAAGCAGCCGATTACAGAACAGCAATTTCCACCCGCAATCCTTTCTGGAAACCAAAAGAAGGCGATTTCCAGGTTCCAGGTTTTGGCTCAATCGCTATTGGTATCAACGACCTGCAAGCCAAAGGAGTTATGTTTTGTGTATGCGATGCAGCGATAACGGTTTATAGTGCAGCCGTAGCACAAAATAGAACAATGAAG
>DASTMJ010000097.1:0-8700 GCA_035714205.1 Flavisolibacter sp. | reverse complement strand
GGCTTTACGATAATAAAATATTGAAATCTACATCCTTTGGCCTTCCATTGATCTGTGTGGGCAATCTTGCTGTTGGCGGCACCGGTAAATCCCCGTGGGGTGAATTTCTTGTGCTGCATTTAAAGAACAGGTATAAGGTTGCAACTCTGAGCAGGGGATATAAAAGAAAGACAAAAGGTTATGCGCTGGCTACAGATACAACTTCGGCTATTGATATAGGTGATGAGCCAATGTTATTTCATAAAAAGTTTCCTGATATACCAGTGGCGGTGGGAGAGGAAAGAATTGTAGCTATTCCGCAATTATTACATGACAGGCCCGAAACGCAGGTAATCATTCTTGACGATGCATTTCAGCACAGGGCAATTCATGCCGGTATGAACATTGTTCTTACCGATTATGGTAATTTATTTACAAGAGATTTTTTTCTGCCTACTGGAGATCTCAGGGATTTACCCGGAAGGTATAAAAGAGCCGATATTATTTTAGTTACCAAATGCAAACCTGATCTTTCTCAACAGGAACGTGAGGAATTAACCCGGGAGATCAATCCCTTACCACATCAGAAACTTTATTTCAGTTGTATATCCTACGGCACTCCTTATCACATTCTTCATCAAAACTTTACATTTATTGATGAGCAAACAGAGGTTTTACTTGTTACCGGTATTGCCAATCCCAAACCCTTGAAAAATTACCTGGAAGATCGCATTCAAACCTATAATATGATGCATTACAACGATCATCATATATTTACGATTGACGATTGGCGTGATATTATGAAACGGTTTAAAAGCATAGAAGCTGAAAAAAAGATCATTCTGACAACCGAAAAAGATGCAATGCGATTGCTTAAGTTCAGGTCAGAAATAAATGGCATGCCTTTTTATGTTATTCCAATTGAACATAAATTCCTGTTCAGCCAGGGAGCTGAGTTTACAGATAGTATTGTTCAGTTCATCCAAAACTTTAAACAACCTTCTTGATCTATATGGGACGAAAAAATTCAAAAAAGACAGGGAAGAAAAAACTAAGCCGCTTTGATGAGTATAAAGGTGTACTGGAAATAACCAGGTCGGGGATGGGATTTGTAGTGGTTACAGGATTAGAAACAGATATTCTGGTAAGGCCCAATGATTTTAATACAGCTTTACATGGCGATACAGTTCGGGTACAGGTAAATCCTGAAAAGGGTGGAAAAAGGATGCAGGGCGTTGTGGTAGATGTACTGGAACGTAAACAGATGGAATTTGTAGGTAAAATAGAAATGAATAAAGGCTTTGCCTTTTTTGTGGCTGAAGGGAATAAAAAGATCCCGGATATTTTTATTCCGCAGGCCGCTTTTAACAATGCACAGGATGGGGACAGGGTGGTAGTACGGATAAAAGAATGGGAGAAGGATACAAAAAAAAGACCTGTTGGAGAAGTGTTGAATGTATTAAACGCAGAAGATTCCAATGATATGGCCATGAAAGAAATTCTATTGGAAAATGGTTTCCCAATTGAATTTCCGGATGATGTTTTGGAAGAAGCAGCAAGGATTAATGAGGTGATCAGTGATGCTGAAATCCAAAAACGTAAAGATTTTAGAGAGATACTGACCTTTACAATTGATCCTATAGACGCAAAAGATTTTGACGATGCACTTTCCATCAGGGTTCTAAAAAACGGTAACTATGAAATAGGTGTACATATTGCCGATGTTAGTCATTATGTACAGGCAGATACAAGCCTGGATGAAACAGCGTATCATAAAGCCACCTCTGTGTATTTGCCCGATAGGGTTAATCCCATGTTACCGGAACACATTTCAAATTTTTTATGTTCGCTTCGACCAAAAGAAGATAAGCTGACATTTTCGGCTGTTTTTCAAATGACACCGAAAGGCCAGGTTAAACAATATTGGCTCGGCAAAACCATCATTCATTCCGATCATCGGTTTACCTATGAAGAAGTGCAGGAGATCATTGAGAAAGAAGATGGGTTATATAGTGATGAAATACTTTTGCTGAACAGCATAGCACAGCGACTTCGTAAGAAAAGATTCGATTCCGGGGCTATAAATTTTTCAAGCACAGAAGTTCGTTTTAAACTGGATGAAAAAGGTAAACCAATCGGTATCATTGTAAAGGAAAGCAAAGAGGCGCACCAGTTGATTGAAGAATTTATGTTGCTTGCCAATAAATATGTTGCTGAAAATGTTTCAAAGATCGAGGTTAATAAAAAGCCATTACCCTTTCCTTACCGTGTGCATGATCTTCCATCGGAAGAAAAATTATTGCCTTTTATGGCTTTCGCAAGAAAGTTTGGACATAAGTTCGATACATCCACCCCGGAATTGATTGCCGAATCATTCAATACCATGTTAAAGGATGTGCAGGGTAAACCTGAGCAACATGTATTGGAACAACTTGGTATTCGCACCATGGCGAAAGCCGTGTACACCGTTGATAATATTGGCCATTACGGATTAGGTTTTGAAAATTATTGTCATTTTACCTCACCGATCAGGCGGTACCCGGATGTGATGGTGCATCGTGTACTGGAGCAGGTGTTGAACAAAGCCATCAAGCCCGATAAAAAGATGGAACAAAAATGCAAGCATTGCAGTGAACGTGAAAGGGCTGCAATGGATGCTGAAAGAGCTGCCAATAAATACAAGCAGGTTGAATATATGAGAGACTTCCTGGGTGAAGAGTTTGAAGGCGTGATAAGCGGTGTGGCTGCATTTGGTTTTTGGGTAGAAACCATTGAACATAAATGCGAAGGCATGGTAAGTATCACAAGTCTTGCGGAATACGATGAATTCAGATTGGTAGAAACAGATTACAGTCTTGTAGGAATGCGTAGCGGAAGAAAATTCAGGATGGGCGATAAGGTAACTATTAAGGTAATTGCAGCCAATCTTGAAAAAAGGCAACTGGATTATGAATGGGTTTTAACTGCAACTCTTGAAGAAGAGAATGAAGATAAAATCAAACAAAAGCGTAAAAAGAAAAAGCACGAAAACTAATGCATACGTTTGAAGAACTCTCAAAACTATTTACTGAGAAATTTTCTGTAGAACATTTTCCGGAACACCCACGATCACTGTATGAACCTAACCGCTATTTTTTACAGCTTGGTGGAAAAAGGGTACGGCCGGTGCTTTGTTTAATGGCTAATGAATTGTTTGATGAAATAAATATTGATGCCTGGCAGGTGGCAACTGCCATCGAGCTTTTTCACAATTTCACACTTATCCATGACGACATCATGGACAATGCACCTTTACGAAGGAACATGCAAACCGTTCATGAAAAGTTTGGCAACAGTACGGCACTTTTAGCTGGTGATGTTATGCTGGTTGCTGCATATGAATATTTAAACAAGATCTCTCCTAAATATAAAACTTCAATCATTAGATTATTTAATACTACTGCACGTGAAGTTTGTGAAGGCCAGCAAATGGATATGGACTTTGAAAAACAAAACGCCGTTGGATTCGATGCATATCTCAATATGATCAGTTTAAAAACGTCGGTGCTCCTTGCTGCCAGTTTAAAAATGGGGGCTGTATTGGGTGGAGCATTGGAGCGCAATCAAAATCTTATTTATGAATTTGGCCGCAAACTGGGATTAGCATTCCAGGTTCAGGATGATTACCTGGATGCATTTGGTGATCCCAAAAAAGTAGGTAAGCAGGTTGGGGGAGATATTTTAGCCAATAAAAAAACTTTTTTATTGATACATGCCTTGGAAACCGCCCCGGCTGCAAAAAAAGAGGAATTACAGGCACTCTTTGATTCAACCAGTGAACAGAAAGTTGAAAAAGTGCTAGCTATTTTCAAAGAATGTAAAGTTGGTGAATGGGCCCATGAACTAAAGGAAAAATATATGCAGGAGGCTTTTCAGCATTTGGAAGATATTGCGGTGCTATCAAAAAGAAAAGAGCCATTAAAACAACTGGCTCTTTATCTTACTCAACGTCAGTACTAGGGTTTCATTAAATATACGTTTTGGTGATATCAAACCCTATAATTACACATGAAATAATTATTGCTATATCTATCAAAATACTTAAGAAAAAGATCGGTATGGTAATTTTTGTAGGCATGGCAGCAAGGTTGGTAACCAGTGACATTCCCATTGCTATCAAAGCCAGGATAAATAAGAACAAATTAGTGCCCGCCATTAAAACCGCCATTACGGTAATAGGAGTTAAAATACATCCATGACCTGCCAGTGCAAGTCCCAACCATAAAAAGCGGTGTTCCTGCTGGCCTTTACACCAATTAATGAACTTTGTAAAATAAGAAGTTTGTTTTTCCGAATAGGATGCTGTGATGGTTTGATTAAATGTTGTCGTCGCCATTTTCACTTCATTTGTTTCGGCAAATTTCAATTGCTATTTGTTTTTGATAAATGATTCGTGTAAACCTCAAAACTGATTTTTATCAGGTTTTCTTTTCAACATTTTTTAAAAACTTATTCATCACCTACCGGGCAAACTCTTTTTTTCTCTATTTTAACCGCTAAAATCAACTGCAGATGGCCCGGCAACTTTTCAGGAAAAAATCAATAGACCAGATAAAAAAAGATTATGATGCCTCTCAACATCAATCAAGTCACCTGCAAAAAGTATTGAGTGTATGGGATCTTACTTTCCTTGGTATAGCTGCGGTTATTGGGGCAGGTATCTTTTCTACAATAGGTAATGCCGCTTTTAATGGTGGGCCCGGCGTTTCCATTTTATTTATTATCACTGCAGTAGCCTGTGGGTTTTCGGCTTTATGTTATGCAGAATTTGCAAGTAGAGTACCTGTTGCGGGTAGTGCCTATACATATTCCTATGTCACTTTCGGCGAATTGGTGGCGTGGATCATTGGATGGGCCCTGATCCTGGAATATGCAATTGGAAATATAGTGGTGGCTATATCCTGGAGTGGATACTTCAATAATTTGCTGGTGAATGTGTTTCATATCAACCTTCCCGACTGGATGCTCATCGATCCTATGTCAGCAAAAAATGCATTTACTGAAGCTTCCACTGCACTTGCATCGGGTTCGGTTGCTGATCCCCGCAAGTTGGAATCGTACCAGTTTGCCGTTGAGGCTTATAATAATGCGCCGGTATTTGCCGGGTATAAAGTGTTTTTCAATTTACCCGCTTTTATAATAGTAGTCCTTATCACATGGCTTGCATATATAGGAATTAAAGAAAGTAAGAAGACCGCCAATGCGATGGTGTTATTTAAAATAGGAGTAATCATTTTTGTGATTGTGGCAGGAGCTTTTTTTGTAGATACAAATAACTGGACCCCGTTTTTGCCCAACAGGTTTGAAGGTGTATTGAGAGGAGTATCTGCCGTTTTCTATGCCTATATCGGGTTTGATGCCATTTCTACAACAGCCGAGGAATGTAAGAACCCGCAGAGGGATATGCCTAAGGCCATGATCTATTCATTATTGATCTGTACTGTTTTATATATCCTGATAGCTTTGGTTTTAACAGGCATGGAAAATTATTCAAATTTCAAGGATGTGAATGATCCGTTGGCATTTGTGTTCGCAGAAAAAGCGCCATGGATAGAGACAGTAGTTTCCATTAGTGCGGTGGTGGCAACAACATCCGTTTTGTTAGTCTTCCAGTTAGGGCAACCACGTATCTGGATGAGTATGAGCCGCGATGGTTTACTGCCAAAAAGATTTCAAAAAATACACCCACGTTATCAAACACCATCATATGCAACCATCGTTACCGGTATTCTTGTTGCTGTTCCTGCACTCTTTCTTGAAGATGTAATAGTGACCGATCTTACCAGCATTGGAACTCTTTTTGCGTTTGCATTAGTAGCAGGTGGCGTGTTATTTCTCCCCAGAATTGAAAAACAACCCGGGAGATTCTCGTTACCGTATATCAATGGTAAGTTCATTGTTCCAGCTATTGTTATAGTATTTATCGTGGCTTTCAGAAGCCGCATCTCTGAAGCTGCAACAAATTTGGGCAGTGAAGATTACCAGGAAGTTTTGTTTCTTCTATTTGTTTTTTTAGCAATATTACTGGCTGTATTCACCTTTATTCGAAATTTTTCATTTATACCCATCATGGGTGTATTGTTTTGTTTATACCTGATGGTGGAGATTCCCGCTAATAGCTGGCTTGTATTTTTTGGGTGGATGGCCTTAGGGTTATTGGTATATTTTCTGTATGGCTATCGTCATAGTAAATTAAGAACAACCTAACCGGAATTAACTGGATTCTTCCCTGAAAGAATTTTGCCGGTATTTTTGCAGGATGAAGTACCAGGTAGGAGATAAGATCATTGTGTTGCACTCCAACGAAGAAGGAGAGGTTATTGATATTATCAATGATAAAATGGTAATGATTGATGTAAGAGGAGTAAAGTTTCCGGCTTACATGGACCAGATCGACTTCCCTTATTTTAAAAGATTTACAGAAAAAAAGCTATTTCCCCAGAAAAAAGAAAAAAAGTATGTTGAAGATGTAAGAAAAGAAAAACAACCGCAACAAAGAGTGGTGGATGGAGTATGGTTATCTTTTTTACCAAAATTTGAAACCGATGAATTTGGCGATGACGTGGTGGTAGAATTAAAAATTCATTTGATCAACCGCACAGAAAAAGCATACAATTTTAGTTATTATCTGCAGTTTTACGGGAAATCGGAGTTTGAGATTCGAAACGAGATCAATGCCTTTGGCGATTTTTATCTGCACGATATTCCTTTTGAAGATATAAATGACAGCCCCAATTTTACATTCGAATTTTCTTTATTACAACCTGACAAAAGCAAGGCAGACTATTATGAAGCATCCTTAAAGCTTAAGCCGAAACAATTATTTGACAGGATAGAAGAATTAAAACAAAAAGGTGAAGCCACATTTACGTACAGGCTTTTTGAGAACTTCCCCAACAGATCTACTGATGAAACCATCGAACTGGATGCGTTGAATACCAAAAGGGCAAAAGTTTACAGTCTCAAAGACATTAGAAAACATTTACAACCCGCACGAACAGTTGTGGACCTGCATATAGAAAAGCTTTCTGATAACTGGAAACGTTTATCAAATGCAGAAATATTAGATATGCAGCTCCGTGAATTTGAAAAATGGTACGAACTGGCTTTGGCTCACCGTCAAAGTCAATTGATTGTTATTCATGGCATCGGTAGTGGCCGTTTGCGTGATGAGATACATGACATTCTTAGACTTAAAAAAGAGGTGAAGTCGTTTGTTAACCAATATCACCCATCATTTGGATACGGAGCTACTGAGATATTTTTTCAATATTGATGCAACGCTTGCTCTAATGTTCGTGTCAACACCAAAAAAACTGGTATGAGATTGTGGTTATTGACCGCTTTTATTTTGTTTGGTTTGGCATCATGTAACAAAGAAAAGTTTGAAAAGGAACTGGAGGGAAATTACACAGGGATCTTTTACAGAACAGCGCCTCTTGTTAATTTTCCTGTTCAACAGGTTACTTTAAATTTAAATGACAATATCTTTTCAGGTGCGTCAGGTAATGCCCGCTACCCGGCAATCTGCCATGGTAATTGGGAAGCTGGTAATAGTACTATTGAATTTGAAAACAGATGTGTATGGACGGCTGATTTTGACTGGAGTTTGATTCTGGATGGTGAATTCAGGTATGAGTGGAACGGAACCCAGTTAAAATTATGGCAGGTAAAAGGTGAAAGTGAAGTGACTGACTGGTATGTGTTGGAAAAAGTGCAATGAACATATTGTTGAAACTAAATAGAAAGCTCGCCCCTGCCCACAATTACAAAATCTCCGGAAATGTTGATCTTGTCATCAAAAACATGCAGCCCAACTTCACCGCCTCTTTCAGATGCCTGGTAAGCTCTAAGCGTATCTTTCTGTAATTTTTTTTGCCATTTTACGGCCAGAACCGAATGTACAGACCCGGTAACGGGGTCTTCATCAATACCAATCCATGGGCAAAAGGATCGTAACACAAAATCATAATCATTGCTATCGGACAGAGCGAAGATCACCACTTCTTTAAAAGAAACATCAAGGCTGAGGAGCTTATGGTAATCCGGCTTCACGTTTCTTACAATATTAGCCTGTTCAAGTTCAATAAAAAGCGTTTCCAATTCTTTACAAAAACCTGCTTCTACGTAAGCCAAAAGATCTAAGTTGTTAAGCAATTCTCTTTCAATAGTAAAATTATCTGTAAAGTATTTTGGATAGGCGAGTGCTATTTTCCCATTTATTATTTCTGTTGCGATATTTATATTTTCACTGGTGGTAAAGTTTGCCTTCTCACTTTTTTCTGTTTCTAACAACACCGCTGCTGCAGCTAATGTTGCATGTCCGCAAGCCGGTATCTGAGTGATCGGGGTAAAGTATCTTATTGTGTGTTTTTCATTTTCGGGACCAGTCTTATTTATAAAACCCGTAACCGGCAGATTCAACTCCTTGGCAACCATTTGAGCAATGTGTGTTTGAATTGGCGCCGTTGTATAAAAGATTGCCGTGGGATTTCCTTTAAACGGTTCTTTGGTAAAAGTGTCAATAATAAAATAGTTGATCGTCATATAACTGGCATGATTTATCCGTGGACATGGTTAATTAAAAAACTTAGTGAAAGAAATAGAATTTTTTTGGCTCTATGTATAACCATTTGCGGTGATGTTTTATTTCAAATACCATGATACGTTCTATTAACTTAA